>DOLC01000027.1 GCA_003509545.1 Peptococcaceae bacterium
AAGCTTTAAGCCTTTCGCCAAGCTTAAAGCCTGGGCTAGCCGCGAAAGCTTGCTCGCTCGCTTCCAAGCCCAAGCAGGCCTGCTCTGCAAAAAGTGGGGATAACTCAGTTTTTTGTACGGGTTCTCCGCGGTTTCAAAGAATGAGCACGCCTGCCCGCCCGGCCGCCGGGACAGGCCCGTTTTTGCAGGACGGGAAAAAGAGTATTATAATTATATAACCGCCGGCATTAGTACCGGAAGGGGGGTTGGAACGTGAAGGTCATAATTCACCAGGCCGGGAAGCGGGAAATGGAGGTCGCCGGGGGCAAGAAGCTGGCCGATCTGGCCCGGGAGCTGAATATAAATTTGGAGGCCCACCTGGTAGTGCGCGGGGGCAGCATCCTCACCCGGGACGCGTTCATCGGAGATGAAGACGTCATCGAGGTCTTCCCGGCCATATCGGGGGGTTAAAAAATGCGCTGCAAAACCTGTCACGCCAAGGCTACGGTAGAAGTGCGGCACCACAATGCCGCCTACTGCAACGACTGCTTCCAGGAGTACTTCCTCAAGCGGGTTCAGCATAACATCCGCGCCTACAGGATGTTCTCCCCCGGCGACCATGTGCTCCTGGTGGTCTCCGGGGGCAAAGACAGCCTCAGCCTTTGGGATGCCTTAATACGGCTGGGGTACCGGGTCACCGCCCTTTTTATAGACCTGGGGATCGAAGGCTATTCCCGGCGTTCGGAGGACAAGTGCCGGGAATTCGCCGCCCGGACCGGCGCGCCCTTGCAAACCGTTTCGGCGAAGGAAATCTGGGGCCTGAGCATTCCCGAAATAGCCCGCAAAACCCGCCGCATTCCCTGCGCGGTGTGCGGCCGTGTTAAGCGCTATCTCTTTAATAAGTGCGCTCTGGAGGGCGGCTTTTCGGTAGTGGCCACAGGCCACAACCTGGATGACGAGGTCGCCTCTCTGCTGGGCAACCTCCTCCACTGGCAGACGGGCTACCTGGCCCGCCAGCAGCCCTATTTACCCTCTACCCACCCTAAACTGGTGAAAAAGGTCAAGCCCCTCTACACCCTGACGGAACGGGAGTGCCTGGCCTATGCCCTCATCCGGCAGATATCTTATCTGCCCGAAGAGTGTCCTCATGCCGAGGGGGCTACCAGCATCACCTATAAGGAGGCCCTCAACCACATCGAGGCAGCATCGCCAGGGACTAAGCTCTCTTTCTTGAAGGGCTTTTTGAAGCACAAGGAGCTGTTCCGGGAATACGACGGCGATGTGGAATTGAGGGAGTGCTCCCGCTGTGGACAGGTAACTACTGAGAAAGTATGCTCCGTATGCCGCCTCATGGAAAGGGCTCAAAAAAGGGATAGTAGGACAGGGGCAAACGCGAACCCGAGCCTCTGAAATCTTGTCTGGGAGCTAACTCCGTGCTAAAATAGAGCTAATAGTAAAAGCCCTGCGGGATGTAGCTCAGCTTGGTAGAGCACCTGCTTTGGGAGCAGGGGGTCGCAGGTTCAAATCCTGTCATCCCGACCAGCTATACCGGCCGGCGTAGCTCAGCAGGTAGAGCAGCTGACTTGTAATCAGCAGGTCACCGGTTCGAGTCCGGTCGCCGGCTCCAAAAAACAAGGAATGGCAAGGCCTCCGGGAACGGAAGTCCTTGCCATGTCTCTTATAAGGCGAGGCCTCTGAAAAACAATCTCCAAAAATAAAACATTTTACCCGATAGCATATCCATAATATGGAACGATTGGCGTGGCACAACAGGTTCGAACTGCACACCCCAAATTGGTCGGTTTACAGAGATTCTCAAGAGGGGAATGTTTACTGGAAAGGATCCTCTAGACAGATTAGTAAGACTGAAGAAGACGACTTGGGAGTTTAAAATATCGCCAGGGCATCCCGAAGTCAATCTTGAGCTTTTGGAAAGGCTAATCCAAAATCCTTACTACATACTTCGGGATCTACAAGCGGACGGAAGCCCTCATCCTACACGGGAGGAGTACGTTGATTTAATCCCTTCACCTGTTTCACAGAGGCTTGTGGTTATTAGAGCTATTGTAGACCATGGTATGGGAGAGGGAGATATTGTTACTGCCTTCCTCAGCACAAAAACGAAAGGACTCTCCACGGAGGGAGGGATAGTATATGCCCGAACCAGTTTTAAACTATGATAAGGAGCATGACGTGCTTTATATTTCGCTAGGAGAGCCTGTTCCTTCATATTCTGAAGAGGACGGAGCGGAAGGGGTTTTAATCCGCTACTCCCTGGCTACAGGAGAAGTCAGCGGAGCAACCATCCTGGATTATTCCAAGAGGGACAAGAAGGAACTTTTGAGACTGCTTCCTTTTCCCGTAGCATTAACGGATGACCAGGTTTGAGAAAATGAATTCAGTTGCAGCCTGGGCATTATATAGCTACCTCCACTTCCGCCACTTCAAAGGCTGTGGGCAGTTCAGGCGCCTCTTCGGTCTCCAGGTACAGTTCAATGGCCTCCCGGATGTTCGCAAGAGCCTCCTCCCGTGTCTTCCCCTGGGATACACACCCAGGAAGGACAGGGCATTCGACCACGATATAGCCGTCTTCGCCTTTGGTGAGGATTACGGGGAATTTCATATTGCGCTCCTCCCTTCTGTGGGTAACCGCTGTGGATTTAAACCCGGAAGCTCGCTAGCCCTGCTCAGCATCGGGCACGTATATGAGAAGGTCGCCGGGCTGGCAGTTGAGGAATTTGCACAAGCGATCAAGGACTGCGTAATCCACCTTTTTCACCCTATCGTGGTATAGGCCAAACACAGTGGAACGCGCTATTCCCGCTCCCTGAGCGACATCGGTCATCTTAAGTCGTTTGGCTCCCATTATCGTGGATAACACACACTTTATAGCCATAGAAAACCTTGCTCCTTTTGAAGTGGAGTATTCAAGCATATTGTAGCGCATAGTTCACAGATAGTTCAAGTAGGCATACAAATTTTTAGTTTGCTTAAACAAGAAATCCTTGGCAGCTGTAGTTGTTTGTGGTATTTTTTTATTAACAGGCAGACAAAATGGCTGCAAATCCATCCAATTATCAAAAGGAGGTTTTAACTTATGCAAACCACTCAAGACTCTTAAGCCACAAGGCAGGAAGTGCCAAAGCCCTACGCCCTATACATGGATGTCATTCACAAAAGCAAGGAGACCAGGCGAGAGAACTACTTCAACGAATACCGCAGGCGGGGCAAAATCACGCGGGAGCAGTGTAAGGAGGCTATTGCCGCTGTCAAGGAAACCTGCAAGGCCGGTTAGCGGAACCGTGCCGTACTGCGGGAAGCAGGTTGGGAGGCCATCCGGTATAGGGGTTGCCCTTAGTGATATTTTCCATTGAAATGTTCTTTTTGTATCCGATTATCTTGAAAGCTGGTGCCTGCTTTTGAAACTGTTATCTACCCAACTTTGGTGGCTGCCAGCGAAACCTAGGCCCGCAGAGGTCTTACGTGTCGTATCGCCAGTCCCAGCCGTTAGGAAATGCTGTGATAAGACCGAAATTCTTACGCTGCGGGACTTTCATTGGCCGTAAGGGACTACTATAACAACAAAGGCTGTTGACCCATTAACGCGTCAACAGCCTTTGTTATGGTGTAAGGCTAGGCACGCCGCGGCCTTTTAGGCTATGGGTCTATTTGTACGGGGTTAATCTCGACAGCACAAATACGGCTTGCGGGGATTATAATTGCCCTCAAGAGCTGTTTATCAACGAGCTTGCCACCGCTGAATACCTTCATGAAAAGGCAATCGCCACGGGCCGGAACCAGGACGACAAAATTCTTGACCAAGAACAATTCAGACCCGTTTATGACTTTCTTGCAACAATCGCCGCACTCGAACTCAATGCCGATTTTTTTGTCAGCCTTGCGTTGCAACTCATTCAGGATGGATTCCAGCCCTTCCCATGCTGGGTCCCTTTCGGGGGAACTCTCTTTAATCTTGTCAAAAATTGCGTTCAAGTCAGCTTGAGACACTGGAATCATTCCTCCTTCTTTTGGTCTTTAATACATAGAATATGGGTTTATCTGGGAAATGGTTACACAGTAAGCACGGAAGCTATGCCTACAAACCTGGCGGCCAAAACGGTACATTAGCTCTTGCAAGTTCTGGGTAGCTCTTGCGGGAGCTTTACTATACTCGGCAAACAATATCTTGTTATCACAATCGCTTTTTAAATAATTACGTAAATTTATATAGCTCTTTGGACGAAATATGCTATAATCATAAAAAGTAAGGGCCATACGAATCTCTTCCTTGTTGGAACGGGGGAGTCGAAGCTTTTGTCTTTTCTTTATTTTAAAAGGGCAAATTGTTCAACGAGAAAAAGAAAAAAAAGCAACTGGTCGTCGGCAGGAAAAAGGGGATTTGTGCAGAATTTCACTAATGTCGGTGGTCCTGAACACCGGGATACTGAATTTTGAACATGGAGGCTTAAGGGTGAAGCTGGCAATCTCCGGCAAAGGCGGGGTGGGGAAAACAACTCTGGCGGCGGCGTTAACCAAGTTTTTTTCCTCTAAGGGCTACCGGGTTTTCGCCGTGGACGCCGACCCGGATACCAGCCTGGGGTTAGTCCTGGGGCTACCCGAGGAAGGCCTCGGTTCCCTGAAACCCGTAGTCGAGATGCGTGAGGTTATTGCCGAACTCACCGGCGGCAGCGGGGCCTTTTTCTCTTTGAACCCCGATGTGGATAGGCTTTTGGAGGATTATACCCTTACCTACGGCAACATTTCTTTTCTAAAGATGGGAGGTGTGAAGCAGGGCGGTTCGACTTGCTACTGCCGCGAGAATGCCGTGCTCCACGCGCTGGTCAACTCCCTCCTTTTGAGAGAAGGGGAAATAGTGGTCTTGGACATGAGTGCCGGCATCGAGCACCTAACCAGGGGAACGGCGCGGGGTGTAGATGTAATACTGGTTGTAGTGGAACCCTCTGTAGTAAGTACGCGCACGGCGCGCGTGGTAGAGAAGCTCGCCCGGGAGCTGGGGGTTCCCCTGGTAAAATTTGTAGCCAATAAGGTACGGGACGGCCGCCAGGAACAGTTCCTCCTGGATCATTTTTCTACGGAGGAACTCATTGGCGTCCTGCCTTTCCAGGAGGAAATCCTGGACCTCAGTCTGGGAAGGGAAGCTGCGGAACCCCGGGCCTTTCGGGAAGCCGTAGCCCGGATAGGCGACTACTTATTAGCCTGCAACCGCTGAGGGGCCGGCCGTACCCGCCTTTACCCAAAATTCAGAGGCGCGGAGCCGACAACTGTACCGGTGATCCGGTACGGAACTTCTTACCAAGGAGGTAGAAGGCATAATGCCCAGGTTTAGCGACCCCAGTCACACCAGCCGTCCTTCCGGTGCGCCGCGGGTTACGGAACCCAAGCGCCGGGAGCGGAGCATGGACACTGCGGTGCTTTCGGTGTTGGAACACACCCGGCAACTCCCGCAAGTAGTTACCGCCTTCGACCGCTTTGTAGCCCAACAGCCCCAGTGCAAATTCGGTTATGAGGGAATATGTTGCCGTTTTTGCATGATGGGGCCGTGCAGAATTAAGGGCGACAGCGGTCCCGGCAGCCGGGGCATCTGCGGCGCCTCGCCGTGGACTATAGTCGCCCGCAGTGTCGGCTTGATGATCCTAACCGGCGCCGCGGCCCACTCCGAACACGGCAACCACATAGCCCATACCCTCCTGGAGATGGCCGAAGGCCGCCTGCCGGATTATCAAATAACGGACACGGAAAAGCTATACCAGGTCTGCCGGAGGGTAGGCTTGCCGACGGAAGGCAAGACGGAGATGGAACTGGCCAGGGAGCTGGCCCTTAAAGCCCTGGAAGATTTCGGCCGGCTAAAGGGAATGGGGGATAGTGTGTGGGTTACCACCACAGTAACCCCCGGCCGTGTGGAAAAATTCCGCACCCACAATGTCATGCCCCACGGTATTCATGTCACCATTTCCGACCTGGCCAGCCAGGCCCATGTAGGGAACGATGACGATCCGGTCAACCTGGTGTTCAGCGCAGTGCGCGTCGGGCTGGCCGACTATGCCGGTATGCACATCGCCACCGATCTTTCGGATATCCTGTTCGGCACGCCGGAACCCGTAGTCAGCCAGGCCAACATGGGGGTGCTGGATCCGGATAAAGTAAATTTCGTCCTCCACGGCCATAATCCCTTGCTCAGCGAGATAATTGTACGGGCCGCCCGGGAGATGGAGGGCGAGGCGGTGGCGGCCGGTGCGCGGGGTATCAACCTGGTGGGTATCTGCTGCACAGGTAACGAGGTCCTCATGCGGCAGGGAATACCCCTGGTAACCTCTTACGCTTCCCAGGAGCTGGCCGTCTGCACCGGTGCGGTGGATGCCATGTGCGTGGATGTCCAGTGCATCATGCCCGGCCTACAGCGGGTAGCCGAATGTTTTCATACGCGCCTCATAACCACCTCGGATATCGCCAAAATTCCCGGAGCCTACCACCTGGACTACCAGACCCACAGCGCTTTTTCCCAGGCCAAGGAAGTACTGGGCCTGGCCATTGAAGCCTTCCGGGAGCGGAAAGAGAGCGGCCGGGAAGTCTTTATCCCGCCCCTTAAGAATACCGTAGTGGCCGGTTGGAGCCTGGAAGCCCTCTTCAAGCTCTTTGGGGCTGTTAATCCCGAAAACCCGGTTCGGGTCTTAAACGACGCCATCCTGGGGGGCGAACTGGCCGGGGTGGTCCTCATGGCCGGGTGCAACAACCTTAAAGTGTATCAGGACGCCTCCCACATAACCATTATGAAGGAACTTCTCAAGAACAACGTCTTCGTAATAGCTACCGGCTGTTCCGCCCAATCGGCGGCCAAATTGGGACTCATGGATCCGGCTATGGTTGACGAACTGTGCGGTGACGGGCTCAAGAGTTTCTTGGGCCGCCTGAGGGAAAAAGCCCAGGTAAGCGTAGGACTACCCCCGGTGTTCCACCTGGGTTCCTGCGTAGATAATACCCGGGCCTCGGATCTCCTCATGGCCATGGCCAACGACCTAGGGGTCGACACTCCCAAGGTGCCCTTCGCTGCTTCGGCCCCCGAAGCCATGAGCGGCAAGGCTACGAGCATCGGCACGTGGTGCGTGGCCCTCGGGCTACCCACCCACGTTGGTTGCATGCCACCTGTGGAGGGAAGCGATCTGATATATAGCATTCTGACCCAGATCGCCGGCGACGTTTACGGGGGTTATTTCATCTTTGAAATGGACCCCCAGGTGGCAGCGCGCAAGATCCTCAATGCCTTAGAATACCGCACCTGGAAACTGGGTGTACACCGCGAGGTAGCCGAGCGTTTCGGCACCCGGTTGTGCCAGGGTTATTAGAAGGGGGAAAGGAACCATGGCCGTAGACTTCGACAAGATATACGAGGGCGCTTTACCGGACGGCAAGATACCTACCAAGCTCTTCCGAGAAGTTTACCACGGAGCGATTACGGCCGTAAGTTACGCCGAAATCCTCCTGAACAAAGCTATACGGGATTACGGTCCCGAACACCCGGTGGGTTATCCCGACACCGCCTATTATCTGCCCGTAAT
Organism: Peptococcaceae bacterium; assembly: GCA_003509545.1. Lineage (GTDB taxonomy): Bacteria > Bacillota > DSM-521 > Neomoorellales > Neomoorellaceae > UBA12545. Next base: position 7,554 of record DOLC01000027.1, read on the forward strand.
TCGGTGCTTCAGTGGTGAAAAGGTTACCAAGCTGGGAGACCTGCCCCCCATACTAAACCGCAAGAGGGCCCAAATAAAATCCGAACTTACCTTTGAAAACGCCAGGCTGGCGGGCGAGGCCACGTGGTACGCGGCCGAAATAATCGAAGCCCTCCGCTACCTCAAGTATAAACCCGAGGAACCCCTGGCTCCCGAGCCCTGGACCGGCTTCATCAGCGACCCTGTAGTGCGGCGTTACGGAGTCAAAATGGTGGACTGGACCATCCCGGGGGAGGCCGTTATTTTAGGCCGGGCCAGAGACCCCAAGGCCCTGGCCAATATGGTCAAGGAACTAATGGGCATGGGCTTCATGCTCTTCATATGCGACGAAGCCGTTGAACAGCTCCTGGAACAAAATGTCAAACTGGGCATCGACTACATTGCCTTCCCCCTGGGCAACTTTACCCAGATAGTCCATGCGGCCAACTATGCGTTGCGGGCCGGCATGATGTTCGGCGGAGTTACGCCGGGCGACCGCGACGCCCAGCGCGATTACCAGCGCCGCCGCATCCGGGCCTTTGTCCTTTACCTGGGCGAGCGGGACATGGTCAAAACGGCGGCCGCCTTTGGAGCCATCTTCACCGGCTTCCCCGTTATCACCGACCAGCCCCTGGCCGAGGATGAGCAAATTCCCGATTGGTTCTTCAGTGTAGAGGACTATAGTAAAATGGTGCAGATCGCCATGGAGGTCAGGGGAATCAAGCTCACCAAGATTAAACTCGATCTGCCCATTAACTTCGGCCCGGCCTTTGAAGGGGAGAGCATCCGCAAGCACGATATGTATGTGGAAATGGGCGGAAACCGCAGCCCGGCCTTTGAGCTGGCCAGGAGTGTAGGGGAGGCCGAAATTACCGACGGCCGTATCGAGGTCATCGGCCCCGATCTATCCGATATCCCCGAGGGCAGCACCCTTCCCTTCGGCCTCCTGGTGGACATCTACGGCCGCAAAATGCAGGAAGACTTCGAAGGCGTACTGGAGAGGCGCATCCACGATTTTATCAATTACGGCGAGGGGTTGTGGCACACCGGCCAGCGGAACATCAACTGGCTGCGCATAAGCAAGGAAGCAGTAGCTAAAGGCTTCAGATTCAAGCATATGGGTGAACTCCTCATTGCCAAAATGAAGGAGGAGTTCCCGGCCATCGTAGACCGTGTGCAGGTCACCATAATCACCGAAGAGGACCTGGTCCGTCGGGAAATGGAGAAGGCCAAAGAAAAATACCGGAAGCGCGACGATCGCATGCGGGGATTGACCGACGAGGCCGTGGACACCTTCTACTCCTGCGTCCTCTGCCAGTCCTTTGCCCCGAATCACGTATGTATAGTAACCCCCGAGCGGGTGGGCTTGTGCGGGGCGGTGACCTGGCTGGATGCCAAAGCGTCATATGAGATAAACAGCGCCGGGCCCAACCAGCCCATCCCCAAGGAAGGAGAAATAGATCCCGTAAAAGGCATATGGAAGAGTGTCAACGACTACCTCTACAGCGCCTCTAACCATAACCTGGAGCAGGTATGTCTTTACACCCTCATGGAGAACCCCATGACCTCCTGTGGGTGCTTTGAGGCCATCATGGCGGTGGTACCCGAACTCAACGGTATCATGATCACCACCCGCGACCATACGGGCATGACCCCTTCGGGCATGACCTTCTCCACCCTGGCGGGTATGATAGGCGGCGGGGTCCAGACGCCCGGATTCATGGGTATCGGCCGGAGCTACATTGTGAGCAAGAAGTTCATAAAGGCCGACGGCGGTATTGCCCGTATCGTCTGGATGCCCAAATCTCTAAAGGAATACTTGTGGGAAGACTTCGTCCGGCGCAGCGTCGAGGAAGGGCTGGGAGAGAACTTCATCGACAAGATCGCCGACGAAACTGTGGGCACCACGGTGGAAGAAATAATGCCCTTCCTGGAGGAGAAGGGTCACCCAGCCCTTACCATGGACCCCCTCCTGTAGTGTTAGTCCCTGAAAGGATGGCCGGGGGCGGTATTCGCCCCCGCTGAGGCTATAATACCACTTCTCGGCAGTTAGAAAGGGGTTATCAAGCCATGGGTCTTACTGGACTGGAAATTTACAAGCAGTTGCCCAAAAAAAACTGCGGCGAATGCGGCACACCTACGTGCCTGGCCTTTGCCATGAACCTGGCGGCCGGCAAAGCCACACTGGACGCATGTCCTTACGTTACCCCCGCCGCCCGGGAGGCCCTGGAATCGGCTTCTGCCCCGCCTATTGCCAAAGTAATCCTGGGCACCGGGGATAGGGCGGTAGAAATGGGGGATGAAACCGAACTGTTCCGCCATGACAAGCGCTTCTATCATGAGCCTGTGGTGGCCGTCGAAGTCGCCGACGCCCTGCCGGAAGAAGAGATCCTGAACAAAGTCAGGAGCATAAACGACCTGGTCTTCGAGCGCGTAGGCCAGCGCTACCAGGTGGAGGCCGTTGCTGTACGCCACCTGGCCTCGGAGCCCGAGGCCTTTGCCAAGGCCGTAAGCCTGGTGGCAGACAACAGCCCCTTAAACCTAGTCCTGGTGGCGGAGGACCCGGCGGTCATGAAGGCGGCCTTGCCGGCCGTGGCCAACCGCAAACCCCTTATCTATGCCGCCAACGCCGCCAATTACGAGGCCATGACCGGCCTCGCCAAAGAACACGAATGCCCCCTGGCCGTCAAGGGCGGCAGCCTGCAGGAACTGGCGGACGTAGTAGATAAGATTACCGCCCTGGGATACAAACAACTGGTGCTGGATCCAGGGGCCCGCGACATTTCCCGCGCCATTGCCGACTTCACCCAGATCCGGCGGCAGGCCATCAAGAAGCGCTACCGCACCTTCGGCTATCCCCTTATGGCCTTCACTACGGCCCAAGACCCCCTCATGGAGGTCCTGGAGGCCGTAGATTACATTGCCAAGTATGCCAGCCTGGTGGTCCTCAGGACGGCCGCCAAGGCCCACTTCCTGCCGCTGCTCTCCTGGCGGCAGAACCTGTACACCGATCCCCAGGTACCCATCCGGGTAGAGGAAAAGATATGCGAGGTCGGCGAGGTCAACGAGAACTCTCCCGTCTACATCACCACTAACTTCTCCCTCACGTACTATTCCGTGGAGGGCGAAGTGGAGGCCAGCCGGATACCCAGCTTCATCATCCCGGTGGACACCAACGGGCTTTCCGTTTTGACGGCGTACGCCGACGGCAAGTTCGAAGCCGAAAAGATAGCAGCGGTCATGAAGAAGCTGGGTATCGAAACACGGGTACGGCACCGCCGGGTGGTTATACCCGGCACGGTGGCGGTACTGAAGGGTAAACTCGAGGAGCTTACCGGCTGGACGGTGCTCGTGGGGCCGCGGGAGGCTTCGGGTATTCCTTCCTTTGCCCGCAGCCAGTTTGCCTAAAACGGCCGTTCCTTTTAAGGAGGACTAGATTAACTTGCAGCAATATACGGTCACCTTTCTGCCGGATAATATACGGATTACGGTTCCCGCCGGAACCAGCCTTTTAGAGGCGGCCGCGTGGGCGGGAGTTGGCGTAAAGAGCACCTGCGGGGGCCAGGGTACCTGTAAACGCTGTATAGTCCGGGTAAAGGACGGGCACGTAACCGCGGAAGGGAATTCCCTCCCGGCAACTATGCGGGCAAAAGGCTACGCCCTGGCCTGCCGGACTCAAGTGGCGGGCCAGGTAACCGTTGAGATACCCCCTGAGGCCCGACTGGTCGAGCACCGTGTTCTCCTACGGGACGAAGGACCGGCTGCCGAAGGGAAGGAGAAGGAGGATCTTTTAGGCGGGCGCCCCATCCGGCCCTTGTGCGAAGCCGTAAGACTGCGCCTGGACCCGCCTACCCTCACCGAAAACGCCAGCGACTGGCATCGGCTCCGGGGCGCTCTGCGCCGGCAAAGGCCGGACGAGGATTTTGCCATCGGCCTTTCCGCCCTCCAGGAGCTGGCCGAAGGCCTCCGGCGGGCGGACTGGCAGGTTAAGGTAGTCCTGACGTCTTTCAACACGACCGGCCAAGTGATCAGGGTGGCCCCGGCCGACGCTCCGGGAGTCTACGGCCTGGCCGTGGATCTCGGTACTACCACCGTGGCCGCCGCCCTGGTAGACCTCGAAAGGGGAGAGGTACTGGGGCAGGGGGGAACTTACAACCGGCAGGCCCGCTTCGGCGACGATATCATTTCCCGCATTATCCATGCGGATACCAAGGAGGAGGGCCTGCATGAACTGCGGAAGGCGGCCCTGGCCAGTATAAACGAAGTGGCGGCCGACCTTCTGGCCAAGTGCCGTGTGGCGCCGGAAGAGGTGGTGGCAGCGGTCGTGGCCGGCAACACCACCATGAGCCACCTCTTTCTGGGTCTCACCCCTAAGTACATCCGGCTGCAGCCCTACATTCCCACTACGGCGGAATATCCCTTGCTGCGGGCTTCGGAAGTGGGGCTGAACATCCACCCGGCGGCCCCGGTCCTGGTGTTCCCCTCCGTGGCCAGTTACGTGGGGGGCGACATCGTCTCCGGAACCCTGTTTACGCGCCTGGGCCACAGCGACGAACTGGTGCTTTTCGTAGACATCGGCACCAACGGCGAAATGGTCCTGGGTAATAGAGAATGGCTGATGGCCTGCGCCTGTTCCGCCGGCCCTGCCTTTGAGGGCGCTGGCATCACCTGCGGCATGCGGGCCATGGAGGGAGCCATCGAAAGGGTGGAGATCGACCCGGCTACCTCAGAAGTACGGGTAAAGGTTATCGGCAACACCAGGCCGGTAGGCATCTGCGGTTCGGGTTTGATCGATGCCCTGGCCAAGCTGCGCCGGGCAGGAATCCTCGACCGCATGGGGAATTTCATGCCTGAGAAGGGCGGCCGGAGGCTGCGCCGGGGAGAAGAAGGATATGAATTCGTCCTCGCCTGGAAGGAGGAAACCGGAACCGGGAAGGACATTGTGCTCACGGAGGGGGACGTCAAGAATCTCCTCCGTTCCAAGGGGGCTGTCTTCGCCGGCATCCGGAGCCTTTTAAAGACCCTGGACCTGCCCCAGGAGGCCATAGACAAGATCGTTATCGCCGGGGGGTTCGGAAATTACCTCAACATCGACAATGCGGTGGAGATCGGCCTGCTGCCCGACCTGCCGCGGGAGAAATACCGCTTTGCCGGCAACACCTCCCTTAAAGGGGCCGTCCAGGTGCTCCTTTGTCGTGATGCGTGGGAAGAGGCCTTGGAGATCGGCCGCAAAATGACCTATCTGGAGCTCTCGGTCGGCAACCTCTTCATGGAAGAATTCGTGTCGGCCCTTTTCCTGCCCCACACCGACCTGGAGCTGTTCCCATCTCTGATAGGGGAAAGGAAAGGGGGGAGCAATTCTTGGCCCGGAGTATAGCCGTAGCCGGCAAAGGAGGTACCGGTAAGACCACCTTTGCCGCTCTTGCCATCCGTTACCTCGTGGAACACAACAAGGGAACTATTTTGGCCGTCGATGCCGACCCCAATGCCAATCTGAATGAAGCCTTGGGCCTGAAGGTAAACACCTACATTGCCGATATCCTTGAGGAAACAAAAAATCCCAAGGCCGTTCCGCCGGGCATGAGTAAGGACATGTTCGTGGCATACAAGCTGGCCCAGGCCCTGGTGGAAGCGGAAAAACTGGACCTCTTGGTGATGGGCCGGCCTGAGGGGCCGGGATGTTACTGCTATCCCAATGACCTACTGCGCAAACACCTGGAGACCCTGGCCCACAACTACGGATACATGGTCATCGACAGCGAGGCCGGCCTGGAGCATATCAGCCGGCGTATCATCCAGAATGTCGACGATCTTTTCATCATGAGCGACGCCTCCGTCCGCGGCCTCCGTTCTGCATCCCGCATACGTGAACTGGTGGAAGAGATGGCCTTGCCCATCAAGAGGCTTTTTCTAGTGGTAACCAAGACGGTCGATGGTTTGGGCTCCTTACAGAGAGAGGTAGAGCGTACGAGATTGCCCCTGGCGGGAACCCTGCCCTACGATCCATTGGTGGTGGAATATGACGCTACGGGCACCCCCCTTTTTCAACTCCCTCCCGGCGCGGTGGCTGTGCGGAAGGCGTGGGAAATCCTCGATAAGGTGGGCCTGTAATCCTGGCCGTAGGGAATCTGACCGTGGTGAATCCAGGAAAGGAGTGACCTTTTATGCCCGTTCAAATCCTCAAGGAGAAAAGCAGGGCCGCCGTTCAGACGGTGACCCTGGGAGCAACCCCCGAACAGGGAGGTACGCGGAGCCACACCGTGACCATCGGCGGAGATGCTGCCTTGCCCTTCCATCATTTTGAAGGGGAAATTCCCCACCGTCCGGTGGTAGCCATGGAAGTACAGGATATCGAACCGGAGTGGCCCGAACCTCTCAAGAAGTGCTTTGCGGGGGTAATGAAGGAACCGGGCCGGTGGGCCGAAAAATGCGTGCGGGAGTACGGGGCGGACCTCATTTACGTAAAACTAGACGGTGCCGATCCGGAGGGGGCCAACCGCACCGTAGAACAGTGCGTCGCCACCGTAAAGGAAGTCCTTCAAGCTGTGGGAGTGCCCCTCATAGTGGTGGGTTGCGGTGATAACGAAAAGGATAAAGAACTGCTGGAGGCGGTAGCGGAGGCAGCGGCCGGCGAGAATCTCCTACTTGGGAACGCCGAACAGAACAACTACCAGTCCCTGACGGCCGCCTGCATGGTACACAAACACAACATCATAGCCCGCTCCCCCCTGGACATCAACATCTGCAAACAGCTCAATATTTTGATCAGCGAGATGAACCTCCCCTTAAACCGCATCGTCATCGACCCCTCCATAGGGAGCCTGGGTTATGGTATCGAGTACGCCTATTCCATCATGGAACGTACCCGGCTGGGCGCCCTGCAAGGGGATAAAATGCTCTCCATGCCCGTCCTCTGCACGGTTGGCTACGAGGCATGGCGGGCCAAGGAGGCCTATGCACCGGTTACCAACTTTCCCGGCTGGGGAGACGTAGAGGAACGGGGCATCCTCTGGGAGGCGGTGACGGCTGCGGCCATGCTGCAGGCCGGGGCCCATGTGCTTCTCATGCGCCATCCCAAAGCGGTGGCCCTCGTAAAGGAAAACATCGACCGCCTTATGGTCAATAATGCCTACTAGAGGGGGGTAAGGTATGTTAATAATCGGCGAGCGCATTAACGGCATGTTCAACGACATCAAGCGGGCCATCCAGGAACGCGACCCGGCTCCTGTGCAGGAATGGGCGCGGCGACAGGAACAGGGCGGAGCCCGGGCCTTGGACCTAAACGTAGGGCCGGCCGTGGCCGATAAGGTGGGGGCCATGAAGTGGCTGGTGGAGGTGGTCCAGGAGGTGAGCGATCTCACCCTTTGCCTCGATTCCACCAACATCGAAGCCATCGAAGAGGGCCTCAAACTATGCAAGAGACCGGCTATCATCAACTCCACCAATGCCGACCGGGAGAAAATCGAGCGCCTGTTCCCCCTGGCGGTGGAGTACGGGGCCGCCCTCATCGGCCTTACCATGAACAAGAACGGTGTGCCCAAGGATGCGGACACCCGCCTGGCCTTCGCCATGGAGCTGGTGGCCGCGGCCGATGAATTCGGCCTGCCCATGGAAGACTTATACATCGATCCTCTCATACTACCGGCCAACGTGGGCCAGGACCACGGGCCGGAGGTCCTGAAGACCCTCTACCAGATTAAATTGCTGGCCAATCCCGCCCCCCGCACCGTCGTGGGCTTGAGCAATGTCTCCCAGAACTGCCAGGAACGGCGCCTCCTCAACCGCACTTTCCTCGCCATGGCCATGGCCTGCGGCCTCGACGCCGCCATCGCCGATGCCTGCGACGAGGAGCTCATGGCCACCGCGGCGGCGGGAGAAGTACTCCTCAACCAGACCGTTTATTGTGACTCCTTCGTCAAGATGTTCAAAGCCCGCTAGGGTTTTTGTAGCGAGCGGAAACGGAGCAGGCGAAGACTTAAAGTTGGGTATACGCTGGCCGCTAGGCCTGTGTAGGGGGACGACAGGGGAAAGGAGGAAGCAGCTTGGTAGAACTTAGGGACCCGCAGCCCCTCCGGTGGATAGAAGAACCTTCGGGTCAGCCGATCACCCGGTGCTTCCAGTGTTACAAATGCAGCAGCGGCTGCCCGGTGGCAGGGGCTATGGATATCCTGCCCCACCAGATCGTACGCTTCGTTCACCTGGGCCTGGAGGAAGAACTCTTAAAGTGCAGGGCCATTTGGCTGTGTACCGCCTGCCATACCTGTAAAGCAAGGTGCCCCAACGGCATCGATATATCCGCCATAAACGACACCCTGAAGGCCGCGGTTCTGGCCCGGGGTCTACGGCCGGCCCTCCCGGCGGTGGCCGATTTCCACCGCCAATTCCTCGCTTCAGTGGAAAAGCACGGCCGTGTCCACGAACTCGGCATGATGGTGGCCTATAAATTAAAAACCGGCAACTACCTGCAGGATGTTCCCTTAGGCATGAGAATGCTGGCCCGGGGCAAGTTCAAGCTGCTGCCCGACCCCATCCGCGGTCAAAAGGAAGTCCGCACCCTCTTTCATAGGGCCCGAGGTGAACAACGATGAAAGTAAGCTATTATCCAGGCTGCTCCCTCCAGTCCACCGCATCGGAGTATGGAGCCTCTACCGAGGCCGTCCTCCGGGCTCTGGGGATTACCGGAAAGGAGCTGCCCGACTGGAACTGCTGCGGGGCCACTTCCGGCCACGCAATATATCGCGGTTTGCACCAAGCCCTCGCCATACGCAATTTGCTAATAGCGGAAGGCGAAGGCCTCGACCTGGTGGTACCCTGCGCAGCCTGCTATAACGCCCTGCGCTCCACCCGGCAAGTCCTGGCCGGCGGGGATCCCGAAGCCCTAAGGTTAAAGGAGGAAACGGAGCACCTCCTGGGACGCCGGTATCAAGGCGAGGTACGGGTGCTCCACATCCTCGAATTTTTGGCCGGCGAGGAAGTGGGGGCACTCTTATCGGCGCGTATCCGCGTACCCCTGGCCGGCCTGAAACTCGCCTCCTATTACGGCTGCCTCCTTACCCGGCCGCCAAGGACGGTAAGCTTTGAAACCAATCCCGAACAGCCCCGGCTAATGGACGACCTGCTGTCCCGGCTGGGAGCCTCACCTGTGGTGTGGAGCCACAAAACAGAGTGTTGCGGTGCGAGCCTGTCTATTCCTGCGCCGGAGATCGTTTGCGATCTGGTAGGCAAGATCGTCCTGGCAGCCCGCAGGGCAGGGGCCGACGCCATAGTAACGGCTTGTCCCCTGTGTCAGACCAATCTGGACGGCCGCCAGCCAGAAGGAGAGAAAATTCCTGTATTCTTCCTCACCGAATTAGTAGGCGTAGCCCTGGGGCTGAATCCTCATAAGTGGTTGCGCAAACACCTGGTGGACGCCCGTCCACTGCTGAAGGCCCACAACCTCATTACCGCGTCCCGGGCCTGAACGGAAGGTGGTGTGTTTACCGTGCCGGATAACACGTTACCGAAGGAAAAAGACAACACGGAAGTCGTGGGTGCTGTCTTAGTGGCCGGCGGGGGCATCGCCGGGATGCAGGCGGCCCTGGACCTGGCCAATGCAGGGTACCTCGTCCATCTCGTCACGGAGTCGCCCTCCATCGGAGGGAAAATGACCCAGCTGGACAAAACCTTCCCCACCAACGAATGCGCCATGTGTCTGCTGGGCCCCCGCATGACCGACACCCTAAACCACCCCAACATTCACCTTTACACCTGTTCTTCCCTGGAGGCCGTCGAGGGCAGCTGCGGCAACTTTAGGGTTCGCCTGCGCCGCCGACCGCGGTACGTAAACATCGAAGAATGCACGGCCTGCGGCGACTGCGAACAGGTGTGCCCCGTAAGCTTGCCCAACGAATTCAACGAGGGCATGGGTGAACGCAAGGCCATCTATAAACTTTTCCCCCAGGCCGTACCTAACAAGTACTTGATAGAGAAGCGCGGCATCCCCCCCTGCCGCAGCACCTGCCCGGCAGGTACCAACGCTCAGGGGTACGTAGCCCTCATCTCCCAGGGGAAATTCGCCGAAGCCCTGGAGGTCGTGCGGCGCCGTATGCCCTTTGCCGGGATCTGCGGCCGCATCTGCCACCACCCCTGCGAAACCGAATGTAACCGCGCACGATTTGACGATCCCGTAGCCATCGCCTGCCTAAAGCGCGCGGCCTACGACTACGGCTGGGAAGAGGCCGCCGAGAAAGAAAAAGAAACCTACCGGCCCCTGGAGGTGCGGCCTGAGAAGGTGGCCGTCGTGGGGGCCGGCCCGGCGGGCCTCACCGCGGCCCAAGATCTGGCCCTGGAGGGATACCGGGTCACGGTATACGACGCCCAGGCCGAACCCGGCGGCATGATGAGGAGTGCCATACCGCGTTACCGCCTGCCCCTGGAAGTGGTGGAGCGGGAAACCCGGCGCATCCTGGACCTGGGAATAGAATTCGTTCCCAACACCCGGGTAGGGAAGGACGTCTCCCTGACAGAACTCCTCACCCGCTACGATGCCGTAATTCTTGCCGTAGGGCTCCAGCAGAGCAGGCGCCTAAACGTACCGGGTGCAGACCTCGACGGCGTAATGCCCGGGCTGGACTTCCTCCGCCGGGTGGCCCTGGGCGAAGAGGTCAAGATAGGCCGGCGGGTAGTGGTGATCGGCGGCGGTAACGTGGCCATGGATGTGGCCCGTACGGCCTTGCGCCTGGGAGCGGAGGAAGTCCGCGTGGCCTGCCTGGAGTCCCGCCCGGAAATGCCTGCCCATCCCTGGGAAATCGAAGAGGCCCTGGAGGAAGGCATTTTGCTCCACACCTCCCGGGGGCCCAAGAGCTTTTACGGAGAGAACGGCCGCGTGTCCGGGGTGGAGCTCATGGAATGCACCCGGGTCTTCGACGACGAAGGGCGCTTCAATCCCGAGTACAATCCCGCGGCCACGGAGGTACTACCGGCCGATACGGTCATCGTGGCCATTGGCCAGGCAGCCGACCTTTCCTTCCTAGACGAGGACGGCGGGGTCAGGGTAAACCGCGGCCTCATTGAGGCTGACCCCCTTACCCTGGCCACCTCCCGGACGGGAGTCTTTGCCTGCGGCGACGCGGTAAGGGGTGCCGGTTCCGTAGTAGAGGCGGTAGCCTCCGGGCATGAGGCCGCCGAAAGCGTAAAACGCTATCTCCAGCGGAAAGATCTCGCCGAAGGGCGCAGCCGGGACCAAGGGGAAAAACTCGGCCCGCCGGAAAAGATCATCCCATTCCCAGGCCGCCGGGTACCCCAGGATATGACTCCCCCCTCCGAAAGGATAAGGGATTTCCGGGAAGTCGGCCTGGGCTACACCAGGGAGAAGGCCATGGACGAGGCCAAACGCTGCTTGAACTGCGGCATCTGCTCCGAGTGCCTACAATGCGAAGCGGTATGCAAGAAAAAGGCCGTTGAGCACTGGCAACAAGAGGAGTGGGAGGAACTCCGGGTAGGCAGCATAATCCTGGCGCCTGGTTACGAACTCTTCGATGCCGGGCTGGCGGGAGAATACGGCTACGGCCAATATCCCAACGTTATCACCAGCATGGAATTCGAGCGGCTTTTGAGCTCCACCGGCCCCACTCAGGGCCATGTGGTCCGTCCCTCGGACGGCGAGGCCCCGCGGAAGGTGGCCTTCATCCAGTGCGTCGGCTCCCGGGACTGTGAGGGTGAGGGCAGCCCTTACTGTTCGGGGGTCTGCTGCATGTACTCCACCAAAGAGGCCCTTATTGCCCGGGAACATGATGCCAATATTGAGCCCACCATCTTCTACCTGGACATGCGGTCCTACGGCAAGAACTTCGACAAGTACGTCGAAGGGGCCAAGGAGAAAGGGGTCCGCTACGTGCGGGCCATGGTCTCCCGGGTAGAAGAGGATCCCGTCACCCATAACCTGTTCATCCAGTATGTCGACGGGAACAAAATCCGGCGGGAAGAATTCCACCTGGTGGTCCTGGCAGTGGGCATCCGGCCTCCCCGGGAAGCGGCCAAGCTGGCCCAGGTATGCGGCATCGAGCTCAACCGGTACGGCTTCGCCTCCACCCCGGAATGGAACCCCGTGGCCACCAGCCGCGACGGCATTTACGTATCCGGGATGTTCCAGGGACCCCGGGACATCCCCGAAACGGTTATCAACGCCAGCGCGGCGGCGGCCTGCGCCGGGGAATACCTGGCCCCGGCCCGCAACACCCTCGTAAAGCCCAAGGAATACCCGCCGGAACGCGACGTGGGCCGGGAGGAACCGCGGGTAGGGGTTTTCATCTGCCACTGCGGCATCAACATCGCCGGTGTGGTAGATGTCAAGGCCGTGGCGGAATTTGCCCGCTACCTCCCCGGGGTAGTCCACGTGGAGGACAATCTCTACACCTGCTCCCAGGACACCCTGAAGAAAATGCAGGAAGTTATCCGAGAACACCGTCTAAACCGGGTAGTGGTGGCCTCCTGCACCATCCGCACCCACCAATCCCTCTTCCGGGAAACCCTAAGGGAGGCGGGACTCAATCCCTTCTATTTTGAGATGGCCAACATTCGCGACCAATGCTCCTGGGTTCACCGCGGCGAACCGGCCAATGCCACCGAAAAGGCCAAGGACCTCGTCCGCATGGCGGTCGCCAAAGTCAAGACCCATGAAGCCCTCCACCTCCACCCAGTACCGGTGGTGCCCCGGGCCCTGGTCATCGGGGGCGGCGTGGCCGGCCTGACGGCCGCCCTCGACATCGCCGAACAGGGCTACGAGGCCTACCTGGTGGAACGGGAGCCGGAGCTAGGAGGATTTGCCCGGAACCTGCGATTCACCCTGGAGGGGAGTGACGTTCAAGCCTATCTCCGGGACCTCATAGATAGGGTGCGGTCCCACCCGCGCATCCGCGTTTTCACCGGGGCGCGGCTGGAAGACTTCGGCGGTCACCAGGGCCACTTCACTACCACCCTTTCCCTGGCCCGGCCCGGCAAGGAGTTTCTCCGATCCACCGTAACCCTGGAGCACGGCGTGGTCATCGTAGCCACCGGCATCCGGGAAAGGGCCACCGACGAGTATCTCCGGGGACAGGACGAACGGGTGATCACCAATACCGAGCTGGAGCAGGCCCTGGCCTCCGGCACCTGGAACCCCCGGGCCAACAAGGAAATTGTTTTCATCCAGTGCGTGGGTTCTCGAGAGCCGGGGCGCCTTTACTGCAGCCGCACCTGCTGCGCCCAGTCCCTTAAGAATGCCCTGCACATCAAGGAACTTAACCCCGAGGCCAGGGTATACATCCTCTACCGGGACATCCGAACCTACGGTTTCCTGGAGGATTACTACCGCCTGGCCCGGGAGAAGGGGATTCTCTTCATTCCCTATGAACCGGAAAGCAAACCCGTGGTGCGGCGGAGGGACATAGGCCTGCTGGAAGTGGAGGTAAGGGATCCCGCTTCCGGCAGAACCCTCCTTTTGTGGCCGGACCAATTGGTCCTGGCCACCGGTGCGGCAGCGGCCGAGGGCATCGAGGAGCTGGCCACCCTCCTCAAGCTGCCCCTCAACGAAGATAATTTCCTGGTGGAAACCCATGCCAAACTGTCTCCTATAGATTTCCCCTCGGCGGGCATCTTCCTTTGCGGCGCCGCCCATTCTCCCAAATTCCTGGCCGAAGCCGTGACCCAGGCCAAAGGCGCCGTTGCCCGGGCCTGCACCATACTATCTAAAGAGAACCTGATGGTCGGCGGGGTAGTGGCCGTAGTAGAGGAGGACAAATGCGCCGCCTGCTTAACTTGCGTGCGGGTATGTCCCTACGGAGTACCCCGGATAAACGAGCGCAACGTGGCCGAGATAAACGCCGTCCAGTGCCAGGGATGCGGTACGTGCGCCGCCGAATGCCCGGCCAAGGCCATCCAGCTCCAGCACTACAAAGACTACCAGCTCCTGGCCAAGGTGGCAGGCCTCTTCGAGGAGGTGTCCTAGCTTTGGCGGAATTCGAGCCCAAAATAATAGCCTTCTGCTGTTACTACTGCGCCTACTCCGCAGCCGACCTGGCCGGCTCCATGCGCCTACAATACCCGGCCAACGTGCGCCTCGTAGAACTCCCGTGCACCGGGAAAGTAGACGTACGCGTCCTCCTGGGGGCCTTTGAAGAAGGGGCCGACGGCGTCTACGTGGCCGGCTGCCTCGAAGGGGACTGCCACTTCCTCAAGGGCAACATCCGGGCCCGGAAGCGCGTGGAATATACCAAAAAACTCCTGGACGAGATCGGCGTCGGTGGCGAGCGCCTGGAGATGTACAACCTGTCGAGTTCCATGGGGCCGCGCTTTGCCGAGATCGCCCGGGAATTCACCGAAAGGATCAAAGGCCTGGGGCCCAGTCCCCTGAACCGGGGTTATTCTCCCACAAAGGAAGAAAAGGCGGGTGAGCAAAGGTGATCGTTGCCGAGCCTAAACCTTTAGCAGAAGTGTCAGAACTGATCGGGGAGGCCCGTAAGATTCTCGTAGTGGGCTGTGGGGGCTGTGTCACGGTCTGCCTGGCCGGGGGCGAAAAGGAGACGGGTATCCTGGCCGCGAGCCTGCGCATGCTGCGCAAGAAGGAAGGGAAAACCCTGGAAACCCTAGAAGTAACCCTCACTCGCCAGTGCGACCCCGAATACGTGCAGCTCCTGGACAAATACGTAACAGAAGATGTGGAGGGCATCGTATCCCTGGCCTGCGGGGTGGGCGTGCAGTTCCTGGCCGAGCGTTTTAACAAATGGGTGGTCCCGGCCCTTAATACCAAGTTCGCCGGCGGCGCCGTAGAACACGGGGTGTGGGAGGAGCGCTGCGGCCTGTGCGGCGAATGCATCCTCCATCAGACCGGCGGCATCTGTCCAATAATCCGCTGTTCCAAGAGCCTCCTGAACGGCCCCTGCGGCGGCTCCCAGGGGGGCAAATGCGAAGTAAATCCCGACCTTCCCTGTGCCTGGCAGCTCATCTACGACCGCCTGAAGGCCTTGGGCAAGCTCGACCTTCTCCTGGAGATCCGGCCGCCCAAGGACTGGTCTAAAGCCCGCGACGGCGGCCCGCGCAAAGTGGTACGAGAGGATGTGAGGATGTAATGGCCTTGATGACCGAGAGTAGACTGGAACGCCTCCTTTCCCAGGGCCACTTCGTGGTGAGCGGGGAGATCGGACCGCCCAAACACACCTCGCCCGAAGGCATCCTACACCATGCCGAACTCCTCAAAGACTATGTGGATGCCGCCAACCTCACCGACAACCAGACGGCCATCGTGCGCATGTCCAGTTTAGCTGCCGCCGTACACGTGCTGCGGGCCGGAGTGGAGCCTATCATGCAGATGACCGTCCGGGACCGCAACCGTATAGCCCTCCAAAGCGATCTCCTGGGGGCCTACAGCCTGGGCATCCGCAACGTCCTCTGCTTAACAGGCGACCACCAGTCCTTCGGCAACCACCCTACGGCGAAGAACGTCCACGACGTGGATTCCATCCAGCTTATAAAGATCGTCAAGGACATGAGGGACGACCGCAAGTTCGCCTGCGGGGAAGAGATCAAGGAACACGAACCGCGCTTCTTTATAGGGGCTGCGGCCAATCCCTTTGCCGATCCCTTTGAGTTCCGCGTCCTCCGCTTGGAGAAAAAGATCAAGGCGGGAGCGGACTTTATCCAGACACAATGCATCTTCGACATGGAGCGGTTTGAACGCTTCATGGCCCTGGTGCGGGAACGCGGCCTCCACAAGAAAGCCTATATCCTCGCCGGTGTCATGCCCTTAAAATCTGCCAAAGCCGCCCGGTACATGCAGAAATCGGTGGCGGGCATGATCGTACCCGAGGAGATCGTCGCCCGCATAGAAAAGGCCTCCGATCCCCGAGAGGAAGGCGTGGCCATATGCGTTGAACAGATCAAACACCTGCGTAACATCGAAGGAGTGGCCGGAGTCCACATCATGGCCGTAATGTGGGAAGAAATCATTCCCACCATTGTAAAAGAAGCCGGCCTGTACCCGCGGCCGTCGGTGGATTAACCGGTTAACCCCCGGGCCGCAGCCCCAGGTTCCCACCCCTCCCTGCGGGAGAACGCCAGGTACTCTTTTCCCCGGCCGGGCATATACTGATAGGGAGGAGTACCTCCACCGGGGAGGGGTTTTTGTGCGCAATTCCAGGCTGGAAGCCCAGATCTTAGTCTCCGTTGACGAGCTGGTCCAGGCCGCGATCTCCGCCGGCCTAAGAGAGGGCGCGGAAAGGGAAGAAGCCGTATCCCGGGGAGCAGAGCTGGTTCGGCAGATGGGCGATCTCCTGGTGGAAGCCCTGGAAGGTCGGACCCAACATATGCGGGCTTTACTGGAACAACTGGTAGCCCAGCGGCTGCCCGACAGGAAGATCCTGCAGAGCTTCGGCACCTTCTCCCGCGACCTGGAGGAAATCATCGACCGCGGCATAGCCGCCTACCAGGCCGGGAGGGCGGTCACGCCTGAAGAAAGCCCTCGGGAAGGACCGACCGAGGCCGGAGAAGGACGGAAGGAGGAAGGGGAAGGAGCCGTAACGGGCCGGGGTGGGGACGGGGGCGATGAGACCTACGATCTCCTCGACGACGCCCAGGGGGCGACAGAAGCACCTGCGGCCCAAGAAAGGCCTGCCTCGCCTCCTGCACCCACGCCGGGAGCAGAACCCCCCGCCCGGCCGGAGTCGGGTCCCTGGCGCAACCTGCGCCTCGCCCTGGAGAGGGCCTATCCCGGCGAGGAAATTAAGGAAAATGTGGCCGTAAGGGGGGGCAAGCTGGCCTACTTTCTGCCCCGTCTGAAGCTGGGATTCGAAGTAGGTAACGGGCCCTCCGACTGGCGGAAGGACTTCTTTTACCGGCAGGCGGGAATCCAAGTAGTAAAGGTATCAGTCCATGAACTACGTAACCCCTTCTCCTTGGCCCATAAACTTCGTCGCATGAGGTATTGACACATCTCCTTTCATGATGCTAAAATAACCTCACAAAGATTGCATATCTTTGAAAGGCCGTGAAGGGGAAAGTAGGCGGTTCGCCGGTTTCCAGCGAGCCGGAGAGGGTGAGAGCCCGGTAACCGCGAGCCGGCCGAAAGCCACCCCGGAGCCTCCTGCCGAACGGCTTTGTATACCCGAAGCCCAGTAGGCCAGGACGGAGGAGCCCCGTTAAAGGCCGGGCGTCTGCTTAGCGACGCCGTGAGGTGGGCCTTTCAGGCCAAAAAGGGTGGTACCGCGGGAAAGCCTCCCGTCCCTTGGGGACTGGAGGCTTTAATATTTATTACCCACCGCAGAACGAAAGGAGGGGAAGAAGGATGCGGTCCAAGATACTTCGCCTTTTAGAGAGCAACAGCCGCCTTTCGTCCAAGGAAATAGCCGTCATGCTGGGGTTGCCCCACGACCAGGTGGCCCAGGAAATCTCCCGCATGGAACAGGAAAGGATCATCTTGGGCTATTCCACCCTCATCAACTGGGAAAAAGCCGGGGAGGAACAAGTAGCGGCCCTCATCGACGTAAAGGTAACCCCCCAGCAGGACGTGGGCTTCGACGAAGTAGCAGCCCGCATCTACCGCTATCCAGAAGTAAAGTCCGTCTTCCTCATGTCGGGCGGGTATGACCTGTCCGTGCTGGTCCAGGGCAATAATTTAAAGGAAGTGGCCGACTTCGTTGCCCGGAAGCTGGCCACCCTGGAGCACGTCCAGAGTACCGTCACCCATTTCATTCTAAAGCGTTACAAACAGGACGGCATCCTTTTCGACGACCAGGAAGCCGATCGCAGGCAGGTGGTGCAGCCGTGACCGTAACCGGCCGTTTTGATCCGCAAAAATACATCTCTCCCGTGGTCAAAGGCCTCAAACCCTCGGGTATCCGCCGCTTTTTCGAGCTGGTGGCCAACACGCAAGGAGTTATCTCCCTCGGAGTGGGCGAGCCGGACTTCGTCACCCCCTGGCACATCCGCGCGGCCTGCGTAGAATCCCTGGAAAAGGGCTACACCATGTACAGCTCCAACTACGGCACCCCCGAATTGCGGCGGGCCATAGCGGATTACCTGGAAGAGCGCTTCGGCCTCTCCTATCACCCTGAAAAAGAAATCCTGGTGACCATAGGGGCGAGCGAAGCTGTGGACTTGGCTCTCCGCACCATCCTGTGCCAGGGGGACGAGGCGCTCATCCCCGAACCGTGCTACGTATCCTACCAGCCCGTTACCCAGCTGTGCGGGGGCGTACCCGTCATGGTCCCCACCAGCCGCACCAGGGACTTCACCGTCAGCGCCGCGGAGCTGGAAAAATACATTACACCCAGGACCAAGGCCCTAATCCTCTGCTATCCCAACAACCCCACAGGTGCGGTTCTAGGGCGCGAGGATATGCTCGCACTGGCCCGCCTGGCGGAACAATACAACCTCCTGGTGGTGGCCGACGAGATTTACGCCGAACTGCGCTACGACGGCCCGCCCGTATCCTTTGCTTCTTTACCGGGCATGCAGGAGCGCACCATCTTGATCAGCGGCTTTTCCAAAGCCTTTGCCATGACCGGCTGGCGCATAGGATACGTAGCGGCCCATCCCGAATTCCTGGCCGCCATGGTGAAGATACACCAGTACACCATCCTCTGCGCTCCCATCATGAGCCAGATGGCGGCCCTGGAGGCCCTGCGCAACGGGCGCTCCGACGTTGCCCGGATGGTGGAGCAGTACGATCAGCGGAGGCGATTGGTGGTAAGCCGCCTGAGGGAAATGGGGCTGGACTGCTTTGAGCCCCGCGGCGCCTTCTACGTCTTCCCCTCCATCACCGCAACCGGCCTGACGTCGGAAGAATTCGCCTCCCGCCTGCTACAAGAGGAGCGGGTAGCGGTAGTACCCGGCGGCGCCTTCGGCCCCAGCGGGGAAGGCTTTATCCGCTGTTCCTACGCGGCCTCCCTTCAGGAACTTACTGAGGCCCTGAACCGCATGGAGCGCTTCGTAGCCCGCCGGATGAAATACTCCAAGGCCGTGGCTCACGCTTAAAACCGGCTAGCGGGCCAGGTGTCTTACCGTAATATTTACAGCCTTCACCGGCAGGGAAGTCATCTCTTCGATCCCTGCCTTTACTTTTTTCTGGGCCGCCAAAAGGAAGGGCCTCCACCCGATACCGTAACGTCCCGTCACTTCTATGTGGAGAACGAGGCCCCCGTCGGTATTTTCCACCTGAACCCTGGGCTCCGACAAAGCTTCGTTCTTCACCAGATGGGCAGCCAACTGTTGAATTACACTGTCGGCCACGTAGAAATGTCCCCAGATATTGAACGTAGGCCGCACTATAGTTTGCTCTACCCACAGGTTTTTGCCCTTGCCCGGCTGGGCATGGCGCCGCCGCAGAAAGGTCCGCAAGGGCTCGATAAAGGGCCCCTTAAACCTGGGCTTGACCTCCACCGTCGGAACCGGAATTACGTGTTTGCCCATTTGCCTCCGGACTTGCCGGGCCCGGGCGATCTCCCGGGGAGTAGCAACCTCAGTAATATCGATAAAGCGTCCGGGCTCCGGCAATCCGAGATTCCCGGTGATACGCCGGGCCATCTCCCGGGAGGTACTGATAACGAGAACCCTGGAGGGCGCCAAGGCGGCAATACGCTCCTTTACTTCGGCGGCGTGACGGGGATCAAGGAACAAGGCCGTCTTGATAGCCCCCACGCGGGTAGGCTGCTCCTTGGCCGAAACCCCGGCGAGGATACGGGTTCCCCGTATCAAGAGCCCGTCGTCGATAATAACATCAGTCTGATAATCATGGGCTACGGCCAGCGCCCGGTGGCTCTTGCCAGTACCGCTGGGCCCGATAAAAGCGATAACTTCCATAACCTCAAAGTTCCCCCCTCGCGCCCTGGCTCCCGCAGCGCCCTCAAGAAGGGCGGGCGGTCCCAGGCTCTTCCGGCCGGGCAGGTCGCAAACTAGGGCAAAAGCCCCGGCTACTGCCGGATATGCCGGTCGCATAATCAGCGAGCGCAAGCCAAGCAGGCCCAGCCTAAAAACTGGGGATAACTCAGGCATGGTCCACCTTGGACCGGCCCCCCGGCCGTGCTATAATAAATCCCAGAGGAACCCCTATCAGGGCAGGAGGGACCGAGGATGCCTGCATCCGGCCGGTGGCCGTCCGAACTCCTGGCCACCTTGTTTGAAGACGGACTTGTGACCATTCCCAACCCTTTACTTCAATATTATACCCGCCTGGGCCTCTTAGAGATAGAGGTTATGGTCATTATCCACCTATTGCGGTGTCGCCAGATCGAACACGACCGCTTCCCCTCACCCGAGAAACTCAGCCAGTACATATCTATAGACAGTGAAGAAGTAAAAAACGTCCTGGCCGGACTCATGGAAAAACAGTTGGTTACCGTGGAACCCTACTATAACCCGGACACCGGTCGTTGGTTCAACGCCTTCTCCTTACGCAACCTGTGGCATCGCCTGGTGGAGGTAATGGCGGCCGAAGGCGGAGGCCTTAACCCCCGAGATTCCGATTCTTTGCCCCCTGAGGACCGCCCTGCCGTCTCCGAAACGGGCCTGGGAGCGATCTACCGTACCTTTGAAAAAGAATTCGGGCGTCCCCTGTCGCCCTTTGAGAGCAGCCAGATTGCCGACTGGTATCAAAATCCCGATCTCAAGCCGGAACTGATCATCGAAGCTTTAAAAAGGGCCGTCTTGCGGGGCGCCCTTAATTTTCGCTACATCGATTCCATCTTAAAGGATTGGCTGCGCCACAATATCCGCACCGTCCAGGAGGCCGTCGCCTATGACGAGCGCCTTTTTAAGCAGAGGCCGGGGAGAAAAAGACGTACCGAACTTCCCGCCGAGGATAAATACCGTGAACTCTACCGCCTGGAACCGGGCAAATAAAGGGGAGGGATGGGCCCTGTGCAGAAGCTCCGCATACCAGCCGAATTGCTGAAACGGCCGTCTTCGGCGGCCGAAGCCGGCCCCCCATCTTCCGCCGGCTCACCGCCCCCTTCCTGTCCGGAATGCGGTGACCGGGGCATAATCCTACGCGATGGCCGCGCCTACCGCTGCAAGTGCATGCAGGTCAAGGCCTGGCATAACCGCCTTCGCTCCGCCCACCTCACCCCTTACCTCAGCCGGCATACCTTTGCCACCTTCGACCTGCGGTATTATTCCCGCCAACGTTACGACGAACTGACGGGCACCACATACTACGAAGCGGCCCGCCGCTGCCTGGAGGCCTGCAAGCAGTTCGTCAACCAGTACGTCCGGGGGCAAGCGCCGCGGGGACTCTTTATCTTCGGCCCGGTGGGCAGCGGCAAGACCTTTCTGGCCGCAGCCGTGGCCAATGCCCTCACGGCCATGCACCGGGAAGTGCTCTTTGTGGTCGTGCCCGATCTACTGGATGAGATCCGCGCCACCTACGACCGCCGGCCCGAAGCCGAAACCCCCACCGAACACGAGCTCCTCACCACTGCGAGGGACGCCCCCGTCTTAATCCTGGACGACCTGGGAGCCCATAACTATACCGAGTGGACGCGCAACAAAATATTCTCCCTGATCAACTACCGGTTAATCCACGACCTGCCCGTAGTTATCACCAGCAACCTTGACCTGAAACAACTGGAAGAATACCTGGGCGAACGCACCACCTCTCGCTTGCTCCAGCTCTGCCGGTCCTATCACCTGCCGGTAGAACAGGATATACGATATCTCTTAAGTAGAGAAGGACGCCGCTAAAGGGCGCCCTTCTCTACAGCCGGTAAGTATGGCCGGTTGTGAGGGCCCCGGAGGAAAATCGAACCCGGGGAAATTAAGGCCGCGGCGGGGTTAACGGTCCCCGGACGGGCCGGCCCTACTTTTTGGGGCACGGAAATTGAAACCCGCCCGCAAACCTGACGTATCCCCATTTCTTGTCCCGGCCTGCTTGGCTTTCGCTCGCAAAGGCCTCCTTCGCGGGCAGGACTTTTGCTTGGCTTAAAGGCTTAAGGCAGGCTTCCCAGCAGGATTTAAGCATCCTGCCTCAGTTGCCGGCCGCAAGGATACATCCCACATTCCGCACCTTTGGAT
>DOLC01000052.1 GCA_003509545.1 Peptococcaceae bacterium
CTCCCTCCTCGGCTTCGCCAAGGCTGCTTACCCGCTCGGACCAAACCGCTCGCTCAAAACAAACGCCGGCCCGCTTTTTTCCTTCTTCTGCCGGTGCCGCACAGGCGGCATGAGCGTCTACCCTGCAATAAAGAGGGGATAACTCGGCAGGGGCTTGCACAGACCCCTCAGTCTAGGAATTCGATGTTGCCTCCCGCCAGGCTCCCGATCTGCACCAGAGATTCCACCCGTATGCCGCGCCGGCGCAGGTAATCTCCCCCGCTCTGGAAGACTTTCTCAATAACTATTCCGACCCCCACCACTTCGGCCCCGGCCTGTTCCACAATCTCCAGGAGGCCCCGGGCGGCTTCTCCCGAAGCCAGGAAATCGTCGATGATGAGGAGCCGGTCCCCGTTGCCCAGGTAACTCCCGGCCACTACGATATCCACTACTTCTTCCCTGGTGAAGGAACGTACGTGTCCCCGGTAGGCCCCGGAGCCGATGGTGGAAGGCTGCCTCTTCTTGGCAAAAACCACCGGAACCCGCAAAACCAAACCGGTCATAAGGGCCACGGCTATCCCCGAGGCTTCCACCGTCAGCACCTTGCTTATTCTTTCCCCACCAAAGCGCCGGGCAAACTCCTCCCCTATTTTGAGCATGAGGACCGGATCGATCTGGTGGTTTAAGAAAGAGTCCACCTTGAGGATGTCCTCGGAAATAACTTTCCCCTCCCGGCGGATCTTCTCTTTGAGCAGTTCCACGACTTCGAGCGGCAAAGCCTTCACCCCGTCCCGTATCTTCACCTTTGTAGGGAGAATTCGCCCTCAATCGGCAAAATTCCTCCTGCCGGCAAACAAGATACGGGCTCACTCCGGAGGACCGAGGACCTTTTGGGCCAGGGGCTCGAAAAACCGGATTAAAGCCGCGGAAGGGAAGGGTACGCGACGGTTGAAGGACCACGGAAGGGCAAAACCCAATCCCAGCAGGCACAGTCCCAAAAAGACCAGGAAGGCCCGCCAGTCCCGGCGCCGGATCAGGGGAATACCCTCGGCCAGGAAAACGGCGGTATATAGGGAGAGAACAATAAGTAACCTGAACGTCAAGACCGTTCAGCCTCCCTGCCATCCAAGGAAGAGCCGGCGACTATTTATCGCGCGGGAGGTTGCCAAGGCCGCGACGTCAGACCCGTCCGGCGCATTTTGGCCTCCACCTGAACCGTTACCGGCAGTTCGCTGAATTCCTCCCTCCAGCGGTTATGCAGTTCCTTCCACAGGCGCGGTTCTTTACGGTAGAGGGCGCCGCCGAAGCCGAAGACATCGGCGCCTGCCTCCTGGGCCTGCTCTAAGGCGCTGCGGATCTCGGCCGCAATAAAGGTGGCTGCCCGGTCTTCAAGGGCCTGGAGGGCTTCCGGGGTGGTAAAGTCGTGGGTACATTGTTGCTCCAGCAGGTTGCCTTCTACCTTTACTTTAATAACGCCTTCCAAGAGGCTGTTTTTCGCCTCTATCTTAATATCTCCTTCTACCTCGGTAATTTCAACAGAAAGCTTACTTCCATCCCCGGGACATTCCAGTTCCAGCACGGCCCGTACCACCCTGTTGCGGGCCCAGGCCCAGCCGCGCACCTGGCGCCGGTCCAGCCAGCCCACCAGCCTGTCGTGGTGAAAAAGACCCGCCCCGTCCAGAGCCACGGTGCGGACGATTTCCGGTTCCGCGGGGAGGCCCGTAGGCGGGGAAGCGCCGGGTCCGGATGGAACCCGGCCGGACACCGGAGGCTGGGGCTGGGGGCTGAATTCCAGTACGGGTATCAGGGTCGAGGCTCCGCCGCCCGAGAGATCTTGCAACAGGTCGTGGATGTTAGGGATGAAACCGTAGCCGCTAACCCTGACCCATTTGGCCAGACCCGCGATCTCGCGGCCTAAGGAGTCTTCCAACCCACCCTGGGCCTCTACTAAGATGTTCGCGGCCGGTCCCCGGGTCAGGAGAATACAGGTCGAGCGCCGGAACTCCTGGTGCCGATCCAAAAAATCCAGGACTTCGGCGAGGCCTCGGCGGGCCATTTCCTCCCCCACCAGCACCGCCGCGGTGTGGGCAACATAAGCCCGACGGGGAAGCTTGGTTGCCAGCCACCGGCCGGCGCCGAAGAGGGTATCTCCCTCTTCGCTGCTTATTACTACGGAACGCTGGGGACGAGCCGGCGAG
Organism: Peptococcaceae bacterium; assembly: GCA_003509545.1. Taxonomy (GTDB): domain Bacteria; phylum Bacillota; class DSM-521; order Neomoorellales; family Neomoorellaceae; genus UBA12545. The sequence continues at coordinate 2,178 of DOLC01000052.1, forward strand.
GTAGCACCACCTCCTCCGGCGTCCCCCCCACCGGCTACGGCAGCGGACCTGATGATCTCGGCGGTCAAAATGCGCTTCTCTCCCTCCAGGTCGAAGGCCATGGAAGATACAAAGGCCAATTCGTTGATCTCCCTCCGGTCCCAGCAGCCCGTCGCCAGGAGGGTCAGCAAGGCCATGACGAAGACCAGGCGAGTACCTTGGCCCATTCAGCCGCCCGACCTCCCCGACGGCCCCCTGGACCTGGAAGCTTTCTTCGGCCTACCCCGGTCCCGGCCGGTGAGGGTCTCCAGCTCCTCCTCCGGCTCTTTAACCCGGCCCGGTACGGCTTTATTAATGCCCGGCTTCACCCGGAAAAAGTTTCGCAGTCCCCCTTCCAGCTTGGGCCTTGTGTACATGGCCCACCAGGGGGCCCGGAAGATGACATCCTTTTGATCTTCCCAAAGAAAGGGGCTCACAGGCGCCAGGTAGGGGAGGCCGAAACTCCTCAAGGAGGCGAGGTGGATCAGGAGCAACAGAACACCTGTGAAAATGCCGAAGAGCCCCAGGGATGCCGCCAGGAAGATCATGGGCAGGCGGAGCATTCGCAGTACCGTTCCCAGGCCGAAGGTGGGATTGGTAAAAGAAGCTATGGCCGTTAGAGATATGACGATCACCATGGCTGCCGAGGCCAGGTTGGCCCGCACCGCCGCCTCCCCGATGACCAGGGCTCCCACTACGGTAACCGCCTGGCCTATGGGACGGGGCAGGCGCAGGCCGGCTTCCACCAGAATCTCAAAAATTACCTGCATAATAAGGGACTCCACGAAGGCGGGGTAAGGCACCCTTTCCCGCTGGGCGGCTAAGGCCACCGCCAGGGTGGTGGGTATCATCTCGTGGTGAAAAGTTGTAATGGCTACGTAAAGGGACGGCAGCAGGAGGGAGATTATCAATCCCAAAAATCGAAAAAGGCGAATGCCGTGGCTGATGACCCAGCGTTCGTACACGTCATCCGGGGCATGGATCTGGCTGAAAAGGTTTATGGGCAGGGTGAGGACGAAAGGAGAACCGTCGGTCAAGATGGCCACCCGGCCCTCCAGGATATCGGCGACAACCTTGTCCGGCCTTTCGGTGCGGCCGACCTGGGGAAAGGGGGATAAGGGGAAGTCTTCGATGAGTTCTTCGATGTACCCGCTCTCAAGAACGCCGTCTATATCGATGCACCCCAGGCGGCGGCGTAGTTCCTCCAGGACTGTCTCCAAGGCCAGCCCTTCCAGATATGCCATGACTACCCGGGTGTGGGTGACCCTTCCCACGTAAAAGGTTTCGAAGCGCAGCTTCGGCGAGCGCAGGCGCCGGCGAATTAGAGACATGTTGGTAGGGAGGTCTTCGGTAAACCCTTCCCGTGGGCCCCGTATGACCGTCTCTATTTCCGGTTCCATCACCGCCCTTTTTTCCCACTCATCGGCTTCCACCAGTAAGGCGCAGTTGCAGCCTTCGAGCAGGAGGGCCACCCGCCCGTCCAGGAGGCCGTATAATAACCCTGACCAGAGAAACTCCTCCCGCAGGTTGCCCACAGCCAGGTCGCGCTTCACCGATTCCAGCAGTTCGCCGGGCCTGGTACAACCCTTGACACGGCGATCGAGCTGCCTCAAGGAAGGCAAGATGTCCCGCTGGACGGTAGGGCGGTCTACCATAGTCTCCAGATATACCACGGCTACCCTATGACCGCCGACCTCCAGCCGGCGTATGACCAGGTCCTCGCTGTTGCCCAGGACGTCCCGGAGATACCCTAAATCTACCTGCAGGTTACCGGAAAGGGGCCTTTCATATTTCTCGGCTTTCCGGGCCCGGGTTCTATCATCCTGTCTTCGCAAATGGGTGAGGTTCCGGAAGCAGCGCAAGAAACGGAACAAAGCCTAACTTCCTTCCTGCCGGGGCGGCAAGTGAGTATGTCCCCTTATATTATGTGGTTCGACGGTAACTTTATACTCCCTCGAAAATAGCCTTCTCAATTTTCATGGTTCGTGGAGAGGGCGCCAGCCCTCATGAGCGGCTACCTCGAAAATGGCTACCTCGAAAATAGCTTCTCTCCAGACTGGCATTGTTTTTGCTCGCTAAGTGGTCCTCGCGGATCAGCCTACGGCTCAGCCTCGGGCTCGGGCGGGGTTCCCGGCCTATTCAGCCTCCTTGCTTCAGAGGCCGGCCTCGGACTTCCTGTCCTCGGCCCCACCCTCGCTCCTCGGCTTCGCCAAGGCTGCTCAACCGCTCGGACCAAGTCGCTTGCGAGGGAGAAATGCCAGCCCGTTGTTTTCATCCTTCTGATGGTGCCGCGTTAGCGGCATGGGTGTCTTGAGGAGTTACATAAAAAAGGGTCGGAAGGGAAATATTAGTTAGCCGGAGGGCATTGTTAATATGCGTGAAGAGGGCAGGATTTCTGGCTGGCAGCTTTGCATGCTGGTCATGGGATTCCTCATCGGCACCTCCACCCTCATCATACCTGTGGGACCTGCCAGACAGGACGCCTGGATAGCCTTCCTCCTGGCCGGGGGCCTGGGTGTGGGGTTAGCTTACCTCTACACCAGCCTGGGGAAGCGGTTCCCCGGCGAAACCCCCTTGGAGTATAGTCTACGAGTCCTGGGCCGATGGGGAGGCACCATACTGAACGTTCTTTTTATCTGGTATGCCTTTCACCTGGCCTCCCTGGTGTTACTGAATATCGCCGAACTGTATACTATGGTGGTAATGATTACCACCCCCCTTATCGTGTTCATAGGCGTCATGGCCGGCCTGGCGGCCCTGGCCGCCCGCGCGGGGCTGGAGACCATTGCCCGCCTGGCCGAACTCCTCACCCCCTTCATTGTCTTGACCATGTTAACCCTCAACATCCTCTGCCTCGCCACCCCGAATCTGGTCCGCTGGGAAAACCTGCTTCCTATTATGGCCGAGGGGCCGATCCCTGTTGTCAGGGGCATGTTCGATACCCTGGCCTTCCCCTTCGGCGAGACGGTCTTTTTCCTGGTCCTCCTTCCCTTTGTGGTAGACCCCGGCAGGACTCGCCGGCCCTTTTGCCTGGCCGTTATTCTTGTCAGCCTCCTCCTCTCCTCCGTCTTGGTGCGCAACATCACTGTCCTGGGCGCAGCAGAATCCAATAGAACCATCTTCCCCAGCCTGGCGGCCGTGCGCCTCATCAACATAGGGGATGTCCTCCAGCGTATGGACTCCCTTATTATCTTCATCTGGACCTTCGCCGGATTTCTGAAGCTGAGTATTGTCTACTACATCTTCGTCCTCGGGACAGCCCAGCTTTTTAAGCTTAAGGACGTCCGCCCCTTAACCCTGCCTGTCTGGCTGCTCCTCACCTTTTTCACACCCCATGTATACGAGAACGTACAGGAAATGCTGGTCTTCGCCGGACGCGTGTGGCCCTTTTATTTCCTCCCCCTTTACCTTTTCCATCCCGCCCTGCTCCTTTTGGTGGCTAAGATCCGGGGAGTCAAGGGGCGCGGCGCCTGAGTTATCCCCACTTTTCGCTGGGGTGGCCTGCTTAGGCTTCAAGCGAGCGAACAAGCCTTCGCGGTAGCCAAACTTAACGAAGCCGAAAGCAAAAGGACCCGAGGCCCAGGTAGCCTTGCGGCCGACACCTGAGCCGTGTGTCGAATTTGCCGGGAAGTCCGCCTTAAGCTCTGAGGCTTTTGTGCTAGTTTGGCCCGCGAGGGAAACCATAAGCGAGCTGAAGCTAAGCAGGCCAGAATCAAAAGGGGGGATGCGCCAGGCGCGGCGCCGGGCGTTGCTAGTCCGGGCTGCAACAAGGAGTGGCTTTACTCGGGCGTCGACAAAAAGCTAAAATTATCCGGGGTGAAAAGGATTGCTGCCCTGGGAACAGGAGACGTTACCCGAGACTTTTTTTGCCCGGGACACAAAAAGGGTGGCCCGGGATCTGCTGGGAGCATACATGGCCCACTTTTCCCCGGAAGGCCTTACGGTAGGGAAGGTGGTGGAAACCGAGGCCTACCTGGGCCGGCATGACCCGGCCTGCCATTCGGCCCGCGGCCCTACCGCCCGCAATGCCGTCATGTTCGGCCCGGCGGGCTTCCTCTACGTTTATCTCATTTACGGGATGTATTACTGCGTGAACGTGACTACGGACGGGGCCGAAGTTCCGGCCGCCGTACTCTTGCGGGCGCTGGAGCCGGTGGCCGGCGTGGAACTGATGGGGCAGAGGCGGGGCACTTCCCATATCCGGCAGTTGTGCCGGGGCCCCGGCAGGCTCGCCCGGGCCATGGGCATCGACCGCAGCCTCAACGGTACCAGTGCGGTGGACGGCCCGGTCCGCTTTTATCCTCCCTTACCCGGCGAGGCCCGTCCGGATATTGTGGCCGCCCCCCGGATAGGTGTAAGGGAGGCCGTAGACTGGCCCCTGAGGTTTTACATTAGGGATAACCCCTTTGTGTCCCGCCGGTGAACCCCTCGGGCTGGGGCCGCCTCTCCTGGGCGCCCACCATACCCCCGAGTATCAGGGCACACCCGAGGATCTGCCGGGGACCCAGGACCTCTCCCCCGAAGAGAAAAGCAACAAGGGCCCCGAAGACCGGCTCGGTAGTCAGGATGACCGCCGCAGCCGAAGCCGAGAGGTAGCGCTGGGCCCTCACCTGGATGAGGTAGGCCGCCGAGGTGGCCAGGACGGACGTTACCACCAGTGCCTCAAGGGCCCTGGCCGACCAGACCACCCGGGACGGTTCCCAAGGCAAGAAGGAGGCGCTCAAGAGGGTTACGGTGACGAGCTGGACCAGGGCCAAGGCCGTGGAACCGTGGAGATGGGTGACGCGGTCGATGACCACTACGTGTCCGGCAAAACAGAGAGCGCAGAGAAAAACTAGCCGGTCGCCGTAGGAAAGGTTCAGGGAACCCTGGAGGGATAACAACCCCAGCCCGGCGGCCGCCAGGGAAGTGGCGACCAAAATCCTGATAGGAGGCGCTTTTCTCTTCGCGGCGGCCTCCAGGAAGGGAACCATTACCACCGATAGGCCGGTAATGAAGGCCGCTTTGGAGGCCGAAGTGTATTGGAGGCCTACGGTTTGGAAGGCATACCCCCCGAAAAGCAAAAGGCCGGCCGCGGAGCCGTGGAGAAGGGCCTTGGGGATCCTCGACAGCCGCGTTTTAACGGCCCACGGCAGCAGGAAAACCGAAGCGACCATAAAGCGGTAGAAAAGAAAGTGAAAAGGGGCTATATCTTGCAGGGCTTCCCGTACGAAGTAAAAGGTCGCCCCCCAGACGGCAGCAACACCCAGCAGGCTCAACGCCGAAAGGATTTCTTTCCCCACCCCAAACCACCAACCCTGATTTTCCCACGTCCGGTCCCGCCTGTCAACGAAATTTCCTCCTGCGGGCAGGACTTCTCGGCCTTTTGGCGAATAACTCTTTCGTTTGAGGTTCACGGGACAAATACTCGCAAGGAGGGAGTCGGGAAGTGAGGAAATCCTTTAAGGCCCTGCTCCTGGGTTTGGCCGCCCTACTGCTGGCCGTTACGGCCGCCGGCTGCGGCGGAAATTCCGGCCAGCAGCAGGGCGACCAAGGAGGAGGCGCCGCAAAGCCCAAATACGTGGTGGCCACGGAAGCCTCCTTCGCACCCTTTGAGTTCCGGGATGAAAAGAGCGGCAAATTCACGGGCTTTGACATCGAGCTCATGGAAGCCCTCGCGGCGGAACAGGGATTTGAAGTGGAGTTTAAAGACATGGGCTTCGACGGGATTATCGCGGCGGTCACTACAGGCAATGTGGATATGGCCATCTCGGCCATAAGTATTGACGACGACCGACGACAGCAGGTAAACTTCTCCCTGCCCTATTACCAGTCCGGCCTCTGCGTCGCCGTCCGGGCGGATAACGACACTATCAAGGGCTTCGCCGATCTCAGTGGTAAGAGGATTGCCGCCCAGATCGGGACCACCGGGGCCAAGTATGCCAAGAACAACATAGAAGGAGCTAGGGTAACCGAGTATAACACGGTTAACGATGCCTTTATGGAATTGATCAACGGCGGCGTGGATGCCTTTGTGAACGATTACCCCGTCTCCGCCTACTTCATCCAGCAGGGAAACAACAGGGAAAAGGTAAAGATCGTAGGTGATCTGGCCAACAGCGAGCTCTACGGCATTGCTATCCCCAAAGGGAATACCGAGCTCCTGGAGAAAGTTAACGAGGGCCTCAGGAAACTCAAGGAGAACGGGAAGTTCGACGAGATTTATCAACGGTGGTTCGGCGAGGTACCTCCCGATTTCCTGCCCGGAGAACCACCCCAGTAATGTAAAAAATGGCCCTTTCCATCAAAGGAGTTTATGGTAGTATATAATGCGTAGTGCCCGGTAAAACGGCGCCTACGCATATTTTATGTTTTGGGGGCGAGGTGGCGCCTTTGAGTCTGATCTTTAATTCCTTTCCCTATCTCCTCGGTGGAGCCCTGGAGACGATAAAGCTGGCCTTTCTGGCCGTACTGGTAGGATGTGTACTGGGCCTCGTAGTCGGGCTGGGGCGCCTGTCGGGGCAGAGGGTCATCCGGGCCCTGGCCGCCTTCTACGTGGATTTTTTGCGGGGCACGCCCCTTTTGGTCCAGGTCTTTATCGTGTACTTCGGCTTCCCCCAGATTCTAGAGCAGTTGGGCTCTCCAGTCACCCGAATCCCCCCCTTTTGGGCCGCCCTCATCGCCTTCAGCCTCAACAGCGGGGCCTACGTGGCGGAGATCTTCCGGGCCGGCATCCAGTCTATACACCGGGGCCAGATGGAGGCCGCCCGGAGTCTGGGCATGACCTACGGCCAGGCCATGCGGTACGTTATCCTGCCCCAGGCCTTCAGGCGGGTCATACCTCCCCTGGGCAACGAATTCATCGCCCTCCTTAAGGACACCTCCCTCCTATCAGTCATCGGCATAACCGAGCTAACCCGGCGGGGGCAGATCATTATTGCCAGCACTTTCCGACCCTTCGAGATCTGGTTCACGGTAGCCCTGATCTATTTGGCCCTGACCTTTTCCATTTCGCGCCTGGTAAACTTCCTGGAAAGGAGGTTGGACGTGGCGGATGATAAGAGTTAGGGGGTTAAAGAAGCGTTTCGGCCGCCTGGAGGTGTTGCGGGGCGTAGACTGCGACATTGACCAGGGGGAAGTGGTGGTAATCATCGGCCCCAGCGGGTCCGGCAAGAGCACCTTCCTCCGGTGCCTCAATATGCTGGAAGAACCTACGGAGGGATCTATTATTATCGACGGGGTGGAGCTGACCAGCCCCTCCACCAACCTCAACCTGGTGCGCCAGAAGGTAGGCATGGTGTTCCAGAGTTTCAACCTGTTTCCCCACAAGAATGTGCTTGAAAATGTGACTCTGGCCCCGGTGGTGGTGAAGAAGCTGGACCGGGCGGCGGCCGAAAGGCTGGCCTTGGAGCTCCTGCGCAAAGTGGGACTGGAGGATAAGGCGCGGGCCTACCCGGACCAGCTCTCCGGCGGCCAGCAGCAGCGGGTGGCCATCGCCCGGGCCCTGGCCATGCAGCCTGCCGTTATGCTCTTCGATGAACCAACCTCCGCCCTGGATCCCGAAATGGTGGGAGAGGTGCTGGCCGTGATGCGGGACCTGGCCAGGGACGGAATGACCATGGTGGTGGTGACCCACGAAATGGGCTTCGCCCGGGAAGTGGGCCAGCGGGTAATGTTCATGGACGAGGGGAGGATCGTGGAAGAGGGACCTCCCGACAAGATCTTCTACCGGCCGGAGAACCCCCGGACCCAGACCTTTTTAAGTAAGATCCTTTAACCGCCTCCGGGAAGGAGGTCGGGCTCTCCCCGTCTTTACCTGGTCCTATTGGGCGCCTCGACCAACAGCGCCGCCGGCCAATCCCCGTCACCCTCCAGGCTCCGGACTTCGGGACCCTTGCCGCGGGGCCATCCTGGAAGGCTAAAATTCGCCCAGCTTCTCAGGATAGGTGGCGAAAAGCTCCCGGGCTTCTTCCAGGCTGGTATCCGGAGCGGGCAAAACCAGATCGGATTCCACCAGCTCGGTATCCTCTATCTTGGTGCCCCGCTCCCGGATTAAGGCCAGCACCTCGTGAAACCGCCGGTTAAAACCTTCTTCATCGTTGTTGGCAATTGCCTCCAGCAGCTCGTCGTCCAACCTGTCCAGTTCGCCCAGGGCCTCGCCCTTCAAGCGATATTGGCCTTCGGCGAGGATGCGGATAATCACTCCTTCCCCACCTCCTTTTTCAATCGGGCCAGTTCTTCCTGGACTTTGCCCGCCGCGGAGACCCTGCGCAGCTCCGCTTCCAGGGGATCCGCGCTCTCCAGGGCATCGTCCAGGACACCCCGGGCCACCAGTTCATCAATGGCCTCGGCCCGGGAACGCATTTTTTCGGTCTTTTCTTCCGCCCGCTGGATGGCCAGGGAGACGTCGGCGAGCTCCTCCGAAAGTCCGGTTGCCGCTTCGCTGATCTTTACCTGGGCCTTGGCTGCCGAATACTGGGCTTTGATGAGTTCTTTCCTGGTGCGGAAGGCTTCTACCTTAGCCCGCAATCTCGCTTCGACGGCAGTCAGCTTTTCTTGCTCCTGCTCCAATCCCCTAATCTGCTCCTCCAGGCCTTCGACCTGGGCGGCCAAGGCCTGCTTGCGCTCCAGGGCGGCAGTGGCCAGGTCCTCCCTTCCCAGGCGTAAGGCCTCCTTGGCCTGCTCCTCCAGACGCCCCATATTTTCCTTGAGGCGCACCACCTGCAGCTCGAGGCGTTTCTTCGAGGCCACCACGTCGGCCAGGTTGCGCTTCACCTTTTGGAGGAGCTCCAGCTGGCGCTGGTAGGAATATTCCAGGGTTTCGTGGGGGTCTTCGGCTGCATCCAGGAACTTGTTGAGCTTGGCCTTGAAAATGGTGGACATGCGCGATAGAATACCCATGCGATCTCTTACCCTCCTCGTTAGCAGTTGTATTATTTTAGACCGGGATATTCCACAAAGGGTACCAGCGGCTCAGATCTTTTTCCAGGGGTAACTCCGTTTCCAGCAGAGCAAAGACGCGCATTTCCCCCGCCGTATCCCGCTCCTTTCTAAGAGGGTCGAGGGGTATAAAGGGGTAAAAGGAGCCCCTCTTGTAATTAAAAATCAGATAAAGGGGAGCGGCAGCCCCTTCCCTTTTTTCCAGGCGAAAAACGGCGGCCAGTAGCCGGTCACCGTATCCCTCCTCCACCAGGGTCTGTCCCGCCATGTGGGTCATGGCCACCAGGTCCTCCCAATCCTGATCCTGAAAAACAAACCAGAGGTAACCGTACTCGTCTCGCTCTAACTGCACCCTCCCGCCCAGCTCCTGGGATGCCAGACCCATCAGGTCCCGGATTTCCCGGGCGGCGGAGGAAAAAGCACTGTCCTCCGCGGGCCGCAGTACTAGACCGGCTCTCCCCGCCGGCACCCAGCCCGATGCGGTTTCCAAAGTAAAACGCGCGGTACTCAGGGCGAAGAGGGGCTCGGTCCGGGCCGCGGGCACACGGCTACGGCCCAACAGGAAGTCCCAGAAACCCACGTTAGCGCCCCTCCATTTCCCTTTCCAGCCGCCGCAGGTACTCCAGCCTGCGCTCCAGGGAGGGATGGGTGGAGAAAAGCTCCATAAGGCTTCCCCCCCTCAGGGCGGGGACGATGAAAAAAGCGTTGAGGGCTTCCGCCTGGCGCAGGTCCCGGGTGGGAATGCGCTGCATCACGCCGCTGATCTTGACCAGGGCGGAGGCCAGTTGGCCGGGGGCTCCCGTCAGCAAAGCGGAACCCCGGTCGGCCGCGAATTCCCGGTAACGGGAAAGGGCGTTGATGAGGAAGTAGCTGATAATCCACACCAGCAGGGATACCAGGTACACTACCGCGGCCGCCCCGCGTCCCTCGCGCCCTCCCCGGCCTCCATAGCCCCATCCCCAGTAATAGAAATGATGGAGCAAATAGGAAGCCACGGTGGCAAAAAAGCTGGCCAGGGTCATGACGGCGACATCCCGGTGGCGGATGTGGCTGAGTTCGTGGGCCAGAACGGCCTCCACCTCCGGAGGATCCAACCTCTCCAGCAACCCCGTCGTTACGGCCACCACCGCATGGGCCGGACTGCGGCCGGTGGCAAAGGCGTTGGGCACCGGAGTGCGCACCACGGCCACCCGCGGCTTGGGGACATCGGCAAGGATGGCCAGCCTTTCAACTAAAGCGTGGAGTTCGGGGGCCTCTTTGGGGCTCACCTCCCGGGCACCCATGGACCATAATACCATACGGTCGGAAAAATAGTACTGGGCTAACAGCATGACGCCCACCACTACCACCATGCCGGTATAGCCCAAACCTGCCTGCCAGAGGACCAAAGCGAAAAAGAGGTACAGGGCTGCCAGGAGGAACATGGTTAAGAACATGCGGGCCTGCAGGTTTCTGTCGCTCTTTATTGGGCGGCGCAAGAACCCTCCCCCTTCGTCTTCAGAGTTTCCTGTGGTTGTTTGCTTTTCGTCGGCCTACTAGGGGATTACCTTTACCTACATGATAAGTAGCTCCCTTCCAGGGTGTCAAGGAGTTTTCCCACTAGCGTATCCCCCGTTTTTGCAGGGCAGACCTGCTTAGGCTTGGAAGCGAGTAACTAAGCTTTCACAGCAGCCCAGGCTTTAAGCATAACGAAAGGCTTAAAGCTTGGCCCGAGGGCCAGGTATCCTTGCGGCCGGCAACTGAGGCAAGAGGCTTAAATTCTGCCGGGAAGCCTGCCTTAAGCCTTTAAGCCAAGCAAAAGTCCCACCCGCGAAGGAAACCATAAGCGAGCGGAAGCCAAGCAGGCGTAGAATCAAACTGGGGAGGCACCGGGATTTCCCACACCGGCAGATGGCCTCTCGTCCTATTCTACGCCCGCCCTGGTAAAAACATACACGCGGCAGTTATGGCCAGGGTGGTGGAATATAAATATTTCTTGGGATTACGAGTAGGCAAGGAGGCATGGAAAATGCTACAGCCCCCACCCCTCAAGCCGGGAGACTGCGTAGGCATAGCGGCGCCGGCCGGGCCTCTGCAGCAGGAAGGTTACCTTAGCAGGGGTATGGAAAGGCTGCGATCGTGGGGGTTCCGGGTGGTGTTAGGCCGGCCGCGCCAAGGGTGCGAAGGGTACCTGGCCGGCCGGGATGAGGATCGCCTGGCCGAACTGGAAGCCATGTTCGCATCGCCGGAAATAAAAGCCATCATCTGCCTACGGGGAGGTTACGGCAGCCTGCGCCTTTTGTCCGATCTCGACTACGGTCTTATACGATCCCATCCCAAGATCTTCCTCGGGTACAGCGATATTACCGCCCTGCACCTGGCCATGGTCCAGAAGGCCGGCCTGGTAACCTTCCACGGGCCCATGATTTACCCGGAATTGGGCGGCCACCTGACGCCTTTTACCCGGGATTCCCTGTTGGGCATGCTGACGGGTGCGCCTGCATCTCTTACCGTCCGCCCCCTTCCCGGAAAGGCCTTGGCCGTCAGCCACGGCCGGGCCGGCGGCCGCCTGATCGGCGGCAACCTTTCCCTCCTGGTGGCTACCCTAGGTACTCCCTTTGAGATAGACACCCGGGGGGCCGTCCTCTTCTGGGAAGAAGTGGATGAGCCCCCCTACCGCGTGGACCGCATGCTGACCCAGCTTCTCCTGGCCGGAAAACTCTCGGCCGCCGCCGCTATAGCCGTGGGGGAATGCGTGGGATGCGGGGACCTAGAGGAACTCTTAAGGGACCGCCTGGCTCCCCTGGGGATTCCCTGCCTTTACGGCCTTCCCTGCGGCCACGGGGCCGACATGGCCACCCTGCCCCTGGGTGTTTACGCCACCCTGGACGCCGACCGGGGTTATCTCCGGATAGAAGAGAACCCCTGGGCGCCCTTTTAACCCACATTCCGCACCTTTGGA
>DOLC01000129.1 GCA_003509545.1 Peptococcaceae bacterium
GAGGGCGGGGCCGAGGACAGGAAGTCCGAGGCCGGCCTCTGAAGAGGGGATGCTGAATAGGCCGGGAACCCCGCCCGAGCCCGAGGCTGAGCCCTAGGCTGCCCCGCGAGGACCACTTAGCGAGCGAAAACAATGCCGGCCCGGATAGAAGTTATTTTCGGGGTAGAAGCTATTTTCGGGGTAGCCGCTCATGAGGGCCGGCGCCCTCTCCACGAACTATGAAAATGAGAAGGCTATTTTCGAAGGAGGATTTAGCGATGCGACAAGAAGACAAAGTAAAAAAAGCAGTGGCCCTGCAGTACGAAGAAAAAGAAGACGCGGCTCCCCGGGTATTAGCCGCCGGGAGGGGTCCGGTGGCAGAGCGGATTATCGAGACGGCCCGAGAAGCGGGGGTTCCCATCCACCAGGATCCGGATCTGGCGGAAATGCTTTCTAAATTGAGCATAGGAATGCAGATCCCACCGGAACTCTACCGGCTCGTTGCCGAAGTGCTGGTCTTTATTTATTCCCTGGACCGGGAGGCCGCAAAATGAAATAAAACCGCCGGGCCCCTGCCCCTTTTAGCAGGGAAGGCCGGGGAAGGAGCCTACTAAGTTTACATAACACATATTATCGGAAGTTGTTTGCCCGTTAAACCCTCCCTTACGCTTCCCGGCCGTCCTCTTCTTCTATTTCCCCGGCGGCAAGAAGTAGGGCCACCCTGGTATAGGCCAGGGATATCCCACCCTGGAGGAAGACCCTATACGGCGGTCTTAAGGGGGCATCGGCGGTTAGTTCCAGGGAAGCCCCCTGGATGAACGTACCGCCGGCCATGATGACCTCTCCCGCATACCCCGGCAGCGGTGCCGGCTCGGGTACCACCTGAGTCTCCACCGGGCTGCCGCGCTGAATCCCACGACAGAAGGCCCGGAGGATTTCCGGCCGGCCCAGGGTGATGGTTTGTATAATATCGTACCTTTCTTCGCTCGGCTGGGGATCGACGTGATAGCCTAATTTTTGGAAAAATGCCGCTGCTAGAATGGCTCCCTTTAAGGCTTCCCTCACCATCAAGGGTGCCTGGAACAACCCCTGATAAAAAAGCCGCTTTCCGGTAAAGGCCCCCAATTCCCGTCCCAATCCCGGGGCCGTTAGATAGGCCGCAATTTCCTCGACCAGGTCTTCCCTACCTACGATGTATCCCCCACCGGGGGCCAGGGTGCCCCCGGGGTTTTTAATAAGGGATCCCGCCGACAAGTCCGCTCCTACCTCGCAGGGTTCCCGGTCCTCCACCATTTCCCCGTAGCAGTTGTCTACCAGGCAAAGGGTGTAGGGGCAAGCGCCCTTCACCGTTTCAATTATCTCCCCGATGGCCGCCAACCCCAGGGAAGATCGCTCCTGGTACCCCCGGGAGCGCTGGATGAGGCAAAGGCGGGGCTTAAGCCGCGCCACCTCCCGAGCGATGGCAGGCAGGTCGGGCCGTCCTTCCGACGCAGGGTCCACCTGGGCATAACGGATTCCCCGCTCGGACAGGCGGCTCCTTACCGGAGGACCCAGGCCGATGACCGTGGAAAGGGTATCGTATGGCCTGCCGTAAGCCGCGAGGATAGTGTCCCCCGGACGCAACAGGGCCTGTAGGCAGAGGCTTAAGGCATGGGTGCCGGATACGATCTGGGGTCTCACCAGGGCCGCCTCTCCGCCGAAGATCCGCGCATAGAGCTGTTCGAGGGCCTCCCGGCCTACATCACCGTATCCGTACCCGGAAGAATCTTGAAAATGAAACTCATTTATCCCTAAATCTTGAAAGGCCTTTAGGATCTTGTAGTGAACCCGGGCGTTTACGGCTTCCACCCGGTCAAAGTAGCCCTCCCTACGGCACTCTTCCTCAGCTTCGCTCAGTTTTTCTATGAGCCGGGAGGAAACGGAAAAATAGTGATGGCTAATATCGTTGGTAACTATCAAGGATGTTTTGAACCCTCCTGAAGTTTATCTTTACGAGGGATCATTATAGCAGATCTGACAGGGTTCTTGTAGGTTGGCCCCTACGGGCCGCAGGTTGTTTCGGGGGTGCCTGGCGCCGGCTAAGCCCGCCACATCTTCCTTGGTTATAGCCATGAGATCCTCCCTGGTAAGGACGGCCCTCCCCATCAGTCTTACGGCCTGGCGGCGAATGGCTTTCTCGGCGAGGTTACGGGCCAACCGGGCATTACCGTTGTAGCGGTGTCCGAATACTGTTTCCCGGCGGAAGATCCGCTCTAATTCAGCCCTCGCCTCCGGAGACAAAAAATACTGGCGTTCCTTGAGCATCGACTCCGCAATCTTCAAGAGTTCGTCTACGGAATAGTCCGGAAATTCCACGTGAATGGCAAAGCGTGAGCGCAGCCCGGGATTGGTTTCCAGAAAATACTCCATTTCTTCTTTGTACCCGGCCAGAATCAGGATAAGGTTATCCCGGTGATCCTCCATCCCCTTTACCAGTACGTCGATGGCCTCGCGACCGAAGTCCTTGTCCCCTCCCCTGGCCAACGAATAGGCCTCATCTATAAAAAGTATTCCGCCCAAGGCCTTCCGCAGCTGCTCCCTGGTCCTATGGGCCGTGTGCCCGATATACTCTCCCACCAGGTCGGCCCGCTCCACCTCCACCAGATGCCCCTGGGTGAGCAATCCCAACTCCTTGAAAAGACGGCCCAGTAGGCGGGCGACGGTGCTTTTTCCGGTGCCGGGATTCCCTTTAAAGATCATGTGGAGGCTCATGGGCGAAGCCGCTAGCCCTTCCGCCTGGCGCCTCTTTTGTATCTCCACATAGGCCCTTATTTCCTTCACCAGTTCTTTGACCTGGGCCAGGCCGATGAGTTCATCCAGTTCCTTCAACAGGGCCTCGACTCTTCCCGGTCCGGCTTCCCTGGGGGCGCTCTGCCTCTCCTTACGGGGCGTAGGGGCGTTCTTTCTCCCCGTCGATTTTCCCGGGCCTGCACCCTTACCCGAACCGAAGCCGATTTTGATCTGCAATCCCGTTCACCCCACCCTTCGGCTGCCTTCCCTAAGAAATTATATGCTCCCCGGCCGGCACCGCTAACGGGGTGTTGCCATTCCAATCCCCGGCAACGGATTATACCGGCTGGAAAGGGCCGAAGGCTCTGGAAAGAGGCCCCCAGGGGCCCCCTGCCCCCAGGAAAAAAAGGAGCCCCCTCGGGGTGCTGAGGCTCCTTAAGGGGCGGCCTTAGGCCGGAAGGTGTAGCAATTGGTGTCCTGGCATTCGTCCGCGTTGGCCCCCACGACGTCGATCTCCGACGCCTTGCACCGGTTGCCTTCCACCCAGTATTGGCAACTGCTCACGGTGCAAGTTACAGACGGGTACACCTCGCTCCCCGGCAGTAGAGTGGCCGTTATCCATCCTCCCCAGTTCACATTGTCCAGGGAACCCAGGGTATTGGCCAGCCCCCGCCGCTGGTAAAAGGTCTTGCACTGGGTATGCTCGGCCGTTTGGGACATCTTGCCCTCTTCTTCATGGGTTATATCGATGTTATGGGCGTTGCACCGGTTGCCCTTTAACCAGTGGACGCAAGTATTCACGACGCATTTCACCTTCGGGCCGTTCATCTCGTACCTCCTTTTCGGGCGGCTTTAGCTCTAGTGTTGTACGCCTCACCCGCCTTTATACCCAAAAAGGGGCCTCGCTCTGCGAGGCCCCTTTTGCCGTTGGTTCTACTCGTTTTTATTTTCTACTTTGTTCTCCGCCCTGCTTTCGGCGGCCAGGCTTACCGGCCGGTAAGGTACAACAGTGGAAATGGCATGTTTATACACCATTTGCTGCTTGCCCTCTGAGTCCAGCAGGACGGTGAAATTATCGAAACCCCGCACCACTCCTCTAAGCTGAAATCCGTTCACCAGGTAAATGGTGACGGGTATGTTTTCCTTGCGGATCTGATTGAGGAAGATGTCCTGTAAGTTTCCCTGTCCCTTGCTCATCTTGTCCCCTCCACGCTGGCATTATTTGCTTTTCTAGTATACCCTATTCTACACAAATATCCAATTGTCCTGCCATCCACCGGCTTATGGCGTCAGAAATTTCCTCCCTGTTGTCGGGTCTTACTTCCCACCATACTATACGGGGGTCCCGCCTGAACCACGTCCATTGCCTCTTAGCGTACCGCCGGGTATTGCGCTTCAGCAGGGATACGGCTTCGGCAAAGGTAAGCTTTCCCTGGAGGTAAAGGGCTATCTCTTTGTAACCGAGTATCTGCAGGGCCGGCGTTTCAAGGTCATATCCCTTGCGTAGAAGTTCCCGCACCTCGTCGACCAGGCCAGCGGCGAGCATCCCATCCACCCGCCGGTTGATTCGCTCGTAGAGCAGCGCCCGGTCCATGGTCAAGCCGGCCAGGGCCAGCCGGTAGGGAGAGCCGGACCAACGACCCTTCCACGTGGCGGAAATAGGCTCGCCGGTCAAAAGGTAGACCTCCAGGGCCCGGATGATGCGGCGCCGGTCATGGGGATGTATGCGGCCGGCCGCTACGGGATCCACCTGCTCCAACCGGCGGTAGAGGTGCTCGTTACCGTAACGTTCGGCCTCCTCTTCTAACCGAGCCCGCAACCGGCTATCCCGCGCCCCGGGAGCAAAAAAATAAGGATC
Source organism: Peptococcaceae bacterium (assembly GCA_003509545.1). Lineage (GTDB taxonomy): Bacteria > Bacillota > DSM-521 > Neomoorellales > Neomoorellaceae > UBA12545. Next base: position 4,607 of record DOLC01000129.1, read on the forward strand.
CACCACTGCCTGGAAGTACAGGCCCGTCCCGCCCACCAGCAGGGGTAGGCGTCCCCGTGCGTGTATGTCGGCAATGGCTTTCCTGGCCAGCCGCTGATATTCCGCTACGCTAAAAGCCCGGTCGGGTTCCACAACATCCAGGAGGTGATGGGGGATAAGCTTGCCCGAACTACTCACCCGCTGGTGGGGAAGGAGCTTGGCCGTTCCGATATCCAGCCCCCGGTACACCTGCGCCGAATCCGCCGAAACAACCTCTCCATCAAGCCGCGCAGCCACCTCCAGCGCAATTTCCGATTTTCCCACCGCCGTGGGACCTACGATGGCCCCCAGGGGCGGCTTGGGTTCCGAGGGGCTTACTCCCAAGGTTCACCGACTCCCTTCTCTTCCGGTTCCCCCGGGACGATGAAAGTACCGGGCCAGCTCCTCCCAGCTTATTTTTATTACCGCCGGCCGTCCGTGGGGACATGTATGGGGATGAGGGCTTGCCGCCAATTCCTGCAAAAGCCCGGCCCATTCTGAGGGACCAAGGGGGTCTCCGGCTTTAACGGCTCCGCGGCAGGCTATGGATTTTAGCAATCTCTCTTCCAGGGAACCCAGGTCTTCTGGTTTCGGTTCCTGTAAAAGTTCTTCCAACACTTCCCCTTCCTGGCCCACCGGAATCCCGGCCGGCGCCCCCCGCAGTAAGAAGGTGTTATTGCCGAAGGGCTCTAGAATGAATCCCAAGGCCTTTAGGGTGTCCTGACAGGTAATGATCTCCAAGGACTGGGAGGGGCTCAGCCGCAGTAGCGCGGGGGGCTCCACCAACTGGGTGGGCCATTCCCTGGGGCGCCGGGCCTTCAAGCTCTCAAAACGGCAGCGCTCATGGGCCGCATGCTGGTCAATAATGTACAGGCCGTCTTCACCCTCAGCCAAGATGTATGTATTCAGCACCTGGCCCACGGCCCTTAACGGGGGCAGTCCTCCTTTCGCGGTATCCGGGGCGGCGGTTTCCTCCCTTTCTCCCCTCCAAGGGGACGGGGGATAAATTGCGGCGGCGAATCCTCCCGGCGGGTCTTCCGCCGGCACCACGGGACCCCCCTCCCCTCGTTCCCGCAAGAGAAGATCCCATTCCTGCTGCCGCGCTGGCGGGGAAGCCGTTGGGCCGTGGGAGGGGAATCCCCGGCGGCCCCTTAGGGGCCCCACGGGGCTACCCACCCCGGCGGGATTTTTCAGCGCCGTCCTGACGGCCTGCGAAACCTGTGCCGCCAGGGCTTCTTCTTCCCTGATCTTAATTATGAGTTTAGAGGGATGGACGTTGACGTCCAGCCACGAAGCAGGCAAGTGAAGATGCAAGACAAAAACAGGACGCCTCTGCTGGGGAATTAAAGTGTGATATGCCGCTTCTATTTCCCGGGCGATAATCCTGCTTAGCACGTAGCGGCCGTTCACAATTAACACCTGCTGTTCCCTGCCGTACCGGTGAAGCCAGGGAGGTGAAACCAGGCCCTCCACGCCTGCCCCTTCATCTATGGTTTCCCTCACCGCCAGGAGGTTCTGCCCCATGTCCAGCCCCCAGAGGGCGGCTACGGTAGACCGGAGATCGTTGTTACCGGGGGTGGAAAAACTACGGCGACCTTCAACGAACAATTGGAAGGCGATTTCCGGGTGGGCCAGGGCCAGCCTCTCTACCACTCCTGCCACCCGCGAAGCTTCCGTATTAGGCTTCTTTAAATGGCGCCGGCGGGCGGGGGTATTAAAGAAAAGGTCGGCTACCGTAACCGTGGTCCCTTCGGGACAACCGGCCTCTTCCACGGCCAGCCGGCGCCCGCCTTCTATTCTTACACGCGTTCCTAAGGCGGCACCAGCCGGCCGGGTGAGGAGCTCCACCCGGGCCACGGCGGCAATGCTAGGGAGCGCCTCACCGCGGAAGCCCAGGGTTCGAACGTTGAACAGGTCCTCAATCCCCCGGATCTTGCTGGTGGCGTGGCGGGCAAAGGCCAGAACCGCATCGTCGGCGTCCATCCCTGTGCCGTCGTCTTGTACCCTTATATAGTCCCTGCCGCCGCCTCTGATTTCAATTTTAATGTGCCGCGCCCCGGCATCGATGGCGTTCTCCACCAATTCTTTGACTACCGAAGCAGGCCGTTCTACGATTTCACCGGCGGCTATCTGATCGGCCGTATGTGGGTCCAGGACGGCGATCTTGCCGGCTCCCACAGCTGCTTCCTCCTTTTACCCCCACCACCTCAACTGATACTCCTGCCGGTCGGAGCGGCGACGGGAAGAAAGTTTTTTCTGCCAATTAAATATGGCCTGCATGGCCTCGAGGGGGGTTTTGGTCATGAGATTATATTCTTCCAGTTCCCGCAATACCTCGGCTTCCACACCCTTGATCCGGCCGGACTTGCCGCCCGTCCCCTCAGGTCGGTCTACCTCGCGGTCTTCTTCCTTCCGACCCCCTTGTGAGCCTCGAGGGGCGCCGTCCAAGAGTTCTCCTGCCCGTCGTAGCACCTCTTCGGGCAGGCCGGCCAGGCGGGCCACATGCAGCCCGTAGCTCCGGTCCGTGCCGCCGGGTACAATGGTATGCAAGAAAACTACGCTTTCCCCCTCTTCCCTCACGGCGATGCTGTAGTTCTTTACTCCGGATAGATATTCTTCCAACTCCACAAGCTCATGGTAATGAGTGGCAAAGAGGGTGCGGCTCCCCACGCGGTCATGGAGGTATTCCACCACCGCCCTGGCAATACTTAACCCGTCGGCCGTGCTCGTCCCGCGTCCCACCTCATCTAAAATGACCAGGCTTCGCCGGGTAGCCTGGCGCAAAATATAGGCAACCTCCTGCATTTCCACCATAAAGGTGCTCTGGCCCGCGACCAGGTCGTCGGCCGCCCCGACCCGGGTCATAATGCGGTCCACCAGCCCGATCCGGGCAAAGCCTGCGGGTACGAAACTGCCCATCTGGGCCAGCAGCACTATAAGGGCCACCTGGCGAATATAAGTAGACTTGCCGGCCATGTTCGGGCCGGTTATAATATGTATCCGCTGGGAACCCCCGTCCAACACCGTGTCATTGGGTACGAATTCCTTATCCCGCACCACCCTCTCCACCACGGGATGGCGGCCCTGGTGTATTTCAATGCGGTCCCCCTCATCTACAACGGGACATGTATAATTATAGTCCGCAGCTACCGAGGCCAGGGAACACAGGGCGTCTAGAATGCCCAGGGCCTTGGCCGTTCCCTGTACCCGGGGTAGTACGGACAAGACCCGGTCCCGGAGCTCTTGAAAAAGCTCGTACTCGAGGGCCGCCAGCCTTTCCTCCGAACCAAGAACCTGCTGCTCCAACTCCTTTAAGCGGGGTGTAATGAAACGCTCCGCATTGGCCAGGGTCTGTTTCCGCTCGTAATCCTCCGGTACAAGGGGAAGATTGGGCTTGGTTACCTCGATGTAATAACCGAAAACCCGGTTGTATCCTACCTTGAGGGACTTGATACCCGTCCGCTCCCGTTCCCGGCTCTCCAACCCGGCGATCCACTCCCTCCCGTGGTTCACCGCCTCACGGAGACGGTCCACCTCGGGATGGAACCCCGGCCTTATCAGTCCGCCTTCCTTCACCCCGGCCGGGGGGTCGTCCACCAGAGCCCGGGCGATAAGGCCGGTGACCTCCTCTACCCCGTCCAACCGGGCGGAAATCCTTCTTAAGAGAATGGACTCAACCCTTTGAAGGACTTCCTTCAAAGGGCCCACCATCTCCAGGGATTGCCGTAGGGCCTGCAATTCCCGGCCTCCTGCCGTCCCGTAGGCCACCCGGCCGGCCAGCCGTTCCAGATCCTTTACCTGTTTCAAGTATGCCTCGATTTCCTGCCGTAACAGGAAATCGCCCACCAGTTCCCTCACGGCGTCCTGGCGTTCCCGGATGAGCTCCAGCTTGACCAAGGGTTGCTCTACCCACCGCCGCAATGTCCGGCCACCCATGGCCGTAAGGGTCCGGTCCAGCACCCAAAGGAGGGAACCACGCCTCCCCAGCTCCCTCCCGGCCGCCGTGAGCTCCAGGTTGCGGCGGCTGGCCTGGTCTAGACCCATATAGGTCACTTCATCCTCCAGACCGGGGGGTTCCAGATGGGCGAGGGAATTTTTCTGGGTGGCGGTGAGGAAGCTCAAGACCATAGCTCCGGCCATGAGGGCCGCATCCCCGACTTCCAGGCGCCATTCCGCGCCGAAACGTTCCCGCAAGATCCCTAGAGCAGCCTCTACTTCAAACCCTTGGTCCCATGGAGTTAGTACGCAGGAAAGGTAAAGGCGCAGACGCCCGATAAAGGCCGCATCCTTAAGACAGGCGGAAGGGAGCAGGCATTCCGCCGGTTCCAGACGGACCAGCTCGTCGACCAGCTCAGGAAACCGGCTGCACAGGTGGAGCCGGAACTCACCCGTCGACACGTCCACCCACGCCAGGCCGTAGCTGCCCTGATAGGGAGCCACGGACGCCAGGTAGTTATTGCCCTTCTCCGGCAGATACTTGTCATCGGTAAAGGTGCCCGGGGTGATGACCCGCACCACTTCCCGGCGCACCAGGCCCTTGGCGGTACGGGGATCCTCCACCTGTTCGCAAATGGCCACCTTGTAGCCCCGAGACACCAGGCGGGCGATGTACCCGTCGGCCGAATGATACGGCACGCCGCACATGGGAGGGGCGTCATCCCCTGATTCCCTCGAGGTGAGGACGATCCCCAGTTCTCGGGAAGCCACCACTGCGTCTTCAAAGAACATTTCGTAAAAATCGCCCAGCCGGAAAAATAGGATGGCATCGGGATGCATCTCTTTCAAGACCTTGTACTGCCGCATCATGGGCGTTAGGGTGGCCTCCCTGCCCTTCGTCATGCCACTACCTCTCCCTTAAGGAGCCATGTCTGAGCCTGGGTTATCCTCACAGGCATCAACCTGCCGACCAGTTCCCGGGAGCCCGTGAAGTGGACCAGTTTATGGGTGCGGGTGCGGCCGCTGAGCTGTGTAGGATCGTTTTCGCTGGGCCCTTCTACGAGTACCTCCAGTTCCCTTCCCACCAGGGCCTCGTTCTTGGCCCGGCTGATGCGGTTCTGCAGATCCATCAAGCGCTGCAGGCGCTCCTTCTTAACCTCCCGCGGAACCTGGTCCGGCAGGTTGGCGGCCGCCGTTCCGCGGCGGGGTGAGTACATGAAGGTGAAGGCATTGTCGAATTCGACCCGCTCCACCAGATCCAAAGTAGCGGCGAAGTCTTCTTCCGTCTCTCCGGGAAAACCGACGATGAGGTCGGTGGTGATACTCACCCCGGGTATATGGCTCCGCAGATTATCCACCAGGCTAAAATAGTCCTCGCGGGTATAGCCACGGTTCATGAGTTCCAGTATCCGGTTGCTACCTGCCTGTACGGGCAGATGAACGTGTTCGCATACCTTGTCCAGGCGGCTCAAGGTCCTGACGAGGTCCAAGGTGAAATCCCGGGGATGGGAAGTCATATACCGGATGCGCCGGAGCCCCTCGATACCGTTGACCATCTCCAGGAGGCGGGCAAAATCTATCTCTTCCCCCAAGTCTCTGCCGTAGGAATTCACGTTCTGGCCCAGGAGCATAACTTCGAGTACTCCGTCCTTTACCAGGGCCCGGATTTCTTGGACAATATCCTCGGGCCGCCGGCTCCGCTCCCTGCCCCGCACATAGGGCACAATGCAATAGGAACAAAAATTATTGCAACCGTAACTTATCGTTACTAAGGCCTTAACCCCGCCCGCCGTCCGGTGGGGAAGACCCTCCACGATGTCCCCCTCCGTATCCCACACCGCGGCCACCGGCCGGCGGAGATGGGTTACCTCCTCCAGTAAGTTCGGTAGCTCGTGGAGGTTATGGGTCCCGTAGATGAGATCCACATGGGGCGCCTTCTGGCGCATTTCTTCCGCCGCCCCGGGCTGCTGGGTCATGCATCCCCCCACGGCAATGATTAAATCCGGCTTCTTGCTCTTCAGCCTGGCAAGCTGGCCCAGCTTGCCGTAAACTTTGTTTTCTGCCTTTTCCCGCACACAACAGGTATGAAGGATGATAACGTCGGCCTCTTCAACGGCCGGAGCCCTGGTATAGCCTCTGTCTTCCAGTAAGCCGCCGATGATCTGGCCGTCCCTTTCATTCATCTGACAACCGTACACTATGGTCCAGTAACTTTTCACCGAAGGTTAAGCCTCCCGGTCTCATCTTTCTGGCGTTCTGGTCAACTCATATATAATTATATCCTCCCGGAGGCCTTTAAACAAAGGGCATCTGCCGCGGCCCCTTAACAACAAAAAAAGCCGCCACACCTCGAGGCGGCTGGCTCTACCCTCTGCTCCCTATCCCGGCGTATGAAGCTTCGTCCACCATCCTTCTCCCGCAGGCATCACCCGCTCCTCCCCGGCCACAGATCTGCCCGTTCCCAGGATCTGCTCCGGCCCCGGAACCCCGCACGGCCCCCCGCAGGCTGCCTTGCTCCGCCGCCCTGCCTGTGACTCCCCTGGGCCAGGGTCATGTCGAGGGGCTCCAGTTTCGCCTCGGGCGTCCTAAACCCCATCCCTTAACCGGGGAGGATAGGGGGCGGGCGACCTGCAGATCTTCAGTGGAGGGATTTCTTATCGATTTCCGGCCGGTGCTGCTCCAGCAGTTCTTGTTGCTCCTCTTCGGACCGCTCCGCCAGTAAATCCTCCACTGCCAGGGTGTAGGCGGCGACCTTCTCCGAAATGTAGAGGGGTGCGTTGGTGCGCAGGGCTAAGGCTATGGCATCGCTGGGACGCGCATCAACCACTACTTCTTTGCCTCCGTGGTCCAGGTACAGCTCGGCATAGTAGGTGCCGTCGCGGATATCCTGGACGAGCACTCGGCTTACTTTAGCCCCAAGGCTCTCACACAAGGTCCGCAGCAGGTCGTGGGTCATGGGCCGAGGCGTCAGTATCCCCTGTAAAGCCATGGCAATGGCCTGCGCCTCAAAGGGCCCTACCCAGATGGGCAATACCTGGGATTCCTCCTGGTCGACAAGGAGCACCACCGGGCTCATGCTTTGATCCAGGACGATCTGCTTCACCTTGACCGGTATAAGCATGCCAACCCACCTCCCTGCGCTTTATAATAATTACGCAAGCTACCTTCCCCTTGCCGGGGCGGCAGACCGCCTCCTCCGCGGTGGCCGCGGCCTACCGCCAACCCTCCTTCCTCCTCTACTTGTTTATTGCTAACCTCCTTCAAGTTATACCCACAGGTATAATCCCGTTACCTCATCGTAGACCCGCTGGGGAGGGGCCGGCAGGGCGAGTTCCTGAATAAATACCTCTCCCGCCATGACCACCGTCCCTTCCATCAAATGGCCTCCCAGCACCTTGCCTTCCCTGTTCATGAAGGTGACGTGGGCGTGCACGAAGGGCCGGCCTTCTTTAAGGCTTATATTTCCCATACCGGAGAGTATCTCCATGGGTTCGTCCAGATCAAAGGCGATAAACTCCTTGCGGTCCTGGAGATAGTAAGCTACCTTCGCCTTCTTCACCCCGCCCAGGAATTTGATCCAGCCGAATCGAATATCCTCCTCTTCGGCTATACCCTGCAGCGCTCCCAACAAATCGACCCCGTAGCTCAAGCGATAGGCGATAATCCTACCCGGTCTGCCTTCCCACTTCTTAAAGTATAGATTCGTCATCGGCGGTCAACCTCCTCCCTCCGGGGCTAAACTTTTATAAGGGTATATTTCCTAGTGCCCAGGCCTATTTCCTCCCCGTAAGCCAGTTGATGGGTCCCATCATACCCGCTTACGGCCGTAAATTTGTCGGCGGCGTCTCCCTTACCGTCCAGGCGGGTTCCCGGCAGGGGCGGCTGGGCGTTCACCAAGTCCAGGCTGGCCTGATCCAGGGCTACCGCATCGTAGGATGCCAGGATCCCGACATCGCCCACCAGGGCGGCATCGTTCCAGGAATTGCAGTCGCATTCCGGGGCAACGTTGGTAACGAAATTGAAGAAGGCAACTTTCCCCTCCTTGTTTTGCAGGGCACCGTAGGCGTACTCTACAATTTTTTCCTGCAGAACCTCGGGGGCGGATTTAAAGTTCGGCTTGATGGCCCGGTAAGGGCAGGTGACGGTGCATTCTCCGCAGCCGATGCATTTCGCCTCGTCGATTACCGCATGTTCTTCTACGGTGATGGCCCCGGCCGGGCACCAGAGCCTGCACCTGCCGCAGGCTGTACATTTTTCCCCCCTAACCCGGGGTAAAACATCGGAGTGCATCATCTGTTTGCCGCTCGGGCTCCCGCATCCCATGCCCAAATTTTTCAGGGCGCCGCCGAAGCTGGTAAGTTCGTGGCCCTTAAAATGGCTGAGCACTACTAGGGCATCGGCGTGATAGATGGCACTGCCTATTTTCACTTCCTTGAACCGCTTTAGGTTCACCGGCACGCTCAAATAGTCTTTACCCCGCAGGCCGTCCGCTATAATTACCGGCGCGCCCACTACGGCGTAGGCAAAACCGTTTTCCACCGCCGTCTGCAAATGATCCACGGCATTAGAGCGCGATCCTACGTACAGGGTATTGGTATCCGTCAAAAAGGGCTTGCCCCCCTGCCGCCGAATCAACTCGACTATCCTCCGGACGAAGGCGGGGTGTATATAGGCCAGGTTGCCCTTTTCGCCGAAGTGGAGTTTGACGGCTACCAGATCGCCTTGGGCTATAATCTCATCAAAACCAGCCCGCCGCCACAGGCGTTCCACCTTGTCGATGAGGTTGTTGCCCTTTTCCGTACGCATATCCGACCAGAAGACTTCAGCCGTCTTGCCCTCAAGCGCCATATCTCCGGTTCTCCCCTCTTACCTGCCTGGAATTGCCGACTAAAGGCGATAATTAGGAGCTTCTTTGGTGATCATCACGTCGTGGGGGTGGCTTTCCCTAAGGCCCGCCTGGGTTATGCGGATGAAGCGGCCCTTCTCCTGGAGCTCGGCTATGGTCCGACACCCGATGTAACCCATCCCGGCCCTCAATCCCCCTACCAGTTGATAAAGAATCTCCGATACCGGCCCCTTATAGGGCACCCGGCCCTCGATACCCTCGGGGACCAATTTTTCGGCCTCCTCCTGGAAGTACCGGTCCCTGCTGCCCTCCTTCATGGCGGCCAGGGAGCCCATACCCCGGTAGCTTTTAAAACTCCGCCCCTGGTAAATCTCGATCTCCCCGGGACTCTCCTCGGTACCCGCCAGCAAACTCCCCAGCATGACGGTGCCGGCCCCGGCAGCAATGGCCTTGGTAATATCCCCCGAATACTTGATCCCTCCGTCGGCAATGACCGGTACCCCTTTCTCCCGGGCCACCCGGGCGCAGTGGAGGATGGCCGTAAGCTGGGGTACCCCGATGCCGGCAATTACCCTGGTGGTGCAAATGGAGCCCGGTCCCACTCCCACCTTGACGGCGTCGGCGCCGGCCTCGATTAGGGCCAGGGTGCCCTCCGGCGTGGCCACATTGCCTCCCACTACTTCCAGGGAAGGGTAGCGCTGTTTAATCCGGGACACCGTCCGCAGGACGTTTTCCGAGTGTCCGTGGGCGGTATCCACCACCACCACATCCACCCCGGCTGCCACCAGGGCCTCCAACCTTTCCATGGTGTCTTTACCTACTCCCACGGCGGCGGCCACCAGAAGGCGCCCCTTGGCGTCCTTGGCCGAGTTGGGATACTTCCGCGCCTTCTCGATGTCCTTGATGGTGATTAGTCCCCGGAGGTTGAAGTCTTCGTCCACCAGAGGCAGCTTTTCGATTTTATGCCGCCGAAGGATCTCCTTGGCTTCTTCTAGGGTGGTCCCCACCGGTGCCGTGACCAGGTTCTCCTTGGTCATCACTTCCCCTATGGGACGGCTGTAATCCTGTTCAAAACGTATATCCCGATTGGTAATTATACCCACCAGCCGGCCCTTTACCGTGATGGGCACTCCTGAGATATGGTAGTGTTCCATAATTCTAACGGCTTCTCCGATGGTATGTTCAGGGCTTAAGAAAATGGGATCGGTGATAACCCCGTGCTCCGATCGTTTGACCCGGTCGACCTGCCGGGCCTGCTCCTCGATGGGCATGTTCTTATGGATGACACCTATGCCGCCTTCCCTGGCCATGGCGATGGCCATCCGGGCTTCGGTCACCGTATCCATGCCGGCGCTGACAATGGGGATGTTGAGCTTAATGCGGCGGGTAAAATACGAACTCACGTCCACCTCTCGCGGGAGAACGGCCGAAGCGGCCGGTACCAGCAGGACATCGTCAAAGGTTAATCCTTCGCCCAGGATCTTGTCTTCCGGCAACCATCTCCCTCCCTGGCGTATCCGCAGTTTTGTTTCTAGGCCTGCTTGGCTTTCGCTCGCAAAGGCCTCCCTCGCGGGCAGGACTTTTGCTTGGCTTAAAGGCTTAAGGCATGCTTCCCGGCAGAATTTAAGCATCCTACCTCAGTTGCCGGCCGCAAGGATACATGGCCTCGGGCCAAGCTTCAAGCCT
>DOLC01000106.1 GCA_003509545.1 Peptococcaceae bacterium
CGCTCGGCCTCAAGCTCCGGCGGACTTCCCAGCAAATTCGACCTCCTGTCTCAGTTGCTGGCCTCGGGCATCCATGCCCTCGGGTCCGCCTCCGCTTTCGGCCTCGTTAAGTTTGGCTACCGCTCGGGCTTAGTCGCTCGCTTTCAAGCCAAAGCATGGCCACCCCGGCGAAAACTGGGGATGCCTCAGGGTGTACGTCTGGGGTATCCCCGGTTTTCAGCCTACTTTGGCTTCCGCTCGCAAAGGCCTCCCTCGCGGGCAGGACTTCTCCTTGGCTTTCCCTCGGTCATAGCTTCGCCCGCGGGACCCGGCCGTAGGCCGTAGTGGTGCGTCAGCGGTGATAAGGTTCGCCCCGCCCGATTTTGAAGGCCCGGTAGAGCTGCTCCAGGAGGATCAGGCGCATAAGCTGGTGGGGAAAGGTCATCCGCGAAAAGGATAGTTTAAAGTGGGCACGGTCGAGGACTTCCCGGCTAAGGCCGAGGGTTCCGCCGATTACAAAGGCCACCTGGCTCCGGCCCTGCAGGGCGAGACCGGCCAGGTGCTCCGCCAGCTCTTGGGAAGAAAGCATCTTCCCTTCTCGGTCCAGGGCAATAATATAGGCCCCGTCGGGCACCAGCCGCAAAAGGGACCGTCCTTCCAGGGCCAGAATGCGCCCTTCCTCGCCGGGCGTAGGGTTGCCCGGTACCCTCTCCTCAGGGCCTTCTATTATGTCCACGCGGGCATAGGGCCGGAGGCGCTTTAAGTATTCCTTGATGCCGTCCTGCAGGTACCTCTCCCTCACCCTGCCCACGGCCACAATGTAGATCTCCATGAGGTCCGATCTCCCCAAGGGGTGGCACGGCCGGCTTTACTTTACTCCCGGGGCAGTTCGGCTAGGGTAACCTTTAAAGAAAGCTCCCCTTTCCCCGGGCGCACCACGGTGACGGTCACCCCGTCGCCGGGTCTCTTCCCGGCCAAAGCCCTCTGGAGTTCTCCGTAGGTGGTCACCCGGTCGTCGTCCAGCCTGACGATGATATCCTCCACCCGTATTCCGGCCTTGGCCGCCGGGCTCCCGGGCATGACCCCCCCCACGAACAGCCCCGTAGGTATATTATACCATCCCGCCACCTCCGGCGTAATCTCCCGGAGGTTGTACACGCCCAGGAAGGGCCGGGTGACATACCCGTGGGCCACCAGTTGGTCGATGATGGGCCGCGCGTCGTTAATGGGGATGGCAAAGCCCATGCCTTCTACGCCTGTGGTAGCTATTTTGACGCTGTTAATACCGATGACTTCCCCCCGCATGTTCACCAGGGGGCCGCCGCTGTTGCCCGGATTGATAGGGGCATCGGTCTGGAGGACCCGCAGGACGATGGGCTGCCCCCCTTGACCGCCGACGGTAATCTCCCGGTTGAGGGCACTGACTACCCCGACGGTCACCGAGCGGGCAAATTCCCTGCCCAGGGGATTGCCTATGGCTACCACGGTTTCCCCCACCTGCACTTTGGAGGAATCCCCCAGGCGGGCCGTGGGCAAGTTCGTAGCCTTAATGCGCAGGACCGCCAGGTCGCTGCGGGTATCCCGGCCCACCACCTCGGCGGGGAAAACCCGGTCCTGGTCCAGGCTTACGTTAATGCGCCCGGCACCGGCAATGACGTGGTTGTTGGTCACTATATATCCGTTGGCCCCGTCGAGGATAATCCCCGACCCCTGTTTTATCCCGCCCTTGTCCAGCCAGTCCGCGCCGGTGAGGGCGGTTATTCCCACCACCGCTGGACCCACCTGCTGGGCTACGGCCACCACAGGGGAAGTCTCCCCCGCGAGGTTGGGCGGCTGAGCCAGGGGCAGGGGCGGAGGCGGCGTTGCCGGAGGTAGGGGCTTGGCCATCAGCCTAGGGGCCAGGGCGAAGCTTAACAGGCCTCCCCCCAGGGCTCCTAGGACCACCAGTAACAGGGCCGCCAGCCACCAGCGCCATTTTACGTACATCGCCTTCACTCCTCAAATCCCCCCCAATAGCTTTGCCCAAAGGCCCGGCAACTATCCGGGTTTCCGCAGGGGCCGGACGACCGAAAGGGACACCGACAAAAAACCCCTGCCGGGTCCGCGGGCAGGGGTCTTGTAGGATGTTTTTCTCTACGGGGACGGAGTGAACAGGGGGGGCGGCAGCTCTTCTATCCTCAAGCCTGCTGCCTTTTCCAGGGCCTTATCCAAGGGCGTACCGCGGCCGAGTTCCAGGAGGAGCCGGCGGATCCCTTCCCAGCCTATCCGGCTCCTCAAATGGTCCACCATCAGCAAAGACTGCCGATAGGCCAAGGCCTGGTCGGGAAGGCTGTCGAAATGCCCGTCCAGGTCCTCCAGGGTATACCAGGCGGTTATCTCCGCAGCCTCCGGGCCGGGCAGCCGGTAGCCAGTAACCTGCTCCTCCACATACTGGGCAATCCCCTCGGTGAGCCAGCGGGGGTAGTTGCCCCGGGCCAACCGGTCCACCAGGAGGTGGGCGAATTCGTGGAGCAGGGGCCCCTCGGTCCTAAAGACCGCCGCCGAATCCTCCCCCGGCCCAGGCCAGTCAAGGGGGGATAGAATCCGCACCGCACCCGCCCAGTAAACCCCCATGGCGCTCTCATCGGCTGCCCATCCGAATTGGCGCGCCAGGCTATGCCGGTCGGGATAAAGCAAGATCAGGGTTTTGTCAGGCGGGCGATACCCGAAGAGGCGGGTGGCCGCCTCATAGGATTCTTCCGCCGTTTCGAGTACCAGGGGTACGACGTTAGCGTCCTGCCCGCGGTATTTCAAGCGAAAATGCCTGCTCTCGGCTACCATCCAGTCCCGGGTTTGCCACTCTGTATGGTATTTGGCCAGGGCTATTACTGCGCCGTAGCTCCAGGCCCTGATCCAGTTGAAGCTCCGCAGGGCTCCGGCTCCGACCAGCACCATGCCCAACAGACAGGCCTTGGCCAGGACCCGCTGCCAGAATTTATACAATCTTCTCCCTCCCCCAGGGAGCCCTTTCTCCTTCTCCTCCTTTCGATTATACTACAGGCCGGCCGGAGCTTCACTGTAAATGGGTGGAAAGGGGGGATACGCAGGCCCTTTAAAACGTTGACCGGAAGAAATCCGTCACCTGCGGGTAAGATCGGCCAGGTATTTCTCCGCCGCCATGGCCGCGGCCGCACCGTCGCCCACGGCGGTGGCCACCTGGCGGAAGGCCTTGGACCGCACATCCCCGGCGGCATAAACCCCGGCTACCGAAGTGGACAGGTCCTCCCGGGTAATGATGTAGCCTTGTTCATCGAGCTCCAGGATGCCCTGAAGGAAATCGGTATTGGGCTTTTGGCCGATGAAGATGAAAATCCCGTCGAATTCCTCTTCCCTGACGGTCCCGCTTTGGACGTCCCGCAGCCGCAGGGTCTCTACTTTGTTTCCACCCAGGATGGCTTCCACCGTGGTGCTCCAGTAGAAGGTTATCTTGGGGTTTTCCATGGCCCGGCGCTGGAGGATCTGGGCCGCCCGCAGCCGGTCTCGCCGGTGGATGATGGTCACGCCGGCGGCAAAGCGGGTGAGGAAGAGGGCTTCTTCCACGGCGGAATCTCCCCCGCCCACTACGGCTACCTTTTTGCCTCGGAAAAAGGCGCCGTCGCAGGTGGCGCAGTAGGATACTCCACGTCCCCGAAAGGTTTCTTCTCCGGGCACCTGTAAAGAGCGGGGGCTGGCACCGGTGGCCACGATGACCGCACCGGCCGTAAATTCCCGGCCGTCGGCCAGTACCCGCTTCTGCGGGCCGCCGAAGTCCACGCCGGTCACCGTGGCCGTCTCCAGTTGGGCGCCGCAGCGCCGGGCCTGTTCCGCAAACCTGGCGGCCAGGTCCATGCCGTCGATGCCCTCGGGGAAACCGGGGTAGTTTTCAATCCTGTCCGTCTGACCGGCCCAGCCGCCGGGGATCCCCCTTTCGAGGATAACCGTGCGGAGGCCCCCCCTGGCGCCGTACAGCCCGGCCGTGAGCCCGGCCGGACCTCCTCCCAGTACCAAAAGATCACAATCCATGGCTAACGACCTCCCGTATTTAAGTCGTCTGTTCCGACCTCCTGCGAAAATAGCCTTCTCATTTTCACGGTTCGTGGAGAGGGCACCGGCCCTCACGAGCGGCTACCCCGAAAATAACTTCTCTCCAGGCCGGCATTGTTTTTGGGTGCATGCCGGCCCGGTGTTTTCTTCCTTCTGCTGGTGCCGCTCGACGGCATGAACGTCTACCCCGCATCCCGGCAATCCCCTAAGGAACGGCCGGGGCGAAGGCAGACCTTTAATAATCGGACCTGTCGGTCCCTCGTTTTGTGATTTTGAATTAATTATACGCTATAGGTAAGTCCCGGCGCAAGCCCACCGGCCACAGCCTGTCCACGGCAACAAAAAAGACCGCCCTTCCCTGTAAAAGGCGCGGCCTTTTTCCGAAGTTCTGCCCCGAAAATAACTTATCTCCGGGCCGGCATTGTTTTTGTTTGCATGCCGGCCTGTCCTTTTCATCCTTCTGCCGGTGCCGTGCCGGAGACATGAGCGTCTCCCATATTGACCTTGTTCCTTCACCGCAGATACTGGTAGGGGTTGCGGAACTGCCCGTCAACTAGAACCTCAAAGTGCAGATGGGGACCGGTAGTCCGGCCCGAGGTGCCCACGTAGCCTATGGTTTGACCCCGCGACACCTTTTGGCCCACTTGTACGTTGTAGCCGGAGAGATGGGCATAGCGGGTGACCAGGCCCCCTCCGTGATCGATGGTTATCATGCGGCCGTATCCGCCTATATATCCTACCTGGGTCACCACCCCGGCCTCGGCGGCACCTACGGCGGCTCCGTAAGGAGCGGCGATGTCCAGGCCGGAATGGAACTCGCTGCCGCGGTAACCGTAGGCCGAGCTAATGGGGCCTGATACCGGCCAGGCCAGGCGTCCCGAGCCACCGCGGGCGGCGAGGGCCACCTGTACCTTAGTGCCGCGTTCCACTATCCTGGTGACCGGCTCTTTAAGGACCTTGGCCTCCAGGACTTCTTTCTCCACCACCCGGCCGTTCTCGGCCACCATGCGGTAGGTTACCTTCTTTTCTCCTTCCGCTCCCGCCTGTTTTACCCGCTCCTGACCCCGCCAAAGTTCGGAGGTCGTTTTCACTTCGGTGGCGTAGGGTATGCTCTCCGTGACCTCCTGCCGGTAAACCACCACCACGTTGAGCAGGGGCTTCCTGGCGCTCAGGTTGATTACCTGGCCTATATCGAGGCGCTCTCCCTGGATTTGCGGGTTGGCTTCCTGCAGCTTTTCTACTGAAAGGTCGAATTTCCGGGCTATGGTCCAGAGGCAGTCTCCCTGCTGGACGGTGTACTGTCGGACCTCTTCAATACCTTCTTTAAGGAGGGCGAGGACTTCATCCGGCGAAGCAATGTCGTCGGGATCTGCCAGTTGGGGGACCAGGTTTACTTCCTCCTTGAATTTTACTTCCTCCACCTGAGCCCCTTCCCCGGGCAGGTACTCCTCCTTCAGGCGTTCCAGGAGGGCGCGGGCCGTAGCCTCATCCCGCAGTAAAGCCCGCGGTACGCCGTCGATCTCCAGGGCCGTAGCCGGGACCTCAAAGGAAAGGCGCCCCGCCAGGAGCCTTTTCAGCTCTTCCGGGGTATGGACGGCACCCCTTTCTACCCTTATGGGCACGTATTCAATTGTGGCGGAAAGCCGGGCCCCTTCAAAACCTCTGGCTTCTAGGGCCGCCAGGAGATTTTCAACGGCTTGCTGGGCCTCCTCCCTGCTGGCGGCCAGGGCCACCCTTTCTCCTTCGACGACTACCGCCCAGGCGTTAGGAGCCAGGGCCAGACGCCAGCCCGCCAGCAGAATTACTGCGCCGCCGGCTATTCCTATGACCGCTCTTCTGAAGCGGGGGGGTTTGTCCTCCCACTTCCGCCTAAGTTCGTATACCAACGCCCAACTCTGCTTCAAGCCCTTGGCAGCTCTTTGAGCAGTTTCCTTGACCTTATCCCGCCAGTCTCCGGGACCGTCCTTGGGTTGCGGCAACCGTTCCGGCTGCTCAAGGTGCGGTGGCATGACCTCCCCCCTCTATAAATATATTCCGGCCGGCCGCCTCCGGTTCGGCCCGCCGGGAAAAGGCGATAAAAAGCCAACGGTGTATATAATTCGCTTTAAGGGCAGAAGAATCCTGCCTAACTTGAAAAATTCGCCTTTAGTTTCGCCAGGACATACAGGGAGGCTTCTATCCTCGTTTGCTGGATAGCGCAGGCCACGCCGTCGGGCTCGCGAAGATTCCCCGTGGAGGCGAGGGCCGCTGCATGGCACCCGCCGCTGCAGTAAAACCGCGCCCAGCAGCGGGCGCACCGGGGCTTGCGGTATACATAGGCCTGCCGGAACTCCTCCTGCAGGTGGGGCCTCTCGATGCCTTCTTGGACACGGCCCAGGCGGAACTCGGATCTTCCCACCAGCTGGTGGCACGGATAAAGCTCGCCGTCTGGGGTAACGGCCATATAGCTTACCCCCGCTCCGCAACCGTAGAGGCGCTTGGTGAGGCAGGGGCCGCCGCCCAGGTCCAGGTTGAAGTGAAAGAACTCAAAGGGCCGTCCTTCTTCCCTCGCGCGGCAGTAAAGGTCGGCCAGCCGGGAGTATTCCCTCCTCAAGGCCGGCACGTCCTCCATCCTTAGGCTGTAAGGCGCCTCTGGCGGGCCCACCACCGGCTCCAGGGAAATAAACCGAAAGCCTAAATCTAAGAGGTGTTCGACGTCCCGGCTGAAGTCCAGATTGTCCCGGGTAAAGGTGGCGCGGATCCAGTAGTCCCCGTGGTCGCGGGCGTCGGTGAGGGCTTTAATGCGGGGCACTACCCGGCCGTAGCTCCCTCCTCCGCCCGGCAGCCGGCGGTATCGATCATGGGTCTCCGGCCGGCCGTCCAGGCTCAAGATCACGCTGATGCCCTCGCCGTTCAAGAACTCTGTTATTTCCGGCGTCAGGCCCAGGCCGTTGGTGGTGAGGGTAAAGCGTATTTCCTTCCCCGCTGCTGCGGCCAGGGCGCGGCCGTAGGCTACCAATTCCCGTACGGTGGCGAAATTGAGCAGGGGTTCGCCGCCGAAAAAGTCTACTTCCACCCGCTGCCGCCTTCCAGCCAGGCGGAACAGAAGGTCCATGGCCGCGCGGCCCACTGCAGGGGACATGAGGCCGCGGCGGCCGCCGAAGGGACCTCCCCCGGCGAAGCAATACCGGCAGCGCAGGTTGCAGTCGTGGGATACGTGGAGGCAAAGGGCCTGCAGTACCGTCTCCGGCGGCCGGAAAAGGCGGGCGGCGGTGTCCCGGGTAAAGAGGCTGCCCTCTTCCTGGCACCGGGCCAGGTCGGCCAACACCTCGTCCACCACCTCCCGACCGTACAGGCCGATGGTGCGCTCCAGGGCGGAATACTCTACGCAGTTACGGCCGGCCAGGCCTTGTAAGACCTCCCTGGTAGGTTCGTCGATGATATGGAGGGCGCCGCTATTTACATCCAGTAGGAGGCGAAGGTCGTTAAAGGTAAAGCAGTGTATATCTGCCTGCCAGTCTACGTCCCGCAGGTCGGGTAGCCTGGTCGTCATTTTTTCCACCCTCGTACCTTTTTGCCTTTTCCTCGGTTCACCCTGAGGGGTGTCGCCAAGACCGCCCCCGGGGCGACAAAAAGGCCGGCCCCCTACAGCGGGAAGCCGGCTTCCCTACCACTGCCCTCGCCATCCCGGGAGGAAGCCGGGTGAGCCGCTCCCGCCCCGCCGGCGCCGGGTCCACCCCTGGCGCCCGGCAGGGAAGCGGGGCGCCTCCCCGGACCCCCCCGGGTGTGCCGTCCCCGGCACCTATCCCCGCCGCCCGGAGGCCCCTGGGATCTTCCCGGAGGCGGAGCCCGGGAGCCCGGAAGCAGGGGATGGTTCCGGCCCCGGCCATCGGTGCCTCCGGCTTAAGGGGTGAGGACAAACCCGGCCCCGGGAGGATCCGCAGGCCGGGTCAGGCCGCAGGCCTCCCGGGGCCGAACTGGGCTCCCGGCGAAAGCGTCGGAACGGTGTGGCGCCGACCCCTCTATTTCCCGGACGGCCGCGAGTTACTGGCGTGGCTGTTCTCACACGCCTGATTGCTGACGGTAATGGAGGTCTTGCAGGCCGACTGGCAGGAAACCCGGCAGGACCCGCAGCCGCCCCGGTGCAGGGTCTCCTGCAATCGCGGTCGGGTCACGGTAATGATGTGCATTGTTGCCTCCCCCCGGCTTCTAGCGTTTGGAGAATTGAGGCGCCTTGCGCGCTTTTTTTAGCCCATACTTGCGCCGCTCCTTCATGCGGGGATCCCGGGTGAGGAACCCGGCCCGGCGCAA
Source organism: Peptococcaceae bacterium (assembly GCA_003509545.1). Lineage (GTDB taxonomy): Bacteria > Bacillota > DSM-521 > Neomoorellales > Neomoorellaceae > UBA12545. The sequence continues at coordinate 8,332 of DOLC01000106.1, forward strand.
TACGGGTCGGAGTTCGGCATCGGCCTGGAGGAGGGCCCTGGCTATTCCCAGGCGCACCGCCCCCGCCTGGCCGCTGATGCCGCCCCCTTCCACCTTGGCCACCACATCGAAGCGGTCCGCCATACGGGCCACTTCCAGGGGGCGGCGTATCATGTCGGCCAAAACCTGTTGGCCGAAGTATTCTATGGGCGTCTTATCGTTTACGGTTATACGGCCTTCCCCCGGAATAAGCCTTACCCGGGCCACCGCTTCCTTGCGCCGTCCCGTGCCGTAGAACTGTACCTGTGCCAAGCCCTTCGCCTCCTTCTTTAATCCCTGGGCGTCCATACTTCCGGCTTTTGTGCCTGGTGGGGATGGGTTTCACCCCGGTAGACCCTCAGCTTTTTGATGATCCTGCGCCCCAGCCGGTTATGGGGCAACATCCCCCAGACGGCCTTATGCACGGCCTTTTCCGGCTGGGTTTTGAGCAGGGTGCCGTACTGGATGCGTTTTAGGCCCCCGGGGTAACCCGAATGGTGGATGTACTCCTTCTGCTCCGATTTTTTGCCGGTCAACCGCACCTTCTCGGCATTTATTATGATGACGTGGTCTCCGGTATCCACGTGGGGAGTATAGATGGGCTTGTGCTTCCCCCGCAGCAGGGCTGCCGCCGTGGCCGCTACGCGCCCCAGGCTTTTGCCGGCGGCGTCAATGACGTACCACTTGCGCTGCACCTCATGGGGTTTGGCCATAAAGGTTTTCATTTTCTCCCTCCTGTTTCCGTTCAGCCTAATTTTACGAGAATACACCTTCCGAGTCAACCGAAGGGCGGTATGGCGTATCACCAATTTTGATCCCAGGCCTGCTTGGCTTCCGCTCGCAAAGGCCTCCTTCGCGGGCAGGACTTTTGCTTGGCTCAAGGCTCCGGCAGCCTTCCCGGCAAATTCGACATCCTGTCTCAGTTGCCGGCCTCTGGCGTCTCAAAAGCCTCGGGCCTGCCTCCGCCTTTCGTCAAGCTTAAGTTTGGCTACCGCTCAGGTTTAGTCGCTCACTTCCAAGCTCAAGCAAGCCTGCCCTGCAAAAAGTGGGGATAACTCAGAAGGGCGGTATGGCCTATCACCCTTTGGGGTAAAGGGCCCGGGAGGGTATCTCCCGGCCGGCCTCAATATTCCACGCGTTCCAGGCACAGACCCTGGGGCGGGGCCGTAGGTCCGGCCTCCTCCCGCCGGCGACCGGCCAGGATCCTTTCCATATCCCTGGGTTCCCGCCGCCCTAATCCGATTTCCACCAGGGTGCCCACGATAATGCGCACCATGTGGTAAAGGAAGCCGTCGGCGGTGATCTCCAGGTAGAGGAACGGTTCCCGGCGGGTCCACCTGATATCCTTGATTTCCCGTTGGAAGTTCTTGACGGGCCGACCCGCCGCCGCGAAGGCGCGGAAGTCATGACGTCCCTTTAAGCAGGCCGCCGCCTCCTCCATGGCGTCCACGTCCAGGGGCTGCCGGATGTGCCAGGCATAGCGCCGTAAGAACACATCGGGAAAAGCGCCGTTGTCGATGGTATAGCGATAGGTCTTGCTCCTGGCCGAATACCGGGCGTGGAAGTCCGGCCCCACCTCCTCGGCCTTAAGGGCCACGATGTCCGGCGGCAGTACGCTGTTTAAGGCCCACGGCCAGCGCTCGCCGGGTATCCGGCTCGCCGTGGCCAGGCTTATTACCTGGCCCCGGGCGTGGACCCCGGCATCGGTCCGTCCCGCCGCTATAACCCGTATCTCTTCCCCCGTGAGCCGGGCCAGGGCTTCTTCTACCTTTTGCTGTACGGTCGGGCCGTGCTCCCGGGGCTGCACCTGCCATCCGGCATATTCGGTGCCGTCGTAGGCCAGGGTGATCTTCAGGTACCTCATAGGCTTCCCCCACGGCAGACTATATCCAGCGCAGGGCCAGGGCCAGGCAGGACAGGGTACCGCATAGAACCAGGAAGGCGTAGTCCTGCCACGCCATTTTCAGTTGCTCCAGGGAGCCCCGCCGGCGGCCGGGCTGGTAACACCGGGCTTCCATGGCCTGGGCCAGGTCTTCGGCCCTCTTAAGGGTGCCCACGAAGAGGGGTATTAGAAAAGGCAGGAGGTTTTTCCCCCAACCTATGAGCCCCCGGCGTTCAAGGCTGAGGCCGCGGGCCGCCTGGGCTTTGAGAATCCGGTCCGCCTCTTCGACCAGGGTGGGCACGAAGCGGAGGGCCAGGGTGAACATGAAGGTAACTTCCTCCACCGGCACCCTCAGCGCCGCCGTCGGCCGCAGGAGGTATTGAATACCCCGGGCCAGGGCCAGGGGGGTAGTGGTGGCCGTAAGGAGGACGGCCGCCACCAGCAGGAAGCCGACGCGGCCCGTGGCCACCAGGCCCAGCTCCAGACCTTCGCGGGTGGCCACCAGGGGGCCTATCCGTCCGACGGGCGTGCCTGGGGTGAGGATGGCCTGGAGGGCTACCACTATCAGGAGGAAAACCAGTACCGGTTTCACCTGCTGCCAGAGGTACCGCCATGAGAGGCGGACCAGCAGTACGCCGGCCAGGGAAAGGGACCCCAGGGCAAAGAGGCTACCGGCTTCGGGGGCCGCCAGGAGGGCTATCCCGTACAGGAAAAGCCCCCCTATTTTACTACGGGGATCCAGGCGGTGGAGGAGGCTCTCCCCGGGCACATAGCGCCCCAGTTCAAAGGTCATGGCCTTCCCTCCTGTACCAGCGGAGTATTTCTTCCTCAGCCGCCTCCAGGGTGAAAACGGCCGGCGAGACCGGTGCGCCCAGCTCCTTGAGCTCCAGGAAGACCTCGGTTATGGGCGGCGGCCTCAGCCCCCACTGCGCAAGATCCGCGCGGCCGTCAAAGACCTCCGCCGGGCTCCCCCAAAAGACCAGCCTTCCCCGATGGAGGACGGCGATCTTCTGGGCCAGGGCGGCGACTTCCGCCATGTTGTGGGATATAAAGACCACGGTATTGCCCCGGCGGTGGTAGCCCTTAAGAACCTGTAGAATCATGTTCCGGCCGGCCGGGTCCAGGCCGGCCGTGGGCTCGTCGAGGATGAAAACCTCGGGCTCCAGGGCCAGGATTCCGGCGAGGGCCACCCTCCTTTGCTGGCCGCCGCTCAAACTAAAAGGTGACCGCCCGGCCACCTCCTGGTCCAACCCAACCCTCCGCAGGGATTGTCGTACTCTCCTCTCCACCTCCTGGGGCGAAAGGCCCAGGTTGCGGGGCCCGAAGGCCACGTCCTGCCCTACGGTCTCGGCGAAGAGCTGGCGCTCCGGCTGTTGTAACGCCAGCCCGATTTTGCCCCGCCAGGCGGGCGTCCCCTTGCCCCGGGACCGCCAGAGGGGTACGCCGTCCAGGTACACCTGGCCCCGGCTGGGCCGCAGGAGGCCGGCCATGACCTGGGCCAAAGTGGATTTCCCGGAACCCCCCGCGCCGACTACGGCCAGCCACTCTCCCGGCCGTACGGTAAGGCTGACGTCCATCAGGGCCGGTATGTCCTGCCCTCCGGTCTGATAGTAAAAGGATACTTCCTGTAGGACGATCTCCATAACCCTGAATCTCCCCGTACCTCTTAACAATCCCCGGCCGGCGGGGAACCCGCTATCCCCTCCTGCGGCGCCCGGCCTTTCTACGGGTATCCGGGGGCCGTTTCTCCGCCAGTTCTCGCAAGGCCAGGGCCACTTCCCGGGGCGTCAGGAGTCCCGGTGGCAGGGGCAAACCCCTCCGTGCCAGCCTGCCGGCCAGCACGGCGGCAACCGGGGCTTCCAGGCCCAGGGTTGTCAATTCCTCCGGTCGGCTGAAGATCTCGCGGGGCTTGCCTTCCCGCAGGATGCGCCCTCTATGAAGGATAACGACCCTGTCGGCCAGGGCGGCCTCTTCCGGCAGGTGGGTCACCAGTATAATGCCCAGACCTTTTTTACGGCACAAGGAGGAGACTATGCTCCAGACTTCCTCCCGGGACGCCGGGTCCAGCATGGCCGTGGCCTCGTCAAGCAGCACATAGCGCGGCTCCATGGCCAGGATGCCCGCCAGGGCCGCCTTCTGCTTTTGCCCGCCCGAGAGGCGGTGGGGGGGGCGCTGCCGCAGTTCCGCAAGGTCCAGGGTGCTCAGGGCCTCCTCTACCCGGCGGCGAATGGCCTCCGGGGCGAGGCCCAGGTTTTCCGGCCCGAAGGCCACATCTTCTTCCACCGTGGCCGCTACCAGCTGGTTGTCTGGATCTTGGAAGACCATTCCCACCAGGGGGCGGATGTGGGGGAGGTGTTCGTCGGCCGCGGTATCCCAGCCTTCTACTGATACCCTCCCCTTGGTGGGCCGCAACAGCCCGTTGGCGAGCCTGACCAGGGTGGACTTCCCCGAGCCGTTGGCTCCCATGATCACCACGAACTCCCCGGGGGACAGGGTGAGGTTGATGTCCTCCAGGGCGGGCCGCAGGGCTCCCGGGTAGGAAAAACTCACGCCCTCAAAGGCGAGCATTTATACCAGCTCTACCAGCACCAGGGGCGCGCCGTCGCCGCGGCGGTAGCCCACCTTCACCAGCCTCGTATAGCCGCCCTGGCGGTCGGCGTACCGGGGTCCGATCTCCTTGAAGAGCTTGGTTACCACGTCCTCGTCCAGCAGATAAGCCAGGGCCTGGCGCCGGGCATGTAGGTCGCCCCGCTTGGCCAGGGTGATCATCTTATCGGCTATGCGCTTGACTTCTTTGCCCCGGGGCTCGGTGGTCTGCAGCCGGCCTTCCCGCAAAAAGGAGGTGACAATGTTGCGCAGCAGCATCTTGCGGTGGTCGCACCGCCGCCCCAGCTTGCGGTATCCCATGTGCTTCCCTCCCTACTCGTCGGAGCTGCGCAGGCTGAGGCCCAGCTCTGCCAGCTTCTGGGTAACTTCCTCCAGGGACTTCTTGCCCAGATTCCGGACCTTCATCATATCTTCCTCGGTGCGCTGGATGAGCTCCCCTACGGTATTGATCCCCGCCCGCTTCAGGCAGTTGTAGGACCGGACGGAGAGATCCAGCTCTTCGATGGTCATATCCAGAAGGCGGTCCTTCTGCTCCTCTTCCTTGGTCACCATGGTGATCTCCTGGCCGTCGCGATCCGTCAGGCCGAGGAAGAGGCGGAAATAATCCATGAGGATCTTGGCCGCCGCGCTCACCGCCTCGTCCGGTGCCAGGCTCCCGTTGGTCCATACTTCTAGGGTAAGCTTGTCGTAGTCGGTAACCTGGCCCACCCGGGTGTTCTCGACGATATAGTTGACCTTGTGCACGGGTGAAAAGAGGGAGTCCACGGGGATCACCCCGATTACCTGCTCCTCTTTTTTATTCCTCTCCGCGGGCACGTAGCCGCGACCCCGCTGGGCCGTCATTTCCATAAACAGGCGGCCGCCCTTCTCCAGGGTGGCGATGTGCAGGTCCGGGTTTAGGATTTCCACGTCGGCGCCGGTAATGATGTCGCCCGCCGTAACCTCTCCTTCGCCCTCCGCCTCTATTCGCAGGACCTGGGGTTCGTCGCTGTGAATCTTGAGGGCTAGGGTCTTCAGGTTGAGAATGATATCCGTGGTGTCCTCCACCACGCCGGGAATGGTGGAATACTCGTGGAGCACACCCTCAATCTTCACCGAGGTAACGGCGGCCCCGGGCAGGGAGGAAAGGAGCACCCTCCTGAGGGAGTTACCCAGGGTTATGCCGTATCCTCTCTCCAGGGGCTCGATCACGAAGCGGCCGAATTTGGGCGTCATCTCCAGGCATTCCAGCCGGGGACGCTCGATTTCCAGCATACAAATCCCCTCCTCCTCGCAGGCTTTATTCCGCCGCACCTACGGTAGGGCCTACTTGGAATAAAGCTCTACGATCAGGTGTTCCTGCACGGGGACGTCTATCTGGTCGCGGGTCGGCAAGGCCAGGACCCGCCCTTTGAGGTTAGCCGCATCGGCTTCCAGCCACGCCGGCGGCGTGCGATGGGCGGCCTGCTCGGCGATTTCCTTGAACTTGAGAGATTCCTTGCTCCGCTCTCTGACCTCAATCTCGTCTCCCGGCCTCACCAGGTAGGAAGGGATGTTGACCTTCCGGCCGTTAACCTGGAAGTGGCCGTGGCGGACCAGCTGGCGGGCTTCGGCGCGGGAGGCGGCAAAACCCAGACGAAACACCACATTATCCAGCCTGCGCTCCAGCAGCCTTAGGAGGTTCTCGCCCGTGACGCCCTTCTGACGCTCGGCCCGCTCAAAGTAGCCCCGGAACTGGCGCTCCAGGACGCCGTAAATGCGGCGTGCCTTCTGCTTTTCCCGCAGGCGCAGGGCGTATTCCGAGGTTTTGCGGCGCTCCTGTCCGTGTTGGCCCGGGGGATACGACCGCCTGGCTACGGCGCACTTATCGGTATAGCAACGTTCTCCTTTGAGGTAGAGTTTCATCCCTTCCCGCCGGCAAAGGCGGCATACAGGTCCCGTGTATCTGGCCAAAAGCTATGACACCTCCTGCTAGACTCTACGGCGCTTGGGCGGGCGGCAGCCGTTGTGGGGAATGGGGGTGACGTCTTTAATGGCGCTTACCTCCAAGCCCGCTGCCTGGAGGGATCTTATGGCCGCCTCCCTCCCGGCGCCCGGGCCTTTAACATAGCATTCTACTTCCTTCATGCCGAATTCCATGGCCTGCCTGGCGGCCGACTCTGCCGCCAGTTGGGCCGCGTAGGGTGTGCTCTTCCGCGTGCCCTTGAACCCTACGGTTCCGGCGCTGGCCCAGGCCACCGTGTTACCGTTTTTGTCTGTAATGGTAATTATAGTATTGTTGAAGGTCGATTTGATATGGGCAACGCCGCTTTCTATATGTTTGCGCTCCCGCCGCTTGGTGCGGGCACCTCTGCGCGGCATCCACAACCCCTCCTCCGAAAACTACCCAACCCT
>DOLC01000123.1 GCA_003509545.1 Peptococcaceae bacterium
AAATAATTTTTTTTTTAATGATACGGCGACCACCGAGATCTACACTCTTTCCCTACACGACGCTCTTCCGATCTATATTCAGCCGGGTTTAGCTTTAAGCTCGGGAGAGGGTGGCTTTGGCCCTTTCCCCAAACACAGCGGCTCACAACAACCCTCCGTCTCCGAGCTTACGGCGGACTTCCCGGCCAATTCACCCTACGGCTCAGTTGCCGGCCGTAAGGCTCCCGGGGCCTCGGAACGGCTTCGGCCCCCGACCCGGAAGGTTTGGCAGCCGAACCCCCCGACCGGCGGAGACACCGCGGCGGCATAGACTAGATACCCTGCTCGCCGAAAGCCTGCTCCCCGCCCGCAGGCCCGCCGCCCTCCGAGGACCCCTCCCCTGCTTCGTCCAGCCCTTCCCCGGCAGGTGCGGCCTGTTCCTCCCCTTCCAGAAGCTCCAGTTGGGCCAGGAGGAAAGACCGCCAGCGGGCCTTAAAGCTGCGCACCCGGGCTTCCAAGGAAGCCTGATACCGCTCTATTTCCGCCGCTTTGTTCCGGGCCTGAGCTATCATACTCTGGGCCCGGGCCTCGGCCTGCTTAAGCAAGGCTTCGGCCTCCTGCCTGGCATTCTCCCTGGCTTCTTCCGCCGCCTTCTGGGCCATCACCAGGGTTTCCTTGAGGGTATTCTCCAGCCGGTTAAACCGCTCCAATTCTGCTTCCAGATATAATATCCTTTCCCGCAGTTCTTGATTTTCGCGGAAAACCTGGGTATAGTCCTTGAGAAGCTGGGCCAAAAACTCGTCTACTTCTTCACAGGAGTACCCCCGCAGGCTTCGCCGGAACTCCTTTTTGTTAATATCCAGCGGCGTCAGCACCACAACCCTCACTCCCCCAAAGATATCGCGCCCGGAAACCCCCCGGCCCCAACCGGCGCAGAAATGTAATGTGCCCGGCAAAATCACCGGGCCCTTGCAGCTACGCCCTCCCGAAAACTCAACCGAGCCGGAGCAAAAAGCCCACTACCAGGCGTTTTATTACTTCCAAGGCGATAATGGCCACCAAGGGCGAAAAATCCAAGGGCAAAGAAGTGCGCGGTAAAAGGCGCCGGAAAAAACCCAAAACGGGTTCCGTGCTTTCGTAAATAAAACGGCATACGGGATGATAGGCATTATGAGGAAGGAAGGACAGAATAACCCGCGCTATTATAAGCCATTCGAAAACCCTAAAGGCCACTTCTATCAAATTGATCACCAGTATCATTTTCCTTGCCCCTCACTTAGGGCCCGGGCCCTACGGGCCGCCGCCCTGACGGCCTCCATTAAAGCGCCCCTCAAAGCCCTATTTTCCAGGACCTCCAGGCCCGCTATGGTGGTTCCCCCCGGCGAAGTAACCTGCGACTTCAGTACCGCCGGGTGCTCTCCGGTATTCAACACCATCCGCGCCGCTCCCAGTACCGTCTGGGCGGCAAGCTTGAGGGCCGTATCCCTCCCCAGGCCGCACAGCACCCCTCCGTCGGCCAGGGCTTCTATGAAAAGATAAACGTAGGCCGGCCCGCTTCCGCTTAAACCGGTAACCGCATCCAACTGATCCTCCGGCAGGAGCAGCGCCTGACCCACAGAAGCAAAAATCTCCAGGGCCGCCTTTCCCTGCTCCGGCGTCACCAGCCCGTTGCCCGCCAGGACCGTGATCCCTTCGCGGACAAGGGCGGGAGTGTTGGGCATCGCCCGCATAATCGGTACGCCCGGCCCGATCCACCCTTCCAGTTGCTTGAGGGTGATCCCGGCAGCCACGGAGATGACCAGGTGGGAGGGCTTAAAGGATAAGGTTCTTAAAACACCGGCCACGGTTTCGGGTTTTACGGCCACCACTACTATATCCGCTTGTTCCACCACCTGCGGCCCGCCGGCAGCCGGCCTTATGCCGTGTTTCCGGGCAAGCTCTTCTAAACGCTCCCGGGATATATCGAAAACCACGATCCTTTCGGCAGGTACCACCCGCGAGGCCAGCAATCCCTCGATCAGGGCACCTCCCATGGCCCCGGCGCCGATGAATCCTATGGTCTTATCCATGGGTTACCTTCTTCCCGATTGAGAATAGACATCCGGCCAGGAAGGCCCACCGCCCGCGGCCCTGGACTCCAAGTCGCCGCTGAGGTCCACATTGCTGGGCGCAAAAACGAAGATGGCATGCCCCACCCTGCTAACCCGGCCGCCCAGGGCGAAAACGGCACCGCTCAGAAAATCCAAAAGCCTCCTGGCCTCTTCCGGCGGCATTTTCTCCAGGTTGACGATCACCGGCCGATAATTCTTAAGGTTCTCGGCCAGCAGGGCTCCTTGTTCGTAGGATTGGGGATGGACCACCATAAGGCGCATGACGCCCCGGGCCGTAGGCAAGGTCACCAGCTTGCCCTGCGGTCTGGAGCCCTGGGATGCAACAGTCTCCGCGGTACGGCGCTCTTCCCCTTCTTCCGGACCGTAGCCCAACCAGTTGAGGAAAGCCTCCCAAATTCGACCCATCAGCATGCCTCCCTGCTTAGCGGCGGGGACCAAAAATGGCCGTTCCAATACGAACCATGTTGGACCCTTCCTCAACGGCTACTTCAAAATCGTTGGTCATACCCATGGACAGGTACCGCATTTCTACTCCCGGTAACGCCAGGGCTTCTATTTCCCCGGCCAGCTCCCGCAGCCGCCGAAACACCGGGCGTAGTTCTTCGGGGTCGTCGACCAAGGGAGCTACCGTCATCAAGCCGAGGACTTCGAGGCTGCTGAAGCCCGTCAATTCCCTGACGAAGCCGGGCACAGCCTCCACAGGCAGGCCGAATTTGCTGTTTTCCCCGGCCACATTCACTTCTACCAAAACCTTGATTTTCTCTCCCGCCGGGGCCGCCCTTTTTTCCAACTCCCGGGCCAGCGGCAGGCTGTCCAGGGAATGAATAAGGCCGACCCGGTTCCAAACGTATTTGACCTTATTGCGCTGGAGGTGGCCGATCAAATGCCACGTTACGTCCTCTCCTGCCAGGCCCTCCTGCTTCTGCAGGAGTTCCTGGACGCGGTTTTCTCCCAGGTCCCTAATCCCGGCGTCCACGGCTTCCTTTATTTTTTCCACCGGCACGTTCTTGGTAACCGCTATCAAGGTAATTTCTTCCGAACGCCGGCCGGCTTTCCGCGCCGCCCGGGCTATACGTTCCTGCACTACAGTTATGTTGTCCCGGATACCGCCCACCGGCTCCCTCCCTCCTAAATTCCTTCTACAAATCCGGCGCAAATCCTGCCGGTTCCCGTCGACTTTTCCTTGTAAGGAAGCGCACCCAGTAAGGATTAGCCACCACTTCAGCCCCCTCCTGTATTCCACGGACAGCGGCCCTTTCCCCCACGGCGCCGACTATTTCTACTTGCCGCCACTTAACGTCCCGTCCCACCACGCAGTAAACCCCCGCCGAGCCGTCCTCCAGGAGTACCAGGGCCGTCCGAGGAACGACCATGCCGGCGTAACTTTCGGCCACCGCCTCCACGGTCACCACCCGCGGGTGCAGCCACCGGCTTCCCCACTTATCTATTCTCAACACCAGTACGTAACCGTCCCCCCAGGAATAAAGGCGATCCACCCTGGCCCACAGCAATTCTTCCTCCCCCGGGGCGCGCAGGCCGACCCTCTTCTTCTCCTCCCAGGCTGGGGGGACGTCGGGTAACACGGCATACAAAAACAAAGGCTGCAGATTGTTTACCAGGCGAACCACCGGTACCCCGGCCCGGACCTCCCTTTCCTCCCCTCTGGGACGGGCCCGGCGGGCCAGGGAAATTACCTCCAGGGGATCGAGGTTGTCCAGCCCGGGGGGCTGCAAAACCTTTTCCAGACCATCGGGATGGTAACATACCTGACCGGCAAAGGGGGCCTTAAGTTCCCTCACCCCCACCTCACCCGCGGCCACTCCCGCTAATTCCACCCGGGCGACGGTGGCCTCCGCTGCCACCCGTTCCCCCTCGGGGATAATTCTTGTCAAGGTGCCGTCGGCGGGAGCTGCCAAGAAGGTTTCCTCCCGGACCACCACCGCCTCCAAGGAAACGGTTTTTTCAATCCTCCCGGCCGTCGCCTGTTGGATCTCCAAGGCCTGCCACGCTATAAAGAACAACAGCCGGCCTATTCCCTGGTACAGGAGAAAAAGCAGAAGGCTTCCCCACAGCAGGCCCCTGAACAGTTTCTTTAGGCGGGACCCGCGCCTCTTTTGGGGGAGGCCGGAGGAGGGAAAGGCGGCCACCTAGCCTTCCCTCCTGCTAAAGACGGCGGCCATTCGCCCCGTCCGGCCCCCGTCCCGACGGTGCGAGAAAAAGAACTCCGGATGGCAGGAAGTACAAAACCCGGCCACGGCTACTCGCTCGGGTAACAGACCTGCGTCCAACAGGGCAAGACGGTTGGCCTCCCACAGATCTAGGTACCAAGCCCCCTCGCCGCAACGCCTCAGCACCGCCTCTCCCCAGGGCACCTCCCCTTTAAAGGCCTCTGCTACCTCCTCACCCACGCGATAGCAGCAGGGGCCGATGGCCGGACCTATGACGGCCCAACACCCGGCGGTCCGAACATTAAAGGTTTCTGCCAGACAATCTACTGCTGCAGCGGCCACCCGATTCAACGTCCCTTTCCATCCCGCGTGGATCAGCGCCACAGCCCCTCCGTCGCCGCTCACCACGTAGACCGGTACACAGTCGGCAAATAGAGCTACCAGGGTGAGGCCCGCCTCGCCGGTAACCAGGGCATCTACGCCCGGCACACAGGTCTCCAGAGTCTCCGCACCCCTGCCCCTATCCTTCTTTCCGACCACGGCCACCCGGGATCCGTGGACCTGCTCTCCCACAACCCAGGCTCCTAACGGCAGCCCCGTAGCTTCGGCTAAGAGGTGCCGGTTGGTCAACACGCGGTCGGGATTATCGCCGACATGGAAGCCCAGATTAAGACTGTGGAAATACCCCCGGCTTACTCCTCCCTGCCGGGTACTGAAGGCAGCCGTCACGGGGGCTATGTTTTCCAAAACGGAAAGGCGAAGATACGGAACGGGTCCCGAAACCAACTCCAACACCGCTGGGAAGCTCCCCCTTTGGTCGCCGTGGCTGGCGTCCCCCGCGGGAATTGCTTCTGGGTGTTATTATATAACATCCCGGCCCCTTTAGTAAGGGAAGAGGCCGTTGTGTCCTACGGGAACTTGGTGGCGATGGAAGCCTCGCAAGTAGTCATGCCAACATTATAACACAGCCGGGAGGAGTTTTTCCTGCAGGGCCTTTGTTGCTCCCTGCTTTTTTTGCTTTGACTTCCGTCCCGTCCGGACCCTCCTTCCGGATTATGTGTTAAAATTAATAATAATCCCCCGCATCAGGGGGATTCCATTAAAATGGGAGAGGTACCAGGTGAAATTAAAAACCAAAAGAATTTTATGGGCGCTGGCTCTTTTCCTCTTGGCCGGTCTCCTCTGTCGACCGCCGGCAGCACACCGGGAAGCACCGGCCCCGCCGGGTGAACCTCCATCCTTTACACCGCCGCCTCCGCCTGCCGAACCTTTAACCCTGGCGGCCGTAGGGGACGTCATGTTGGCCCGCAAAGTGGACCGCCTCATGCAATCCCAGGGACTGGATTACCCCTTGGCCGAGCTGGGGCCCCTGCTGCGGTCGGCCGACCTCACTTTCGGGAATCTGGAGTCGCCCCTCTCCGATACTGGCAAGCCCATCCCGGGTAAAGGCATATGGTTCCGCGCGCGGCCGGAGGCCCTTCAAGTCTTGCAACAGGGGGGTTTTGACGTCCTTAACATCGCCAACAACCACATCCTGGACTATGACACACCGGCCTTTCGCCAAACCATGGCACTGCTGGAGGGAGCAGGTATACATTACTGCGGCGGGGGAGAAAACATCCAGGAGGCCCGCCGGCCGGTCATCCTGGAAGAGAAGGGCCTCCGTCTTGGCTTCCTCGGCTACAGCGACATGGCCGATATTTTCTGGAGCTACGATTATCCCCGGTCTTTTAAAGCCACCACCGAACGTCCCGGCACCGCCCCCCTGGAGATAGAAACCATGTGCCAGGACGTCGAGCTCCTCAAGGCCCGGACCGATACCACCGTAGTTTCCCTCCATTGGGGCACCGAATATCAGCGCCGCCCGTCGTCCGAGCAACGCCAAATAGCCCACCGCCTGGTGGAGGCCGGGGCAGATATAATCCTAGGCCATCATCCCCACGTTTTCCAGGGAATTGAGGTCTATAAGGGAAGTATCATTCTCTACAGCCTGGGCAATTTCATCATGGACCAGAACTGGTCCCGGGAAACCTGTGAGGGGTTGTTGGCGATGTTTACCATCACCCAGGCCGGTTGGCAGCAGGCGGAAATCCTTCCCGTCCAAATCGTGGAGGAACAACCCCGGCAAGGGACAGGACCGCGCGCCGCGAAAATCCTGGCGGAACTCAGGGATTTAAGCCGGGGCTTAGACACCGAAGTAGAAATCAACGGGGACCGAGCTGTAGTCCGCCGAAAGCTCTAAAGCTATTTCCTGTGTTGCGGCGCCACGAAATTAGGATTCTCTACCAGGATAACGTCTACCCCTACTTTAACTACCTTTTCCCAGGGTATGACCATATCCTCGTTGTGTCCAAAAAAAAACAAAAATTTTCCCGTCTGACCGGGTAAGATCAAGGCTTTGATCCGGCCTTCCTCAACATCTATTTCCACGTCTTTGATGAGGCCGAGCCGGCGTCCGTCTACCACGTTAATAACGTCCCGCAGGCGGAGCTCCGAAACCTTTACCACCCCCGCCACCCCCAGGTCTTTATATCCTCCGGCTTAACATCATTATATGCGGCGGAATGGGTGGAGTTTATCCCTCAGAACGGGCCGGCGGACAAGAGGGAAGCCAGGCGTTCTTTAGACGCCTGGAGTACCTCTATGATCTTAAACCGCAGCTCTACCCGGTGCTCTTGGGGATAGGATAGGCCGTCAAGGGGTGCTGTTGCCGTCCAGGTTTCTCCGCCGTCCGCCACGTCCACCAGGCACAAGGGAGGGAACAAGACACACCACCAATTTTCCCCCTGTCCTTCGCCGATGATTAAGCGGACGGCCTCATAGCGGCCTTGGGGAAGGACGAGGGAGCCGTAGGTTCGGTCAGGAAAATCGAAGTCGCCCCATTGAGCTTTAACGGGATAAGGGCTTCCTTCGGCCGAAAGCCTTTCTTCGGCCGCCCGTGTCAAGGAGGACAGGTTTTGGGCCAGCCAGTGCCGAGCTTCTTCTACATCCCTTGCCCCCTTTAACTGTCTTGTGGCCTCCGCCAGGATGACATTCCGGACTTCCATCTTCAACTGCTGGTCACGGTCGGTATTACTGGAGGCGACTACGTGGAGCCGGATGAGATTGTGAGGGTTATAGGCAGGTACCGCCGGTGAAACCGGAAGACTTGCCCGGACGGTAGCCAGGCCGGTGATAACCATGAATAATGCAGCAATTCCGACGACAATGGTGTAACGCCGATTTGAGAACATCTTGCCTCCTCCTACATGTACTTTCGCATGTGATTCAAAGCGGCTTTTTCCAGGCGGGAAACCTGGGCCTGGGAAATACCTATCTCCTCGGCCACCTCCATCTGGGTCTTGCCTTCAAAGAAGCGGAGGGACAGAATGAGCCTCTCCCTTTCATTAAGCTTAGCAAGGGCTTCCCGGACGGCGATACTCTCCAACCAGGCACCGTCATGGTTCTTTTCGTCCCCGATCTGGTCCATGACATAGATGGGGTCGCCGCCATCGTTGTAAATGGGTTCAAAGAGGGACACCGGATCCTGGATGGCATCCAAGGCAAAGATTACCTCTTCCTGGGGCATATCAAGCTCCCGGGCTATCTCCGCCACCGAGGGCTCCCGGCCGTATCGGCTCACCAGTGCATCCCTCACCTGCAGGGCCCGGTAAGCCACATCCCGCAAGGATCGGCTAACCCTTATGGCGTTGTTATCCCGCAGGTAGCGGCGGATTTCTCCGATGATCATGGGCACGGCGTAGGTGGAAAATTTAACATTTTGGGCCAGATCGAAATTGTCTATGGCCTTCATAAGGCCAATACATCCCACTTGAAAGAGGTCGTCCACGAACTCTCCCCGGTTGGTAAAACGCTGGATAACGCTCAAAACCAGCCTTAAGTTTCCGCGGATGAGCTTCTCTCGGGCGCTCTGGTCGCCGGCCTGCATGGCCCGAAACAACTCGCGCATCTCTTCGTTGCTCAGCAGGGGGAGCTTGGAGGTATTTACTCCGCAAATCTCCACTTTGTTGAGGGTCACCGGCGCAAAACCTCCCATCCCCACTATTTGCCCGGCAATTTAATTATTGCCACCCCGCCCTTCTTTTATACGAAAATAAAAAGGCCCGCATTATTCCATGCGGGCGATTTCCTTGCGCAGCCTTTTTATAATCCTTTTCTCCAGCCGCGAAATATAGGATTGGGAGATGCCCAGAAGGTCCGCCACTTCCTTTTGGGTTTTTTCCACCCCGTCGATAAGGCCAAAACGAAACTCCATTATTTTCCTTTCTCGCGGCGTAAGTTTCCGCATGGCGGCGTGTAACAGTTTGCGATCTATTTCCTCCTCGATGGACTTGTATATGATATCGGTATCCGTACCGAGAACGTCGGACAAGAGCAGTTCGTTGCCGTCCCAATCGATGTTCAGGGGCTCGTCAAAAGATACTTCCACCCTCGTCTTGTTGTTGCGGCGCAGGTGCATCAAAATTTCGTTTTCAATACACCTCGAAGCATAGGTCGCCAGTTTTATGCGTTTCTTGGGATCGAAGGTGTTCACGGCCTTGATAAGGCCGATGGTCCCGATGGAAACCAAGTCTTCAATACCTATCCCGGTGTTTTCGAACTTGCGGGCGATGTACACCACCAGCCGCAGATTGCGCTCAATGAGGGTGGTTTTTACTCCTGCATCGCCGTCCTCCAGGCGGTTCAGTAAACGGCTTTCCTCATCGCTGGTAAGGGGCGGGGGCAAGGCCTCGCTGCTGCTTACGTAAAAAAGCTCTCCCAGCCGGTGGACGGCTGCCAGCAGCCGCCCGGCGGCCAGTTTTAGCTTCAGTTTCCATAGCGTCCAACTTCCGACCACATGTCCCATCCCCCTTCATCCCTGAATTCACACCTGCAAAAGTTCCGGGTGCAGGAGGGCCTGGTAACCGCCTTCGGGGTTGAGGCGCTGCCAGCACAAGCCTATTACCACGTCTTTCACCCTGACCAAGCGGTCTTCCCAAAGAACAATCACCTCATCGGGCTTAAAGCCCAGCAGCAAACCGTGCTCTCGGCCCAGGGAATGGAAGGGAATGATACGAAGGCGCGCCGCCCAGGTCGTGCCGTGGAGGGAGGACACCAGCTTTTCCAGTTCCGGTTCCCCGGCTGCGGGCGATTCTATCTGCAGTTCGGGAGGCAACAGGGGCCGCAAGGCGCCGTACTCTACCACGATGACCGGACGCCCGGTAAAGGGATCCCGCAAGTTGTTGCCGGTATCCACCAGGGCCTTAAGGGCCAGCCTCTTTCCGTTAAGGCCCACCACTATAGGCAGGCGCAACACGCTCTGCCAAGAATTTCGCTTAATAAAGAGGCTCCCCCAGTACACCAGGAACAGGGTAGCCCCCACGGCCATGGCCAGCCACCCAAAGGGTAAAGGGCCCACCACCGCTCCGCCGGCGGTAAAGGCCTGGGAGGTCAGGCTATCGGTTAAATAGAGGGCGCCCAGCACCGCCCCGCCCATGGCGAAGGAAACCAGGTAAAAGTACCCCACCCCTTGCAGAAACTTTCGCCAGCTAACAGGGAAAAAGGCCAGGAACAGCATGAAGAGGGACACCAGGACCTTAACGGCCGACCACATCCACGGCCCGCCGGCCGGGTAAAAAATAGTAAGGGAATAAAGGGAACCGACGGCTGCGGCGCCCAACAACCGCCAGGGGCTGGTAGGAGCCTGGGACAGCCTGGCCGTAGCCCAGAGGATAATATAATCCATGAGTAAGTTAACGGCCAAAACTACGTCCAGATAGATAATATGAGTGCCCGCCACCCGCCCGTCCCTCCGGTACCCGCCCTAATTATTACCATGATATGAGCTTACTGGTATTTTAAGACCTCCTTGCCATTAAACATTATATAAAACGGGCTCCAAAAAATATGTCAGGCGGTGGCGACAAAAATAAAAGGCTGCTTTGATAAACAGCCTTTGCTCTTTACCTCCGGCGCAGAAAGGCCGGTATGTCCAGATCGTCGAGGTCGAAGTTCTTGATGTCCATCTCCCGGGCGGCCGCTGCCTGTTTGGCCGCGCTCTCTCTCCGCTGGCCTTCGAAACCGGTGGCGATTACCGTAACCCTGATCTCGTCCTTCAAGTTCTCATCGATAACGGCGCCAAAAATAATGTTGGCGTCCGGATCGGCCGAGGCCGCGATAATTTCTGCCGCCTCGTTGACTTCGAATAGGCCCAGATTAGGTCCGCCGGTGATGTTCAACAGTATACCCCGGGCCCCTTCGATAGAGGTTTCCAGTAAGGGGCTGGAAACGGCCATCTTGGCCGCCTCCACCGCTCGCTTTTCCCCGGTGGCACGGCCTATCCCCATCAAGGCCGATCCGGCGTCGGTCATAATGGTCTTGACGTCGGCAAAGTCCAGGTTGATCAGGCCGGGAACGGTGATCAGGTCGGAAATACCCTGGACTCCCTGGCGGAGTACGTCGTCGGCTATGCGAAAGGCCTCGGTAATGGTGGTCTGCTTATCGGCCACCTGCAGCAGCCGGTCATTCGGGATCACGATCAGAGTGTCCACCTTGGTGCGCAGCTCGGCAATACCGTTTTCGGCCTGGAGGGCCCGTTTGCGCCCTTCGAAGGTAAAGGGACGGGTAACCACCGCTACCGTAAGGGCGCCTACCTCTTTGGCTATCTGGGCGACCACCGGTGCAGCACCGGTGCCGGTTCCGCCCCCCATGCCCGCCGTAATAAATACCATATCTGCCCCTTGCAGGCGTTGGGCCAGCTCTTCCCGGCTTTCCTCGGCGGCCTTCTTCCCGATTTCGGGATTGGCCCCTGCTCCCAGCCCTTTGGTCAGCTTGGCGCCTATCTGTATTTTCTGCTCCGCCTGGCACAGGCGCAGGGCCTGGGCATCGGTATTCACACTGATAAATTCGACGCCCTTCAGGCTGGCGGCTATCATGCGGTTAACGGCGTTATTGCCCCCGCCGCCTACGCCCACCACTTTAATAACCGCAAATTGGTGGTTGAGGTCCCCATCATCAAATTCCAGCACCCGTTATTCCTCCCTTTGCTGACTTACTGAAATAGTTCACGCAGCCACCCTTTAAGATAATGCCACAGGTTCCCCCACAGGGGTCCGCGGCCGGCACCCGCCTGGGCCCGTCCCAGGTTGCGGGCGCCGTAGATCAACAGGCCCACACTGGTGGCGTAAGCCGGCGTGGAAACCATGTCGGCCAGTCCCCCCAACCGGCACGGCGCCCCTACCCTCACCGGCAGTTCGAGTATATCCCCCGCCAGCTCGGCCATCCCCGGCAGGAGGGAACCCCCACCGGTCAATACCGCTCCCCCGGGAAGGAGGCCCTTAAAGTCGGCCCGCTCCATTTCTCGCCGCACAAGGGTTAAAATCTCCTCCACCCGGGGCTGGATGATGGAAGCCAGCATCCTCCTGGACACCGTATGCTCCCCGTGGCCTCCCACGTTAGGTACGGGCAAAAGCTCGTTGTCCGGTACCGCTCCCACCGGAATAGCCGCCCATTCCTTCTTGATTTTTTCCGCCTGGTTAAGGGGGGTTCGCAGTCCCACGGCTATATCGCTGGTAATATGATCTCCGCCGACGGGGAGCACGGAGGCGAACCATAACCCCCCCTGGGCCACCACCGCTATCTCGGTCGTCCCTCCACCCACGTCCACCACTACGGCACCCAGTTCCTTTTCCGCCGGCTGGAGGACGGCCTCCGCCGAAGCCAGGGGGTTCAGAACCAGCTCTTCGACTTCCAGACCGGCCCGTTGTACACTTTTGAGTAAATTCTGCACTGCCGCACCGGCCGCGGTGACAATATGGGTTTCCACCTCCAAACGCGAGCCGGTCATACCTACGGGATCGATTATCCCGTCGTAGCCGTCCACTATGTACTGGCGGGGCAACACATGGATAATCTGGCGTTCCGCCGGCAAGGGTATCACCCTCGCCGCCTGGAGGACGCGCTTGACGTCCTCGGGTTCGATCTCCCTGTGCTCCCCTGCTACGGCCACTACACCCCGATTGTTGAGGGACTGAACGTGAGAACCCGTAAGGCCCACATAAACCGAACGTATCCGGTATCCGCTCATCCTTTCCGCTATGGCCGCCGCCCGGGCCACGGCCTGGGCCGTATGCTCCAGGTCCACAATGATACCCTTCCGGAGGCCGGCCGAAGGAACCTCGCCCAGGCCGATAATGTTAAGGCGACCCTCCTCTTCCACCTCGGCTACGGCCATGACAACTTTGGTCGTCCCTATGTCCAATCCGGCTACCATTTCATCCTTCGGCAAACCCGGCACCCCCGGCAACCACGGCCTTGTTAGGGCTTCATACCTATCAAGAGAAATTCAACACAACTGCAGCCTTTCCTTTTTTTCTCCCCGAGAAATTGGGTTCCCCTACCCCGAAAATAGCTTCTATCCGGGTCGGCATTGTTTTTGTTTGCATGCCGGCCTGTTGTTTTCTTCCTTCTGCTGGTGCCGTACCAGCGGCATGGGTGTCTTAGGTTTTCTTGCGCTTTAGAAGATGGCGACGGATAATACCTAAATTCTGGAATATCCGAGCCCCGAAGACTACCACGGCGGCCAAATACAACTCCACCCCCAGCTGGTCCCCTATATAAGCCAGAAACCCGGCCA
The DNA here is from genome assembly GCA_003509545.1 of Peptococcaceae bacterium. GTDB lineage: Bacteria > Bacillota > DSM-521 > Neomoorellales > Neomoorellaceae > UBA12545. The sequence goes on from DOLC01000123.1 coordinate 12,873, forward strand.
GCAAGGTGTTGGCAAAAAATCCGGTAAGGAAGATAACGTGGTCGAAGTTGTCCTCCAGAGTGGCCCGCAAGCCTCCGAAAACCGAATCCAGGGCGGCGAGTACCGCCACCGACATATACTTGGCATAGGCTACCGGGATTTTCACCGGCAGAAGCAATCCCAAGACTATACCGAAGAGCAAACCCAAAAGGGGAAGCCACATGAGGCCATCACCTTTCCTGCCGCCTGACGTATCCCCAGTCTTGATTCCGGCCTGCTTGGCTTTCGCTCGCAAAGGCCTCCCTCGCGGGCAGGACTTTTGCTTGGCTCAAGGCTCCGGCGGGCTTCCCGGCAGGATTTAAGCTTCCTGCCTCAGTTGCCGGCCTCTGGCCTCTCAAAAGCCTCGGGCCTTTCTGAAGCCCTTCGCCAAGCTTAAAGCCTGGGCTGGCCGCGAAGGCTTGCTCGCTCTATCTCAAGCCCAAGCAGGCCTGCCCTACAAAAACTGGGGATAACTCAGTCCTGCCGCGCCTTGATCACCGGAGGCCCTGAAAAACTCACATCGATATATTCCAAGGACTCTACAGGGCCTACGCCTTGAAGGGCCTCCTTCAGCCGCTGCCACTTTTCACCCACGCTGCTGCTATCGCCAAACTTAACTTTAACCTGTCCTTGCAGATAAAGCACCAAATTCTCGGCCTCCCCTGCATCTATCTCCATGACCTGCCGGCGCTCCTGGGGAGGTAACCCCTGCAATACCGCCAGAGCAGCCCTGAGGCCTTCCTCTTGCAAGCAAAGGCCAGGCCCCGGGTCTTCCTTTAAATCCACGCCTGAAACTACGGGGAGCTGCCGTTGGCGCAGGCTGGAAATCCTCTCCATAACGTATCCCTGCCCGTCCACCACCCAAAACGCTCCCCCGGCCGGAAGAAGGGCCAGGGCTTCCCGCTCCCGAAGGGTTATCATCAGCGTATGGGGCCAGCGGCGCTCCACCCGCACCTCTTTGATTAGGGGGTGGGCCTTTACCCGTTCGGCCACGGCTCCGACATCCATCTGCCAGAGGTTCAGGCCCGGTTCCACCGCGGCCAAGCGAAGAACCTCCTCTTCCGGCACCCGGAGATTGCCCTGAACTTCTACCGCCTGCAGGCTAAAGATACCGGAATGAAGGAAAAAAAATACGGACGTGATGCTCAACATGCAAAAAATAAGGGTCTTCAGGCGCCTTCTCCTCCTGCGAAGGGAGCGCCTCCTAATGTTCACCGCCATTATATCAGAATCCCCGGACTTGTCCAAGATGCTTCCAAAAAATGGGGGGCTAATCCGCCCGCTCCCTGGTGAGTCGGGCCCCCAGTCCCTGGAACTTGCTTTCCATTCTCTCGTAGCCACGGTCCAGGTGGTGCACCCCTTCCACGTAGGTTACTCCCTCGGCCATCAACCCCGCGATTACCAGGGCCGCTCCCGCCCGGAGATCGGTAGCCTCTACTACCGCCCCGCTCAACTTAGAAACACCGTTAATAACTGCGATCTTCCCCTCTATCTTTATATCGGCACCCATGCGCTTAAGTTCTGCTGCATGGCGAAGGCGGTTATCGAAAATACTCTCACACATGATACTCGTACCTTCCGCCGTAGTCATCAGCGCCATCATCTGGGGCTGCATGTCGGTGGGGAAGCCGGGATACGGCAGGGTTCGGCAATCCACCGCTCTAAGCCGTCCTTCCACCTCCAGCCGGAGCCCCGCCGGATCTTCCTCCACCCGGGCACCCATCTCGCGCAATTTGGCGATGACCGCCGCCATATGGTCGTGCCGGGCCCCGCGAACGAATACTTTTCCCCCGGTACCGGCCACCGCCGCCAGGTAAGTTCCCGCCTCAATACGGTCGGGAATGATCCTGTGGGTGGCCCCTGTTAGTTCCTTAACCCCCTCTATGCGGATTACATCCTGGCCGGCACCCTGGATGCGGGCACCCATTTTATTAAGAAAATTTTGTAAGTCTACGATTTCGGGCTCACGGGCCGCGTTCCGTATCACCGTCACCCCTTCGGCCAGCACCGCGGCCATCATGATATTCTCCGTAGCTCCCACACTGGGAAAATCAAGGAGGATGTCCGCCCCCTGCAGCTTGGAGGCTTTAGCTTCAATAAAACCCTGCCTTTCCAATACGGAGGCCCCCATGGCCATAAAGCCCTTCAAGTGGAGGTCCATGGGGCGCGAGCCGATGGCACAACCGCCGGGATAGGCGACTTTAAAATAATGCCACCGCCCCAAAAGGGGCCCCATGACCAAATTAGAAGCCCGGAGGCGCCGCATCAAGGGGGGTGAAATCTCGCGAGGTGTTACACCGGCCGGGTGAACATACAGGCTTTCCCCCTCCTTCTTGACCTCGGCCCCCAGTGAACCGACCACCTCCATCATGACGGCAACATCCCGCAGGTCGGATACCCCTTCCAGAACACACGGTTCCCGCGTCAGTAGCGTGGCCGCCAAGAGGGGAAGCACCGCGTTTTTAGCCCCGCTAATCCGCACCTCCCCTTGCAGGCGGTTGCCGCCCACAATAACCAGGCGTTCCATCCCTTACCCTCCCCTGTTCAGGGGCCCTCTCCCCATATCTCTATCTCCGTTTCCAGAAAAATACCAAATCTGTCTAACACGGCCTGGCGGATCCTGGCCATAAGCTGTAGGACGTCCGAGGCCGTGGCCCTGCCCCGGTTAATTATGAAATTGGCATGGAGGGTGGATACTTCTGCATCTCCCTGGCGCCATCCCTTGGCTCCCACCTGTTCTATAAGCCACCCGGCATAATGGCCCGGCGGGTTCTTAAAAATGCTTCCGGCATTGGGCCAATTCAAGGGTTGCTTCCTGCGCCTCAAGGCCACATTGCGGGCTATGGCCTCTGCAATTTGTTTTCCGTCCCCAATCTTTAGGGCAAGGGCGGCCGCTACAACTACCAAACCCGCCCCTTTTAATTTGCTCTTCCGGTAATCGAATTCCAGTTCTTCGCCCCTTAAGGCATAGGTCCTTCCTTGCCGGTCCAGTACTTCAACTTTCTGTACCAGACTTCCTATCGAGCCCTCCGGAGTACCGGCATTCATGACCACGGCACCCCCTAAAGACGCCGGGATGCCGGCGGCAAATTCCAGACCGGCGAGACCGCGCCGCCGGGCTTCGGCCAGCAGCCGGGGCAGGGGAACCCCCCCCTCGGCCCATACGGTATTGCCCCCCACTTCCAGCCGGTTGAGGCCCGCCGTTTTAATCACCAGGCCCCGCACGCCTTCGTCCCGTACGAGAAGGTTAGACCCCTTCCCCAGTACGAAAAGTGGTAGACCCTTCTGCCGGGCGAAATCCAGGCAAATCTCCAGATCGGTACGGTCCCCAGGCAGCGCCAGAAGTTCCGCCGGCCCGCCTATGCGAATAGTAGTATGCCCGGCCAGGGGCTCCTCGGCGAGTACCCGGCCCTTGATGCGGCCTTGAAGCTCGGCTGCCAAGCCCTGCTCCTTCACCCCCTGCCGTCCACCCCGCTTCCACCCCGGTTACACCCGTTAAGATAGCAGACCAGCTCTTCTCCTACGCGGTTTACATCACCGGCTCCCAAGGTCAATACCAGATCACCGGGTCGGCAATTCTTCTGCAAAAATTCCAGGGTTTCGCCCGCCGTGGGCAGGTAATACACGGCGGAATGGCCCGCCTCCCGGAGGGACTCTACTATTAGCTCCGCCGTAACCCCCGGTATGGGTTGCTCTCCGGCGGAATAGATTTCATTAATGATTACCAGGTCCGCCTGGCGCAGGGACTGGCCCAGCTGCCGGTGCAGGTGAAGGGTACGGGTATAGCGGTGGGGCTGGAAGACCGCCACCAGCCGGCGGGCTCCGACCTGCCTGGCTGCCGCCAGGGTAGCCCTAACTTCGGTGGGATGATGGGCATAATCATCCACCACCCAAATACTACCCTCGCCTTCTAGAATCTGAAACCGGCGCTCTACACCCCGAAAGCCGGCCAGGCCGGCCTGTATGGTGGAGAAGGGCACCCCCAGACTACAACCGACGGCTACGGCCGCCAGGGCATTAACTACGTTATGCCTGCCGGGAACCTTAAGCTCCAGGCTCCCCAGAAACCGCGAACCACAATATACTTTAGCCGTGCTCCCCAATCCCTTTAAGTTAATTTCCCGGGCTTGAAAGAGGGCTCCGCCTCCCAAGCCGTAGGTAATGCCGGACTTAGGGAGTTCGGCGGCAATGGCTGTTAAGGAAGGATCGTCGGCGCAGATAACCGCCTCCCCCCCCGGCTTTACGTTGCCCAAAAAAGTACCAAAGGCCTTTATAATAGCTTCCAGGCTACCGTAATAATCGAGGTGATCGTCTTCTACATTGGTGGCCACCGCTATCTCCGGCCTTAACCACAGAAAGGAACCGTCGCTTTCATCGGCCTCGGCCACGAAAAAGGCGCCGTCTCCGTACCTGGCGTTACTGCCCAGTTCCGGGACATACCCCCCCACCACTGCTGTGGGGTCCAACTTACCCTCTAAAAGGGCCAGGGTGATCATGGCCGTGGTCGTCGTCTTGCCGTGGGCCCCCGCTACCGCAATACCCCTTTGCCGCTCCATGAGTTCGGCCAGGAGCTGTCCCCTTTTGATTATCGGGAGTCCCCTTCCCTGGGCCTCCCGGACTTCGGGATTCTCCGGGGATACGGCAGAAGATATAACGACCCGGTCCACGCCTCCCGCCAGGTGGTCGGCACGGTGGCCGCGGTAAATGAGGGCTCCGCTCTGGGCCAGTAAGCGTGTAAACCTGTTCTCCTTCAGATCGGATCCGGAAACCCTTTGGCCCTCGGCCAACAGGATCTGGGCTAGCCCGCTCATACCTACCCCGCCGATGCCGATAAAATGAGTCCAACCTTTATCCGACAATCTTTCATCCCCTTTCCGCGAAATACAGCCCTCCGGCATCAGCAGCGTCCCTGGTACATTTGCATCATATGCAGAACAGACTCCGCCGGTGACATTAAGGCCCATGGGCTCTGGCGCATCCCCGGTCTTGATCCCGGCCTGCTCTGCAAGAAGTGGGGATAACTCAGCTGTGGGCTACGGCCAGGATACGTTCCACAATCCGCTCCAGGGCATCGGGCCGTCCCAAGCGCAGGCTGGCCTCCGCCATAGCCTTGAGCCTCGAAGGCTCGGCCAGGAGGGACTGAAGGGTACGGAGGAGTTTTCCGCCTCTAAGCTCGTGATCCCGGATCACCACTGCCGCCCCCTGGGAGGCCACCGCACGGGCGTTATACTCCTGGTGATTGGCGGCCGCAAAAGGATAAGGTATCAGAACCGCCGGAAGTCCTCGGGCCAGCACTTCGGCCAAAAAGGAGGCACCGGCCCGCCCTACGACTAAATCCGCTGCTGCCAGGGCTACATCCATTTCATATAAATAGGGCTCGATGGTAATGTTTCCATTTTTGCCTACTTCTATGCCGAACCTGCGTGCGTCCTCCTTCAGGGCTTCGTATCCCTGGCGTCCCGTCACATGGAGGATCCGGACGGAAGGTTGTCCACTATAAAACTGTAATACGGGTAGTATGGCCCTGTTCAGGCTTCTTGCGCCCTGGCTCCCCCCTACGCTCAGGATGAAGATATCGTCCGGCCCTATACCCAGCCTCTTCCGGGCCTCCGCCCGGTCGGCCCGCAGTATCTCCGGCCGTACCGGCAACCCGGTAGTCACCAATTCGGCGCCGCGAGGAAAGAATTTCGCCGCTTCCGGAAAGGTAAGGCATACGGTACGGGCTATTCGGGCCAGCCACCGGTTGGTCATGCCCGGGAAGGCGTTTTGCTCGTGCAGGACCACCGGAATACCCAGGGCCGCGGCCACCAGGCAGACGGGACCGCAAACGTAACCCCCCGTGCCCACCACCACATGGGGCCGGAAGCGCCGGATCAAAAGGTAGGCTTCCACCGTTCCCCGGCCCAAAAGGGCCAAAGCCAAGAAATTCTTCCATATCCTGCGCCGCTCCAGACCCCGCACGGTAATCGTTTCCAGGGGAAAGCCGGCCCGGGGAATCACATCCGCTTCCAAACCCCGACGGGTACCGATATATAAAATCTCGGCCTCCGGTTCGGCCCGCTTCAGTCCCTGGGCTATGGCCAGGGCCGGGTATACATGGCCTCCGGTGCCTCCACCCGTAACAACCACCCGCAAAGAAACAGCACCCCGTTTCTTGTGGTTTTCCTCCTCCCGCCCGAGGGCAAAAGACTGTCTTGATGGGCCTCGGCCCGGGCGCGCCCCCGAACCTCCCGTCCCCGGGCTCCGGCCCTCCCGGCCGGCTTCCTCCTCTATCCGCGGGCATAGCGGGAGACGTTCAGGAGAATGCCTATCCCGGCCAGAGTAAAAATCATGGAGGAACCGCCGTAGCTCACCAAGGGCAGGGTTATCCCCGTTACCGGGAGCAACCCCGTGACCACCCCCATATTGATCAGGGCCTGCAAGACGATCATGGTGGTTATGCCGGCCGCCAGCAAAGTGCCGAAGGCGTCGGGCGCATTAAAGGCCGTGCAAAAGCCCCGCCACAAGAAGATGAAAAAGGCCGTAACAACCAGGGCCGCGCCCACAAAGCCCAACTCTTCACCCAGGATGGCCATGATAAAGTCGGTATGCTTCTCCGGAACGTAATAGAGCTTTTGCCGCCCGTCCCCCAGACCGGTGCCGAAGGCGCCCCCTGAGCCCAGGGCCAGCAAGGATTGGATGGTCTGGTAGCCGTATCCCTGGGGATCGGCCCACGGGTCTAAAAAAGCAGTAAATCGCGCCATGCGGTAGGGTGCCAAAGCAATGGCGGCCACCACTAAGGCCACCCCTCCCAGGAAAAGAACCGTTAAGTGATTACGGTTGGCTCCTCCAGCCGCCAGCATGAGGTAGGTAGTGCCGGCCAGCGCCACCGCCGTTCCCAGGTCCGGCTGGGCCAGGATCAGGCCGCACACACCTCCCAGTAGGAGGAGATAGGGCCCCAGCCCCCTGACGAAGGAACTCCCTACCCTTTGCCTGTTGTCGGCCAGGCTGGCGGCAAAGAAAATTACCATGGTCAGCTTTATCAGCTCCGAGGGCTGGAAGGACAGGGAACCTACCCCCAGCCACCGGCTGGCTCCCTTGGCCGTCGTCCCTATCAATAGAACCAGGATGAGCAGGAACACCGATATCCCCAACAGGGGAGCTCCCAGCCGCCGCCAGTAGGGGTAAGGAAAGCCCATCAAAAACACCATGCCCACCAGGCCCAAGCCTGCCCACAACAGCTGGCGTTTAAGGTAGTAAAGGGCGTCCCCCATACTGTAAGCGGAAGTCACGGCACTGGAGCTGAACACCATGACGATCCCCATAGCAAGCAATACCAGGGTGGATAGAAAGATGCCGAAGTCAATAGGCCCGGCCCGCCTAGGCATGGCTCTCTCCGCCCTCCCCCAGGGAACGGACGAGGCGCTTAAACAGCTCCCCTCGCTCCTCGTAATTCTTAAACATGTCCCAACTGGCACAAGCAGGTGACAAAAGCACTACGTCACCGGGTTCCGCCAGGCTATGGGCCCGTCTCACGGCTTCCTCCAGATCTTTTACCACCTCTACGGAAGCTACTCCTTCCCTTTGAGCTGCCTCCCAGAGAACCGGCGCCGCTTCCCCCAAAAGTATCAGGTGTTTTACCCTTTCCCGGATTTTCCGGGCCAGGAGCGTAAAATCGCTGCCCTTGTTCTTGCCCCCAGCTATCAGGATCAGGGGCTGCCGGTAGGCATCCAGGGCCTTAAGGGTGGCTTCGGGGTTAGTCCCCTTGGAGTCGTTTATGTACTGGACGCCCTTAATCTCGCCCACAAATTCCAGGCGGTGGGGGACTCCCTTAAAGGTTTTTAAGGTGTGGGCTATGGCGCGGGCAGACACCCCCACAAGGCCCGCCGCCGCGGCGGCGGCCAGGGCGTTCTCTAAATTATGGCCTCCCTTCAGAGCCAGTTCCTCCGCGCCGCACAAGTACCGGACACCGTCTCCCAAATCCAGGTAGAGCCGTTCCCCCTGCACGAAGGCTCCCCTTTCCACCCTTTGACTGCGGCTGAAGAAGAACACCCGTCCCCTGGTCTGCTTCCGGAGTTCCCGCACCACAGGGTCATCGTAATTGAGAACCGCAAAATCGTCCTCCTCCTGGGCCGCGAAAATCCGGGCCTTGCAGCGCACATACTCTTCCCACGTAATATGGCGGTCCAGGTGATCGGGCGTGAGGTTCAAGAGGACCGCCACCCGGGGGCGAAAGAGCTCGACGGTTTCCAATTGAAAGCTGCTCACTTCGCACACAAAGTACCACCCGGGTGAAGCCTTAACCGCTTCTGCTACCAGGGGAGTACCTATGTTGCCCACTACCTTCACCGCGTAACCGGCGTCCTTGAGGATCTGACCGGTGAGGGCCGTGGTGGTGGTTTTCCCATTGGTGCCGGTTATACCTATCACCGTACTCCGGGGTGGCAAGAGGCGGTAGGCCAGCTCCAATTCACCCCACACGGGGATGCCCAGTAGCCGGGCCGTCCTCAGAGGAGGTTCCCATAGGGGTACTCCGGGGCTGGTCACCACAAGATGGGGTTTCAAGGCCTCGAGCTCCGGGTAAGACCCCAGTACCAGCCGCACCCCTTTATCCCCGAGCCACCTCACCTCCCTTTCCTCTTTTGCCTCTTTATCGCAGGCCACCACTTCGGCCCCCAGACCCGCCAATATCCCGGCCGCCGCCATCCCGCTTTTACCCAGTCCTACTACCAGGACTCTATGTTCCTTCCATTCCATCTCCCACGCCTCTTTTCCGGTACATAAGACTTCACCCAACGACCCTAAGAAAAGCCGGAATTCCGGCCTCTTGTTTTCATCCTTGTGGCGGTGCCAGTCGGCGGCTGGGTGTCTACAATGTTAAACTGATAAGACCCACGCCGGCCAGAACGACCGCCGCGGCCCAAAAAAACAAGACCACCCTTGTTTCCGGCCAGCCCAAAAGCTCGAAGTGATGGTGGAGAGGGCTCATGCGAAAGAGCCGGCGGCCGGTGAGGCGGAAGAAAAACACCTGGAGAATGACGGAGAGGGCTTCTAAAACATAAACCCCTCCTATAATGGGAAGCACCAGTTCCGTTCGCGTCATAATACTAAGCAGGCCTACGGCCGCCCCCAGGGCCAGGGAGCCCGTATCCCCCATAAAAACCCGGGCCGGATAAAAATTATACACCAAAAACCCCAGACATCCTCCCGCCAGGGCCCCGGCAAAAATTGCCAGACCCGTCTGACCGGCCGCCAGGGCCAGGAGCAAATAAGCCAGGGCCACCCAGAAGGTGACCCCCGCGGCCAGCCCGTCCAGCCCGTCCGTCAGGTTTACTGCATTGGTGGCCGACACCAGCAGGAGGGCGGCCAGCAAGGGGTAGTACCATCCCAAATCCCACCTCCAGGACGTAAACGGGACGGCCACTTCGGTGCCCCTGCCGAGGAACCCCATGGCCACCAGCCCCGCGGCCAGGCCCAGTAGCACCTGTCCTCCGAGCTTCTGCCTGGCGAGCAATCCCAGGGGGCGCCGCCATACGACCTTGAGGGCATCGTCGGCCAGCCCCAAAAGAGCAAAACCCCAGGTGAAGCCCAAAAGAGTAAGGGCCATCCTGTCGGCCGGCGCAAGTAACACGACGGACACCGTCATGGCCGCCAGGAAGATGATCCCTCCCATGGTAGGAGTGCCCGACTTACCCAGGTGGGTCCGGGGCCCGTCGTCCCGAACAACCTGGCCGGCCCGCAGGCTTTGCAATAGCTTTATAACGGGCGGTCCTAAAAGGACGCTGATGATGAAGGTCAGAAGGCCCGCCCACACACCTTGTTCCATCATTCCACCTCTTCCAGGACCTCTAGAACCTGTTCCATACCCACGGCCCTCGAGCCCTTCAGAAGAACGACATCCCCGGCCGCCAGGCGGCACGCCAGGAAGGACCCGGCTTCCCGGGGATCTTTAAAAGAAAAGACCCTATCGGGAGCCATACCGGCCTCTTTTGCGCCCCGGGCAATCTCCCTCGCCAGTTCTCCCACCGTCAGCAGAAGGCTTACCCCGGCTTCCACGGCGGCCCTACCTATCCCCCGGTGGAATTCGGGGGCCCGGTCCCCCAATTCCAGCATGTCGCCCAGCACGGCCACCTTGCGTCCCGGTAGTTGGGCTATAACCCGGAGGGCCGCCGCCATGGACTCGGGATTGGCGTTATAAGCATCGTTATAGATATACGAACCCCGGGGACCGGACAAAAATTCCTGCCGCATACTTTCCCGGGGCCAGGAGGCCAGACGCCCGGCCATGGCCTCCGGCTCTACCCCCAGGCAATAGCCGGTGGCCATGGCGGCCAGGCTGTTCAACACATTGTGCAGGCCCGGTACCGGAAGGCGTACCCTTACTTCTCCCCGGGGAAAGACGGCCCGAAATTCCGTCCCTTCCCTGCCCAGGGCCCTGACCTCCCTGGCCCGCACTTCGGCCTCCTCCCCCGTTCCGTAGAGGATCACCCTGGCCCGGGTATTCCGGGCCAGCCGCAGGCACCACGGGTCGTCGCCGTTTAAAACGGCCAGCCCCTCCGCCGGCAGGGCTTCCAGAAGCTCCCCTTTGGCCCGGGCAATATTGTCGACGGAGCCCAGTCTACCGAGGTGGGCGGTCCCGATATTGGTGATTATACCCACCGTGGGCCGGGCCAGCCGACACAAGGCTGCAATCTCCCCCAATCCCCGCATGGCCATTTCTAGTACCGCCACCTCGTGCTCGGAAGTCAACTGGAGTAGAGTCAGGGGAAGGCCGATCTCGTTGTTCAGGTTGCCCGGCGTCTTGCAGACTTTGAATTTGGCTTCCAATACCTGGGCCACCAGGTTCTTGGTGGTGGTTTTCCCGCTGGAACCGGTCACCCCTATGAGCTCTCCCCGGAAAGCGCTAGCCCGATGGTGGGCGGCCAGGGCCTGAAGGGCCTCCAGGGTGTCGGAAACCTTGAGGAGGGGCCCCGTCACCCCCGAAGGCAGCCGGGACACCACGGCGGCCGCGGCCCCCCGGGCCAGGGCTTCTTCCACATAGTCGTGGCCGTCGAAACGCTCCCCTTTGAGGGCAAAGAATAGTTCTCCCCTGCCGACCCGGCGGCTGTCGGTGCTGACACCTTTAATCTTCCGGCCGGGATCTCCCTGGATCAACTCGGCCCCCAAAATCCGGCACAGTTCTGCCAGGGTTAAGGCGATCACCTGTTTTCCTCCACCGTTTCCCTATATCCCAGGCGTTCCAATTCTTCGGCGGCTACTACCCGGTCGTCGAAGGGCAGCACCTGTCCCTTGACCAATTGGTAGTTTTCGTGCCCCTTGCCGGCGATGACCACCGTATCCCCCGGCCTGGCCATTTCTAATGCCCGGGCGATGGCCCGCCGGCGGTCTACCTCTATTTCATAGCCTAGGGCCCTCACCTTGCGAACCCCGGGCTCTATCTCGGCGATAATATCCTCCGGTTCCTCGCTGCGGGGATTATCTGAGGTTATTATACAATAATCGCTCCACCGGGCCGCCGCCTCCCCCATGAGGGGACGCTTCTTGCGATCCCGGTCCCCGCCGCACCCGAACACCACGATAAGCCGTCTCTCTGTAAGCTGCCGTGCGGCCCGAAGGGCATTTTCCAGGCCGTCCGGCGTGTGGGCATAGTCCACAATAACGGCAAACTCCTGCCCCCTCTCCACCCTTTCGAACCGTCCGGGCGCCCCCGTTAACCAGCCCAAAATCTCGGCCACCTGCTGGAGATCCAGGCCCTCCTGCCAGGCTACGGCCCAGGCGGCCAGGGCGTTGTACACATTGAACTGGCCAAGGAGTCGCAGCCTTACGGGAAGGCGGAAACCCGGTCCTACGACTACCACCTTGGAACCGCTCCTGTCCATCTGCAGGCCCTCCCCCCGGACTACGGCCCGCGGGCCGAAACCGTAGCCGACCACCGGAACCCCTGTAACGCATAGCAGTCTTTCCGCCCACGGATCGTCGGCATTTATCACGGCGTATTTAGGCCCGCCCTTGCAGCCCGGCCCCAACTCCCTAAATAACTTGGCCTTGCTCGCAAAATAACTCTCCATGTCGGGGTGAAAATCCAGGTGGTCTTGGGTCAAGTTGGTGAAAACGGCCACGTCGAACTCCGTCCCCCGCACCCTTTCCAGGGCCAGGGCGTGGGAAGAAACCTCCATAGCCACCGCCCGGGCCCCGGCCGCCAACATCTCCGCCAGCAGGGCCTGCAGGTCGAGGGATTCCGGGGTCGTGTGCTCGGCGGGCCAAACCCTATCGCCCAGCCGGTTGGACACCGTCCCCACCAGCCCGGTAGGACAGCCGGTTTGACGGAGGATCTCATGGATAAGGTAGGCGGTAGTCGTTTTCCCGTTGGTGCCCGTTACGCCGAACATGCGCAGCCGGCGGGAAGGATAACCGTAGTAGCAGGCCGCCAGGTCGGCCAGGGCCCGGCGGCTGTCCTGAACCTTTAACCAGGCCACTTCCGGCGGCAGGGGAAGGTCCTTCTGAACCACCACGGCCACGGCCCCGCGCCGGACTGCTTCTTGGACATAAAGATGGCCGTCGGTCCGCAAGCCCGGCACGGCCACAAAAAGAAAGCCCGGTTCAATCCGGCGGGAATCGTAATGTATTCCCCGGATCTCGATGTCCCGGGGACCGCCCCGGTCCAGGACCCCGGCGACAGCACCCACCAGCTGGTTAAGAGTAAGCATGCCTCCGCTGCCCCCTTCCGGCTTGCCCTTCTATAAGACTCTCTACATTTTCTATTTTTAACCGCCATATCCTGTTCTAACCCTAAAATAACTTTTCTCCAGGCCGGCATTGTTTTCGCTCGCTAAGTGGTCCTCGCGGACCAGCCTACGGCTTAAGCCTCGGGCTCGGGCGGAGTTCCCGGCCTATTCAGCATCCTTGCT
>DOLC01000124.1 GCA_003509545.1 Peptococcaceae bacterium
TTGCAGAGCAGGCCTGCTTGGGCTTGGAAGCGAGCGAACAAGCTTTCGCGGCTAGCCCAGGCTTTAAGCTTGGCGAAAGGCTTAAAGCTTGGCCCGAGGGCATGTATCCTTGCGGCCGGCAACTGAGGCAGGATGCTTAAATTCTGCCGGGAAGTCCGCCGGAGCTTGAGGCCGAGAGCTAGTTTGGCCCGCGAGGGAGGCCTTTGCGAGCGTAAGCCAAAGCAGGCTGAAAACTGGGGATACGCCAGGCTTTTTCTCTGGCGCCTCCCCAGTTTTATTTCTAGGCCTGCTTGGCTTTCCCTCGCTTATGGTTTCCCTCGCGGTCCTAGGGAAAAAGGAGCGCCGAGGGCCGGCCCTAGGGCAGGCAGATATACTGGCCGACCTGGAGATTGTAGGGGTCTATCCCGGGGTTAAGCTCCATCAGCCGCTCCACCGTGGTGCCCACGGCCTGGGCTATGCCGAACAGGGTATCCCCCGGCAGCACTTCCCAGAAGACACCGGAGGGACAAGGGGGCCTCCTTTGCACCATAGGCGCAACCTCCTGGAGAAAAAATTTTTTCTTCCCCGGTTTAATCTATGCCCTTCTCCCCTAAAAAGGGTACGGGCGGCCGCTGCGGTTTCCAGGCTCCGCCGGAGGGATACCCGTCCCTTCCCCTCATGTCAGCGGGAAGGGTTGGCGTAGCAATAGAGGCAGCCGGAGGGGCAGACCATGTTGTACCAGCCCAGGTCCACCGCCTGGGTACAGCCGCACAAGGCGCGCTGTCCCGCCGCCCTATCCGTAGGGCACGGTGCGCCGCCGGGATGGAGCCGGCTCAGAAGCCGGCCATCGATACAACTCGAAGTGGGCATGCCGGGAACGCAGCAGGCGTACAAGGTCGCCCCGCATCCTTCCGCCACGGCGGTCAGGCGGTTCCATATCCGCCTTCGCCCCTCGGCGTCCAAGGGCACCGCCTCCCAACCCTGTCCGCCGAGGCGCCGCCGCACCTTGGGATACAACTCTACAAAGGAAGTGGAGAAGGTTTTGACCCCTAAGGCGGCCGCTTCCCGGATGATGTCCGCGGCCTTCTCCACGTTGCTGAAGGTACCTTCGCCCCGGCGGAATATCAAAAGGGGGTCCGGCCGCACCCGGAGGCGGCGGGGATCGCCTAGGAAGTCCACCAGGTCCGGTATCCTGGCCAGGACCCCTTCGGGCGGGGGGATCCGGGGCTCGACGGGGGTGCCCCCCAGGCCGGTGACGGTGAGTTGGAGGTAGACCTGGTCATAGCGCCTCAAGACGGGCCGGAGCTTCTCCAGCACCGTCTCCGGGAACTTGGTCCACACCACCACCGTGTGCACCCGTTCCGGGGGATAGCGGCCGACCAGGAGGTCGGCCAGCCTGTCGGCGTGGAAGAAGGGCTCCGTCCGGCGGGAAAGGCTCACCACGACCTTCACGGTGCCGGCCCCCCTCCCCTTAGCCGATGACAATCCGCTTGTCGCCGACGCGGCGGGTGAACTTGATGTGGTCCAGGTATTCCAGAAGGGGAAGGACATACTTGCGCGAGCTTCCCAAGAGATCCCTCACTTCGGCCAGGGTAAAGGCTCCCTTTTCCCCCAGGCGCCTTATGGCTTCCCGGGCCTCCGCCAGGGCCTCGCGGTGAAAATAGAGGCCTTCGGCCACCTTAACCAGAACACCCTGCCGCACCAGATAATGGAGCACCTCCTCCAGCTCTCCTCCCGCCAGGTCCAAACCCTTGGCGGCCTCCTCCGGGGAAGGCGGCTGGAAATGGCCCTGCCGGTAACGGTCCTTCAGTACCGCTAAGGCCTTCTCCTGGCGCCCGTCCAGCCGGGGGCGGTAACCGGCCAGGTGGACGCTGTTCCCCTCTACGCTGATTCTCCCTTCGCCCTTCCAGTGTTCCAGGAGGCCGTCGAAGGTGCGGCCGTCCAATCGGGGAAAGAAGCGCGTCCGCAACTCCTCCTTGGGCAGGCCGGCCCTCAAGGGATAGCGGCGGTGGAACGCCTCCAGGGCCTCCCGGATCTTCTCCCACCACCGGTTCAAGGAGGCAGGAGTCACTATATAAAGATCCCCTTCCCCGGCGGGAAGGAGTACCACCTTGCCTTCTTCCTCGGCGGACGAGAGAATCTCGTGGGCCTCCTTCGGTTCTATTTCTGCCCGGAGGGCGGCCTTCCGCAGGCTGAGGCCGTCCCTCTCCTCTCCTACCACACTCAAAAGGATGTCCCGGGAAGTCCCGGCCATCCGCCGCTGTAGGGTTTGGATCACTTCTTCCCGGAACCGCCGCCGCCGCGGGGGGTTGACGCTGATGACCTCGCCCCCCCCGATGGTCTCCAGAGGGGAATAGGTGCGCAGGATGAAACGATCCCGCGCCGCCGCCACCACCGGTTTCTCCAGGATTAGCTGGGCAAAGGCCTGCTGCCCCGGGTCCAGGTCGTCCCGGTCCAGGAGGGCTACGCGGCCCAGGGCCTCCGTGGTCCCCAGGTAAAAGCGGACCCGCTGCCGGTGTTTCAGGGGCAGGGCCTCCGGCAAAAGCTTTAGGCTTACGTCCAGGCGCCGGGCTGGCCTCCACCATCCGGGCTCCACCAGCACGCTGCCCCGGTGAATTTCTTCCAC
This sequence comes from Peptococcaceae bacterium, assembly GCA_003509545.1. Taxonomy (GTDB): domain Bacteria; phylum Bacillota; class DSM-521; order Neomoorellales; family Neomoorellaceae; genus UBA12545. The sequence goes on from DOLC01000124.1 coordinate 2,606, forward strand.
GTCAACCCCGGTGAGATTGACGGCCACCCGCTGCCCGGCCCGGGCCTGCCCTACAGGCCGGCCGTGGACCTGGAGGCTCCGCGCCCGGCTCCTTATCCCTTCCGGCTGGATTTCCACTTCACTGCCTATGTGTACCGTCCCCGACCACAAGGTGCCCGTCACGATGGTACCGAAGCCCGAGAGGGAAAAAACCCGGTCGATGGGCAGTCTCACCCTCCCCGAGGCCGGGCGGGGCGGAATCCGGCTGGTTTCCCGGGCCAGGAGTTCCCGGAGTTCCTCGATCCCCCGACCCGTTACGGCCGAAACCTTCACCAAGGGCGCCCCTTCCAGGGCCGTTCCCTTAACGGCTTCGCGAACTTCCTCCTCCACCAGGGCCAGCCACTCCTCCTCCACCAGATCTATTTTGGTCACTACGAGGATGCCCCGGGGAACCCGGAGGAGGTCTATTATGGCCAGGTGTTCCCTGGTCTGGGGCATTACACCCTCATCGGCCGCCACCACCAGGAGGACCAGGTCGATCCCCGCCACCCCCGCCAGCATCTGGCGGATGAAGCGCTCGTGGCCGGGAACATCCACCAGCCCCAGCTGGCGGCCGTCGGGCAGCCTGAGGGGAGCAAACCCCAGCTCTATGGAAATGCCCCGTTCCTTCTCTTCCTTGAGCCGGTCCGTATCCACTCCCGTAAGGGCTTTAACCAGTTCGGTCTTGCCGTGGTCCACGTGGCCGGCCGTACCTACCACTACGTAATCCAAGGCGTTCCCTCCCCTATGCCAGGACCTGGGCCAGGGCCCGCACTATGTCCGCCTCTTCTCCCGGCAGGACGGTGCGTAGATCGAAGATCAAATTCTCATCCTGTATCCGGGCCAAGACGGGCGGCTCTTCCTGCCGCAATTTTTCTGCCGCCCGAGCGGCACTCATCCGCACCGGACGGACCGTTACCCCCCACGAAGGAAGGGTGGCCAGGGGCAGGGCACCGCCGCCCACCTGGGAGGATACTTCCTTAACCGCCACCTCGGCCCTGCCTCCTATCTTCTCCGCCAGGAGTTCGCCCAGCCTGGCGGCCCGCCGGGCCAGCTCCTCCCCGGAAAGGGTTAAAAGCCGCAGGGTGGGTATCTCCTGCCGGGCCCTTTCAGGGTCGCGGTACGCCCTCAGGGTGGCCTCCAGTGCGGCCAGGGTCATCTTGTCGATGCGAACGGCCCGGTTTAAGGGATGGCGGGCCACCTTTTGCACCAGTTCCGACCGGCCTACGATAATGCCCGCCTGGGGACCCCCTAAGAGTTTGTCGCCGCTGAAGGTAAGGATATCCACGCCGGCGGCCACTTCCTCCCGGACCGTGGGCTCGTGGCCCAGGCCGTATTCACCCAAATCCAGGAAGGAACCGCTGCCCAGGTCCTCCATTACGGGGATGCCGTACTTGCGGCCCAGGCTTACCAGCTCGGCGGTGCTCACCTCGGCGGTAAAGCCCAGGACCCGGTAATTGCTGGGATGGACCTTTAGGAGCAGGGCCGTATCCCCGGAGATGGCCCGCTCATAATCGGAGAGGTAGGTCTTGTTGGTGGTCCCCACCTCCACCAGCCGCGTCCCGCTCTGGGCCATGACTTCCGGCACCCGGAAGGAACCGCCGATCTCCACCATCTGGCCGCGGGAGATAACGGTATCGCGGCCCGCGGCCAGGGCGGCCAGGCAGAGAAATACCGCGGCCGCGTTATTGTTCACCACCAGGGCCGCTTCGGCGCCCGTTATTTCCTGCAGCAGCTCCACCACGTGACCGTAACGGCTGCCCCTCTCCCCGGTGGCCAAATCCATCTCCAGGTTGCAGTAATGGGCGGCACAGGCGGCCACCGCCTCCACGGCAGCCGGACTTAAAAGGGCCCGGCCCAGGTTGGTGTGGAGGACCACCCCCGTGGCGTTGATAACCCTCCGCAGGCTGGGCCTTGCCCGGCGCTGGAAAAGGGCCGCGGCCTGAGCCGCCAGTTCCGCCGTTCCCGGCGGTTCGGCCCCCTCCCTCAAGATGCGCTCCCGCCACTCCTCCAGCACCCGGCGCACGCAATCCCTTGCTCCCGACCGGTCCGTGGCCACCGCCGGTGCCAGTTCCTCGCGCCCGAGCACTTCGTGGACCGCCGGCAGGAGGCGAAGCAATTCTTCCGGCTCCATCTTAAACACCCCTTCTCCTGCCTGCATTATATCCTCCCCATCCGTGCAGCGCAACCCGAAGCCCAGGGCTTCACCCTCCCGGGCCCGCCCGGGCCGCCCGGCCGGGAGGAGGCAAAGCCTTAGGGCGGGCCCGGTTTCCAGCGGCCAGGGGCGGAAGCTCCCGAGGACAAAAAACAGGCCCGGGACCCGAAGCCGTAAGGGAGGCGCGGGCCCACGGGCCGGGAAACTCCCGAGGAGCCGATGGGGGATGTAGAAGTACGGGTCAGGCGGGTCCCGGTTGAAAGGCTAAGGGGCCGCCGGCCCCGGTAGGGGGTCGAGGGCCTACCGCGAAGGAGCCTGGCTGGACAAACCTCAAGAAAGGAGGAGCCCCGGCAGGGTCACGCCAGGAGCCTGGCGCCCCGGGGTGTCACTACATAGGTCTCCTCCAGGCCTACCGCCCCCCGGCCGGGAAATACAAATTTGGGCTCTATGGCGATCACCATGCCCTCGGCCAGAACGGTCCTGTCCCCGCGGCCCAGGACCGGCCACTCATTGAGCTCCAATCCTACACCGTGGCCGATGTAGGCCGCCTGTCTGCCCCACCCCATAAAATGTTCGGCCAGGCCGGCCTCCTGCGCCTTGCGAAGGGCCAGATCGTAAAGCTCTCCGGCCGCCACGCCGGGCTTGGCCTGCTCGGTCACCAGGGCGGCTATTTCTTCTGCCACCCTCTGGGCCCGGAGGAGGTCCGCCGGCGGCGGCCCGCCAAAATAGACTCCGGTCTTGTCCACCAGGTAGTCGCCGTAGGCCCCGGCGTAATCGATGAGCAGGGGCTCTCCCGCCTGCCACGTGCGGCTGCCGGCCCCCAGGGGATACAGGGGGGAGAGGCCGCGCCCGGTAAGGGTCCAGGGATATCCGGCGCCGTAGGCCGCGTTGGGGCCGGCGGCCACCACCCCTATGGGAAGGCCTTGCTCGTACCCCCGGTAGCGCACCCGGCCCTGGTGTCCGAGGCTCCGGGCGTAGCCTTCCAGCTCGGCCGCTATCTCCAACTCGCTCATCCCCGGGACTATCTTTGTTTCGATATAGCGAAACACTTCTGCGTGCCGGGCGGCGGAATGGCGCAGGGCGGCCAGCTCCACCTCGGATTTAATCATGCGCAGGGACCGCAGCTCCCCGCTTATATCCTCCCATCGGGCCTCCGGCAGCACCTCCCGGTAGCGGGAAAAAAGCCTGTAGGAAATCACATCCATCTCGGTGCCGAGGCGCAACAACCGGCGGTGCCCCAGGTCCGCCAGGCGCAGGGGTATCTCCCGGAAGCCCGCCAGGGGCACCACCGCGTCCCAGACCGTTTCTTCCCTGGCTCGGGCAGGGTCCTGGTATACCAGGAGGCAGGGCTCCCCCGCCGGGGGGACGAAGAGGTGGGCCTCCTGGGCCGTGCCGGCCAGGTAAAAGATGGATGCCGCCTGGAAGAGCAGGGCACCGTCCAGGCCTCTTCGTGACAGCCTCTCCTGGAAGAGGGCCAGCCTGCGGTTGAATTCTGCCCGGAGTATTTTCCGCGTCTCCATGGACCTTGCAACAACTCCTTAAGTGCATAATCCGGGTGGCAAAGGATAAAAGCTATAACCAGTATCCGCCTTAAGGTATAAACCAACAAAGGAGGAGGGGATCCCCTTGGACGTCGCGCCCTGGAGACCATGGCGCCAGAGAGGGCCCTGGCCCTGGCGGGAAACACCCGCCTGGCCGGAGGAGGTTATACGCAGCTGGTTTGGTAACTGGGGGGGCAGCCTGTGGGAATCCGGGCCCCGCCTAGACCTGTACCAGACGGACAAGGAAGTGGTGGTGACCGCCGAGCTGCCGGGCCTCGTATCCAAGGATGATGTGGAGATAACCGCCACCGAAAACAGCCTATCCATCCGGGGCGAGGTCCGCCGGACCCAGGAGGCGGCCGAACGGGACTATCACCGCTCCGAGCGCTTTTACGGCACCTTCGCCCGGACCGTAAGCCTGCCGGCCGAGGTGGATCCGGAAAGGGCCACCGCCTCTTACAGGAACGGTATCCTGGAGATCCGCATCCCCAAGGCCGACCAGCAGCATCAGCGGCGTATCCCCATCGACCTCCACTAACAGCTGTTCCCGGCAGGGACTCCGCCCCTGCCGGGGCCTCCACCGCCATCTAGCGGTAAACCATGTTCAGGTGCCCCGGCCGGGGCAGGGGTTCCCTTATAGGCGTGCCTTCCGGTAGATATTCCCTTTTTTCCCCCTCGATCAACAGCTGGACTTTATTGATAGAAGGATATTGGGTCAGGGTCCACAACAGGGAATCGACGAAGAGGGTTTCCATGGTGGAGCCCCCGCCGTAGCCCACCGCCTCCTTGCTAAGATCTACCACCGCCACACCGTCCCGTACGGTAAAATCAAGGAGCCTGGTTCCCGGCCAAACCGTAGCCAGGAGCCCGCTGTCTTTAGGAGGCCCGGCCAGGAGGGCCTCCACTGCCGCCCGGGGTAGATCGCCTTCGCCGCTGCCGGGGGCGGCTACGGCCACCGGCACCAGGTGGAGGGCCTGCTCATCGCTGAAATAGACCTGGACGAAGGCCTCCTGCTCTTTCCCTTGGACCAGACTGTTAACGGCGGGAGGGCGTTTTAGGGGTTCCTCCAGTTTAATCCCCGCCAGTTCGGGGATGTTCTGTCCTTCCACCATAACCCTGACTCCTTCGATACCCTGTAACTCCGTCAAGGTGAGCACCAGGGAACGCAGGGCCAATTCTGCCTCATGGGCGTCCTGGATCTTCAGCAGGTCGCTGGTAAAATCCACGTAGGCGGTCTTCTCCCCCGTCAGGGCGTACACTTCCCTCAACTTGACTCCTTCGGGCATGGTGGCCTTGAGGCCGTCTTCCGGCGGGCCAGCCACGAGCTTTTCCACGGCTGTCTTGGCTACTTCCCGGGTGGGATTGATGCTTATGGTCACCGGCACCAGGTAGCGGCCGTCAGCCGTGGCATAATAGACGAGCACCTGGGCCAGCTCCGTGTCGTATAGAAGAGGCCGTGTCTGCTTCCCGGCGCCAGGTGCCGGAGAGGGCTCCTTGGTGGCCTTACGCCCGCACCCTGGACTCCACAGCAGGGCTAGGCCTATGACCAGCAGGGCGGCCAGACGCCAGCCTCGCGCCCTTTTACTCCCGGTCCCCAATGACATCCTTTCCTTTCTCTCCTTTCCGGCCCTCGATGATAGATATCTTTCGACAGATAACCTGCGAATCCTGCCAGATAGGGCCTCTTGCTTTAAATTTGGCGGCCAGGCTTCTTCAAGCACCGCCGGAGCCCTCCGGCCACCAGGAACAGGAGGACGACATAACCGAAGAAGGGATAGAAATAGGCCACGAGGCGGGCAAAGCCCAGGCCGGAAGCGGGCAGGGCCAGCCCCACGATTATCAGTCCCGCCAAGGGCACCGGGAGGGCGCCTCCCCGGACCAGGCGCTCCGCCAGGCCGAAGGCCGAGGTTACGGCGCTGGTAACCATGGCCGTCCAGAGGTTAAGGACGTAAAAGCCTTGCCACCACGGCCCCAGGCGGCGTACAAGGTGTAGCACGGGTACGGAAGCCGCCGCCTCTCCAGGGCCCAGCCTTCCGAGGGCCATGGCCAGGACCAGGGCGGTAAATCCCAAGACAAGGCCGCCGCAGAAGGCTCCCCATTTTCCCCCCTCATGGGCGGGCAGGGAGGTAAACAGGACGACAACGCCCATCATATTATAAGCCACGTAAAGGAATCCGTTGAGAATCCAGTTGGCCGCCAGGAGAGGAGATCGCCCCGGCAGCGGAGGGGGCCAGGACCCCTGGAGATTGTCCAGACCCAGGAAAAGTAGATAAGCTATTAGGACGGGCACCAGGACCCCGTTGATGATCAGCACCCCGCGGCTGCGGCCCGCCACCGCCGCAAGGGTGAGAACGGCCGCCGCGGCGCTTCCTGCCCAGCTCGGCAGGCCCAGGTATTCCCGGACGACGGCCCCGGCGCCGGCCAGCATTATCACCAGGGTGCCGAAGAGGAAGGCCATGAGGATGGCGTCGGCCAGGCCCCCGGCCCTGCCTAAAAGGGGATCCAGTAAGTCGCGGTAGGACCGGGTACCCAGCCGGCAGGCCAAACTGCGCAAAAAAAACCCGCCTAGGGCGAAGAGAGCCGTGGTGAGGAGGAGGGCGGGTGCGGCCCGGGGCCCTAGGATCAGGAAAAATTGCGCCAGCTCTTGTCCCGTGGCAAAACCTGCGCCTATCACCGCCCCTATATACGCGCAGGCCACGGCGGCCTCTGCCCACCACCGCAAGAAATCGCCCCCCGCCCGCCTTAAGATCAGGGCCCGGGTTAAGAACTGTAGCCAGGAGGCGTGCCGGCCCGAGGGAGGAGCCGGCCTCCCCCGGGCCCCCTGGGGGTTTTCCCGGCCGGGCCTTCACTATATTCTACGCCGCCGGATGCCAAAAGAGTATAAAAAAACCCGGAGCGGCATATACTCTAGGCGCGAGATTATGGCAGGAGGTTGGTTATGCTTAGTTTCCCGTTTCTAGCCCGCAGCCCATCCACAGAACCCCATCCCCCGGCCAAGGTAAAATACCACTACCAGGACCCCCTAGTCGTGGAAAAACTGAGTGAGGCCCTCCAGGAGTACCTCCTCCGCCTCAATCCTCCCCCTGCCCGTCCGCTGGTAGTGGTGGGCATCGGTACGGACCGCTCTACCGGGGACAGCCTCGGTCCGCTGGTAGGGAGCAAACTGGCGGCCTTTCCGGACCTCCCGGCGGCGGTCTACGGCACCCTGGAGGACCCGGTCCATGCCAGCAATCTCAAGGAAAAGCTGGAACTCATCACCGCCACCTTCGGCAATCCCTTTATTATGGCCATCGATGCCTGCCTGGGTCATTCGGAGAATGTGGGGAACATTACCCTGGCCCCGGGAGCCCTGAAACCCGGGGCGGGGGTGAACAAAAACTTACCGGCCGTGGGGGACCTCCACTTCACCGGTATTGTAAACGTGGGCGGCTATATGGAATACTTCGTCCTCCAGAACACCCGCCTCAGCCTGGTCATGCGTATGGCCGACCAGATTGCCATGGCCATCTACCGGGGTATCCGCCGCCGTCACGGCCTGGAGGACGACCTCCCCGCCGCCCAGGGCTTTCAGTAGTTTCAGTAGGGCACGGCGAGGATGGCCAATACCTCTTCATCGTCCACCTGGGGAAACCGCCGGTAAAACTGGCCTACGGCATAAAAGGGCTCCGGGGTGGCCAGGCACACCGCCCGGGCCACCAGCGGTTTAAGGCGGGCGACGGTATCCGGCGGAGCCACGGGCACGGCCAGAACCAGTTCCCGGGGCTCGTCCTCCTTCAGGGAGGCCAGAGCGGCTTCCATGGTGAGGCCGGTGGCCAGGCCGTCGTCCACGACCACCACGGTGCGGCCCTTAATCCGGGGAGGGGCTTTTTCTCCACGGTATACACGGGTCCGGCGCCGAATTTCCCGGAGTTCTCCCGCCACCGCTTCCTTTAGCTCCTGCCTTTTGAGCCCCAGGGCCCTCATGAGGCCTTCGTTATAGATCACCGTACCGTCGGGCGCCACGGCGGCCACCGCCAGCTCCGGATTCCCCGGGGCCCCTACTTTGCGGGGGATAATTACGTCTAACTCCGCCCCCAGGGCCGCGGCTATGGGGCGGGCCACCACCACCCCTCCGCGGGGAACGGCCAGCACCAACACATCCCGGCCGGCATATTCCTTTAAGGGGGCGGCCAGTTTTTCCCCTGCCTCCTGCCGGTCCTCGAAGAGCATAATTCGGTCCCCCCTATTTCAATCCTTTTCCCTTTCCGGCGTAGGGCGCATGTGCCCCCTTCCTACATATTTTCTCCGGATCCGCCTTTTTTCCCTCACTCGGTTACCAGGCCTAGGGCGATTTCCAGGGCCTTCTCTTCTTCCTCGCTCAGGCGATGCAGGGCTTTAGCCCGCTTTACCGGCTTCAGAAATATCCTGGTTTCGTCCCGGGCATATAAACTCGTAAGGATGAAACCGTCTCCTCCCTTGGAGAGAACTGCCAGGGCAAAGCTCAGGTCGCTGCCGGTATCCGGGAAAGCGTTAAAGCGTACCATACCGACCCGGCAAAGGGTGCCCTCCAGGTACTGGAGAATGTCGGCCATCTTTTCCTCCATGCGGTCTACCGTATCCTTTACCTCTTTGATATCCCGGAAGCGCTCCAGGACCGTCGCCAGTTCCTGCCCGTCACCCGTCCCGGCCAGGCGTTTGAAGCGGGAGTCCAGCCGCCGTACTTCCGCCCGCAGGGAAAGGGTGAGGAGCAGCAGGACGGCGGCGAAAACAAGCCCGGCGACGGCAGCGTACGGTAGGTAGGGAGTTAATAAGTCCATCAAGGGTTCCAAATCTTCTCACCACCTGCTTCTCGTCTGAGATTGGGCTTTGGGCGCAATACCCGCCGTCCAGTTTAAATTCCACACCGGCGGGCCATTTCCTTTTTTGACTTTTTCGTCCCGGCCAGAACCGGCCTTCCGGCGGTTAATCGGAAACTCCACCCCGAAAATAACTTCCCTCCAGGCCGGCATTGTTTTTGGTCGCTAAGTGGTCCTCGCGGATCAGCCTACGGCTTAAGCCTCGGGCTCGGGCGGGATTCCCGGCCTATTCAGCATCCCTGCTTCAGAGGCCGGCCTCGGACTTCCTGTCCTCGGCCCCGCCCTCCCTCCTCGACTTCGCCAAGGCTGCTCATCCGCTCGGACCAAATCGCCGGCTCAAGAGAAATGCCGGCCCGTTGTTTTCATCCTTCTGCCGGTGCCGCTCGGCGGCAGGAACGTCTGCCCCTCATTTCCCGGTTCCTCCGTGCCGTAAGACGGTAAAGGCCGCTGCGTCAGCAGCATTGACATTCCTTCCGCCCCTGGGATATGATCAGTGGCAAAAAGGGGGAAAAATATGCTTCCGGGAGAACTGGCCGCGAAGCTGGAGCGATTGAAGGAGGAGATCTCGAACCTGGGAAGTGTCCTGGTGGCCTTCTCCGGCGGGGTGGACAGCACCCTCCTGCTGCGGGTGGCCCTAGAGGCGGCACCTCGGGTCCTGGGCGTCACCGCCGTTTCCCCCACCTATCCTCCGGAAGAGGTGGAGCAGGCCCGGGAATTGGCCCGGGAATTGGGGGCGGAGCATTTGGTCGTGGAAACCAGGGAAATGGAGAACCCGTCCTTTACTTCCAATCCCGCCGACCGGTGCTATCATTGTAAGAGTGAACTCTTCGCCCTTCTGAAGGATATCGCCTCCTCCCGGGGCCTGGCGGCCGTCCTGGACGGCACCAATGCCAGCGATACCGGCGACTACCGGCCGGGGATGCGGGCTGCCCAGGCCCACGGAGTGAGGAGCCCCCTCCTGGAGGTGGGCCTCACCAAGGAGGAGGTACGGCAGCTTTCCCGTTACTACGGCCTGCCTACGTGGGACAAACCCTCCATGGCCTGCCTTTCCTCCCGCATACCTTACGGGGAACCCATCACCAGGGAAAAAATAGCCCAGATACAGGCCGGAGAGGCCTTCCTGCGCGGGTTGGGGCTCCGGGAAGTGCGCCTGCGCCACCACGGCACCTTGGCCCGGTTGGAGGTGGAGGCCGCCGCCCTTCCCTTCCTTGTGGGCCCGGGGGTGCGGGAGAGGGTCGTCGCCGCCCTTAAAGACCTCGGCTTTACTTATATAACCCTGGATGTGGAGGGCTACCGGACCGGGAGCATGAACGAGGTCCTGCCCTCCACCGGGAAGGGGGAATTCTGAAGTGAAGGTGGCCTATTTTGACTGCTTCTCCGGCATTAGCGGGGATATGTGCCTGGGCGCCCTCCTAGCCTGCGGCCTCCCGGCAGAGGAACTTAAGGCCGGGCTGGCATCCCTGCCCCTTAAGGGCTGGGACCTTGAGGTCCGGCCCTCCAGGCAGCACGGCCTGGTCGGCACCGACGTCCTCGTAAAAGTGGAGGAACCCCAGCCCCACCGCCACCTGGCGGAGGTGGTGCAGATTATCGATTCGTCTTCGCTGCCCCCGGAAGTAAAGGAGAAAACGGCCGCCGTTTTCAGGCGTTTGGCAACGGCCGAGGCCCGGGTCCACGGCACCGAGCCCGACCAGGTGCACTTCCACGAGGTGGGCGCCGTGGACGCCATCGTGGATATCGTGGGGACCTGCTGGGGCCTCCATGCCCTGGGGGTGGAACAAGTGTACGCATCGCCCCTTCCCCTGGGATCGGGCTCGGTGCGGTGCAGCCACGGCCATCTACCGGTCCCGGCGCCGGCCACCGTATACCTCCTGGAGGGTTGTCCCGTGTACGGGTCCGACCTCCAGGCTGAGCTGGTAACACCCACCGGCGCCGCCCTCATTACCACCCTCGCCCGGGCCTTCGGGCCCCCGCCTGCCATGGAGCTCCAGGCGTGCGGCTACGGGGCGGGAAAGACGGCCCTGCCGCGGCCTAACTTTCTGCGCCTCCTCATAGGCGAATCTGTAGGGGAACGCAGGGTAACTGAGAAGGTGATGGTGGTGGAGACCACCGTTGACGATATGAACCCGGAGTTCCTGCCCTACCTCTTAGAGCAGCTCCTCTCCGCCGGGGCCGTTGACGCCTTTTTCGCTCCCGTGTACATGAAGAAGGGGCGTCCGGGGGTAGTCGTCACCGCCCTCTGCTCCGGGGATGCCCTCCCGAAAATTGCCTCCGTCCTTTTCCGCCATTCCACCACCCTGGGAGTCCGCATCCGTACGGAAGACCGGGTGGTGGTCCCCAGGGAAATAGTAACCGTCCAGACGCCCTACGGCCCGGTAGAGGTTAAATGGGGCGCCCCGCCCGATGGTGCCGGGGGGCAGACATTCTTTAATGTGGCCCCCGAATTCGAATCCTGCCGCCGCGTCGCCGAAAGCCGGGGCGTGCCCCTTAAGGAAGTTTACCTGGCGGCCCTGGCAGCCGCCCGGTCCCAGGGTCCGCCGCCCGGCCTCGTGCGTCGAGATTAGTTTTAGCCCGCAACGGTTTCCCCCTGCCGCGAAGAGCCGGACGACTCCAAACCCCGGCCCGAGGGGTGTTCGCCTGCCCTTGGGCCGGGGTTTAGTGTCTGCTGAGGATGCTATTTCGTGAGGGACATCCGTACGTCTTACTTGGCAGCCCTAGGGCCGGGGATTGAAGGATTGTTTCCGGTGCCTTGAGGGAGCAGGTCTTGGCACGGCACCCGTTCGGCCGCCGTGCCCGGCAGGATTGTCGGGACATCGATAACCTTGGCGATCATTCGCTTCCGACCTCTGTATGTTTCACGTGAAACATAAATAAGGCCGTTCATTCCTAGTCCCTGCCCCTAAGTTCTTCGACCAGCCGGTTGAGGTCCTCCTCGCCGTAGAAATAAATCTCAATTCGTCCCCCCTGGGGCAAGCGTCGTACCTTAACCACCGTTCCCAGTCTCTCCTCTAACGCCTCTTCGATCTCCGCCAGGGACCAATCTTCTTCTCGACCACCGGTGCTACTCCTACCGAGCCTCCCCGGGGACCGCCTCTCCTTGGCACCCTTCCCCTGCAGCTTACGCACCAGTTCTTCCACCTGACGGACGCTCAAATTATCCCGCGCTATCCGGGCGGCCAGTTCCACCTGAGAACCCTCATCCTCCAGGGTCAGCAAACCCCGGGCATGGCCGGCAGTGATCTCTCCCCGGCGGAGCATCTCCTGCACGGCCGAGGGCAACTGCAGGAGCCGCAGGGCATTGGCTATTACCGGGCGGCTCTTGCCCACCCGGGCGGCCACCTCCTCCTGGGTAAGGCCGTGTTCCTCGATGAGGGCCCGGTAGGCCCGGGCCTCCTCCAAGGGGTTGAGGTCCTCCCGTTGGAGATTCTCGATGAGGGCTACCTCGGCCATCTCCCTCTCGTTGAGATCTCGTACCACGGCAGGAATCTCTTTGATACCGGCCAGGCGGCAGGCCCTCCAGCGCCGCTCACCGGCCACCAGCTCGTACAGGCCGTCAGCGCGGGGCCGGACCACCACCGGCTGGATGACCCCGTGCTGCCGGATGGAGGCCGCCAACTCTTCCAGCTTTTCCTGGTCGAATTCATCCCGCGGCTGGTGGCGCCCCGCTACAATGGCATCTACGGGGAGTTGCTGGATATCACCCCCGTCCGCCGTCCTTTCCGGCAAAAGGGCACCCAACCCCCGCCCTAATCCCCTTTTAGCCATGGGCCATCACCTCCCGGGCCAACTCCCTGTAGGCCTCGGCCCCCCGCGAACGGGGATCATAGGTCGTAATAGGCATTCCGTGGCTGGGAGCTTCAGAAAGCCTGACGTTGCGGGGAACAATGCTCCGGAACACCTTATCTCCAAAGTAGGCCTTGACCTCGTCTACAACCTGGAGGGATAGGTTCGTGCGGGGATCGAACATGGTGAGGACCACCCCTTCCAGCTCCAAACTGGGATTCAAGTGGCGGGCCACCAGCTGAACAGTATTCATTAGCTGGCCCAATCCCTCGAGGGCGTAGTACTCGCACTGGATGGGTATCAGCACGCGGTCGGCCGCCGTAAGGGCATTAAGGGTGAGGAGGCCGAGGGAAGGCGGACAGTCGATCAATATGTAATCGTAGGACTGCCGCACACTTTCCAGGGCGCGCCTCAGCTTCCCCTCCCGGGATACGGCCCCCACCAGCTCCACCTCCGCGCCCGCCAGCTCAATGGTCGCCGGGGCAACCTCCAGCCCGGAAATGGCAGTAGCCGTAATAACCCCTTCTACCGGAAGCCCTTCGATTAGGACATCGTACATGCAATGCTCCAGCCTAACCCTGTTGATTCCCAGGCCGCTGGTGGCATTCCCCTGGGGATCGATATCCACCAGGAGTACCCTTTTACCCGCCTCGGCCAGGGAAGCCCCTAGGTTAACCGCCGTGGTGGTTTTTCCTACCCCCCCTTTTTGATTGGCCACTGCAATAACCCTGCCCATATCCCCTTCTCTCCCTCTCCACTAAGAATTCTACCTTCTACCTCTCCTAAGGCTACTATAACAGAATTCCAACCCTTCCTAAAGCGGTCTTTTCTCCGGGATCCCCGGCCGCCGGGGGTAGCGCGGATCCGTCCCGGCCCTCTTTACCACCACCACCAGCCGCCTCTCCTCCCCGCCCCACGGCAGCCGTCCACGCCACACCCTTTCCACCTCGCCGCCCAGCAGGACAAGGGCCCGGCCGGCCCTCAGGATCTCCTCCTCCGCCCGGGGGCCCTTATAGGCCACCACCCTGCCCCCTACTTTCACCAGGGGAAGGCAAAACTCCAGCACCACGGCCAGTTCGGCCACCGCCCGGGCCGTGGCCAGGTCGAATCCCTCCCGAAATTGCTGGTGCCGGCCTATCTCCTCCGCCCGGGCCCATACACATCTTATCCCCTCGAGGCCCAATTCCCGTACGGCCCAAGACAAAAATTCCGCCTTTTTCCTGGTGCCCTCCACCAGGGTTACCTGCAGATCGGGCCGGTATATCTTTAATACCATACCCGGCAGTCCGCCGCCGCTGCCAACATCTACCACCCTGGCCCCACGGGAAACCTTCACCGCAGCAAAAAGGAGCAGGGAATCCAGGAAGTGCTTGCGCCACAGCTCCCCCTCCTCCTTCACAGCCGTCAGATTCAGCTCCCGGTTCCTCTCCAGGAGGAGCCGACCAAAGGCGGAGAGGAGCCGCAGCTTCCGCCCTTCCAACTTCCATCCCTGCTCCTCTAAGAACGATCCCAGTTCTCTATCCTCCATCAGTAACCTGACGCCCTCCCGTGTTCCCGCCGCCGCTGCTCCAAATACACCAGCAGGACGTTAATGTCGGCGGGGGTAACCCCGGGAACCCTCATAGCTTGGCCGATAGATTCCGGCCGCACCCGCGACAGCTGCTCCAGGCCCTCTTTGGATAGACCCCGCACGAGGCGATAATCCAGATCCTCCGGGATTCTCCTTCCTTCGAGTCTGACCATGCGCTCCACCTGGGCACGTTCCTTGGCGATATACCCCTCGTACTTCAGCGAGATCTCCACCTGTTCGGCCACCGCGGGATCCATGTTCGCCACCAATCCCCTTTCCTGGAGATCGGCCAGGGTAATGCCCGGCCGTTTAAGGAGGTCGGAAATCATCGCCGGCCCCCTGAGGGCCGTTTCTCCTCTTTCGCCCAGGAGCTCAGCCAAATCCTCGTCCTCCGGGCCCACGTACTTCTGGCGCAGTTCCTCCAAAGCCCTCTCTATGGCCTCCCTCTTCCGGCAGAAGCGCTCAAAGCGCCCTTCGTCCAGGAGGCCCACCCGGTAGCCCTTCTCTGCCAGGCGGAGATCGGCGTTGTCCTCCCGCAGGAGAAGCCGGTGCTCGGCCCTCGAGGTGAGGAGTCGGTACGGCTCCGTGACCCCTTTGGTGACCAGGTCGTCGATCAGTACCCCGATGTAACCCTCGGAGCGTCCGATGATCAGGCCTTCCCGGTCCCGAGCCCGGCACGCCGCGTTTATCCCCGCCATTAATCCCTGGGCGGCGGCCTCCTCATACCCGGAGGTTCCGTTTATCTGACCGGCCAGAAAGAGACCGGGGATCCCTTTGCATTCCAGGGTCAGCTTGAGTTGGGTGGGATCCACGTAATCGTACTCGATGGCATATCCCGGCCGCACCATCTCCGCCTTCTCCAGGCCCGGGATGGTGCGGAGGATCTCCAGCTGCACATCCTCGGGAAGGCTGGTAGACAGGCCCTGGACGTACATTTCCTCGGTGCTCAATCCCTCGGGTTCCAAAAAAACCTGGTGGGCCGGCCGGTCAAAGCGCACCACCTTGTCCTCGATGGAAGGGCAGTAGCGGGGACCCTGACCTTCAATAACGCCGCTGAACAGAGGTGCCCGGTAAAGGTTATCCCTTATAATGGCATGGGTCCGCTCATTGGTATGGGTGAGCCAGCAGGAAACATTGGGCCTTCCAGGAGTCTCCTCCCAGAAGGAAAAATACAGGGGCCCCTCGTCGCCCGGCTGCTCCACCATGCGCCCAAAGTCCACCGAACGCCGGTTTACCCGCGGAGGCGTCCCCGTCTTGAACCGTCCCATCTTAAGCCCCAGTTCCCGCAGGCTGTGGGCCAGTTCCACGGACGGAAACTGGCCGTTGGGTCCGCCCTCATAGGCCACGTCTCCCATGATGATCCGGCCCCGCAGATAGGTGCCGGTGGTAACCACCAAACTGCGGCACTCGAAAAAGGCACCGCTCCGAGTGATAACCCCCCGGACCCGCCCCCCTTCCACCCCTATTCCGGTTACCGTAGCCTGCTTAACCTCCAGATTCTCCTGGCGCAAAAGGGTCGCTAGCATCAGTTGCTGATAAAGCTTTTTATCGGCCTGGGCCCGCAGGGCCCTGACGGCCGGTCCCTTACCCACATTAAGGCGGCGAATCTGGATCCGGCTGCGGTCCGTGTTAAGGCCCATCTGACCGCCCAGGGCGTCTATCTCCCGCACCAGCTGGCCCTTAGCCGGGCCCCCCACCGAGGGATTACAGGCCATCATGGCCACCGCCTCCAGGCTAAGGGTCAGAAGGAGGGTCCGACAGCCTAGGCGGGCTGCCGCCAGGGCCGCCTCGCACCCTGCATGCCCCGCCCCGACCACGATGACCTCGTATTCGCCTGCACGGTACATACCCCTCACCCCCATTCCGGCGAAAAACAACTATTATTTTCCCAGGCAGAACTCGCTGAAAATCCGGTCGAGCAGGTCTTCTCGGGCCGTCTCCCCAGTGATCTCTCCCAGGGCCTCCCAGGCCCCCCGGAGGTCGATGCTAACCACGTCCAGGGGCAGCCCCTCCTCCCAGGCCCTCAAGGCCTCTTCCAGGGAAACCATGGCCTTCTCCAGGGCCTCCCGGTGGCGCTCCCGCAACAGCAGAGGCTCGTCGGTACTCCTCAAAACCCGGCCGCCCAGTACCAGATCCCGCACCGCCCTGCTCAAGGCTTCTAAACCCCAGGCCTCCTTGGCGGAAACCACCACCAACGGCCGGCCGCCGGCAAACCGCCTCAACCCTTCCTCGTCCACGGCTTCCACGGCATCGGCCTTATTGGCTACCACCACCAGGGGCTTATCCCCCAGCTCTGCTAGGAGTTCTTCATCTTCACCGGTCACCCCTGCCGTGAGATCTATCACCAGCAGCACCACATCCGCGGCGGCCGCAGCGGCCCGGCTGCGGGCTATCCCCAAACGCTCCAGGCCGTCCGCCGCCTCCCTCATCCCCGCCGTGTCTATTAACTGACAGGGAAATCCTCCTAATTGCATGGCTTCACTAATGGTGTCCCGGGTCGTGCCGGGGATGTCGCTCACAATGGCCCGGTCCTCCTGCAGGAGGGAGTTTAAGAGGCTGGATTTTCCCACATTGGGCCGGCCCACCAAGGCAATCTTTATACCCTGGCTCACCAAACGGCCCTCTTCCCATGTGGCCAGGAGCTCCCGGATCCCCTCCCTCACCCCCTCCAGGCGCTCCTTGTCCCCGGAGTCCACTTCTTCCACTTCTTCGGGAAAATCCAGGCTGGCCTCTACGGCCGCCAAGACCCCCGTAATCTCCTCCCTCAGCTCCCTTACCCTCCGGGAAAGCCCTCCTTGGAGCTGGGAAACGGCGGCGGCCAGACCCATCCGGCTCCGCGCCCGGATAATGCTTATAATGGCCTCGGCCTGGGCCAGATCCAGCCTGCCGTTCAAAAAGGCACGCCGGGTAAACTCCCCAGGCTCGGCCAGCCGGGCCCCGGCCCTTAAAACTGCCTGGAGAACCCGGGCACAGGCCAGGGGCCCTCCGTGGCAGTGGATTTCTACCACGTCCTCGGCCGTATAGCTACGGGGACCCTTCATGGCTACGGCGAGAACCTCGTCCAGAATCTCCCCAGTTTTCGGGTCTACAGCCACGCCCAGGCGCATCCGGTGGCTCTCCCCGGTCCCCAAGGGTGGACCCTTACGGGGCCGAAAAATGCCGCGGCCGATGCTTAAAGCTTCGGGTCCGCTAATGCGTATTATCCCGATGCCTCCCTCTCCGGGAGGAGTAGCGATGGCAGCTATGGTATCCTCTATCAAGTCCCCTTCCTCCTGCAATCCGTGCCTTGGTCGCGCCCGAGCCGGGGGGCCTCCTCCGGTTTGCCGGCGGCCCTCGCGGCCCTGCCCCGGCCTCAGGCACGTAGCCCGCAACGGCTGCCACAGGCCCTTAATATATAAAACCCAGTAATACACGTATGTATTACTGGGTGGGTAAGACTTACTTCCCTTGTGGCCTCACAGTCACCTGCGCAGAGCAATAACCACCTTACGGTTGGGCTCCTCTCCCTCGCTAAAGGTGATCACCCGGCTGTCGTTCTGTAGAGCCGTATGGATAACCCGCCTTTCCTGGGGGGTCATGGGCTCGAGGACTACCCGGTTCCCGGTGCGCTTAACCCTCTCCGACAGCCTCCTGGCCAGCCGGATCAACGCCTGCTCCCTGCGCTTGCGGTACCCCTCGGCATCCAAAACCACCTTCACCTTTCCCTTGAGGGCCCTGTTTACCGCCAGGTTGGTCAAATACTGCAGCGCATTGAGGGTCTCGCCCCTACGGCCGATGAGAATCCCCACGTCCCGGCCGTGGAAACTCACCAGTAAATAATCATCCCGGCGCCTGATCTCTATCCCGGCTTGAACGGCCATGGCCTTAAGAACACCTTCCAGAAACTCCTTTATCAACTTTTCCGGATCGTCCGGCAAAATTACGCGTACCCGGGCCTGCCGGCTGCCCAGAAAGCCGAACAGTCCCTTGCTGCCCTCCTCCAGAACCTCAACCTGCACCTCTTCCCTTCCGGCGCCTAAAACCCTCAGGGCTGCCTCCACTGCCTCTTCCACGGTTTTTCCCGCCATCTCCACTTCCTTCATTTGGCGCTGACTTCCTCCTTCACCTGCCCCGGCTGTCTGCGCAAAAGCCATTGCTCAGCGATCCCCATGAGGCTAAAGACCACCCAGTACAGGGCCAGTCCGGCGGAAAAATGGGTGCTCATCCACCCGATGAGCAAGGGCATGACTATCAACATGGTCCTTTGGGTCTGATCCTGGGGATTAACGGTACTAACCCGCTGCTGGGCATAGGTAGCCGCCGCTACCAATACCGGTAGGAGATAATAAGGATCCGGCAACCCCAAGTTAGGTATCCAGAGAAAATTGGCATGTTCCATGTTTACCCCGGGGTTGACCGCGGGATCGAAAAAGCTCCTCAAGGCACTAAAGAGGGCAAACAATATGGGCATCTGTACCAGCAAGGGCAGACAGCCGCTGAAGGGATTTACCTTTTCCGCCTGGTACAACTCCAAAACGGCCTTCTGCGCCTTCTCAGGATTGTTCTTGAACCTCTTTTGTATCTCCTGGGCCTTGGGCTGGAGCTCCTGCATGCGGCGCATGAATTTGAGCTGCTTGTAGGTTAGAGGATACAACAAAACCTTCACCGCTACGGTAAACAAGATAATCGCCAGCCCGTAGTTGGGTGCTCCTAGACTCCGGGTAATATTATAGAAAAATTGGATTGATTGCGACAGGAAGTCAACTAATGCCCCCAACTTTTCCTGCCTGCCCAAGAGGCTGCCTAAAGGGCCCCTGCTAGTGCAGACAGGTCTTCACCTCCTCGCCTAGCGCTCACGGAACCGGATCGTAGCCTCCGCCGTGCCAAGGATGACATTTCGCCAACCTCTTCACCGCCAGCCAGCCCCCGCGCCACACACCGTACTTGGTCACTGCCTCGAGGGCATAATGGGAACAGCTGGGATAAAAGCGGCACCGAGGGACTGTAAAGGGCGAAATCCCTTTCTGGTAAAACTTGAGAAGCAAGATAATCAACGTTTGCCCGGGCGACAAAGACCTCTTTCTTCCTTTCTTATCCATCCCCGCCATCACACACTAGTTTAGCCCGCTTTCCAAGGCTTAATACTTCTTCCACAACTCGCGAATAGGAGAGTTCCTTCAACCCCGGCCGGGCCACCAACACCACGTCGAAGCCCGCCCTAAACCGGTCCAGGTGCCGGTGGCAGGCCTCCCTAAGAAGCCTCTTGCTGCGGTTGCGGTCTACAGCTCGCCCCATCTTTTTGGAAACAGAAAAACCGAAACGGGTTATTCCCAGACGGTTGGGCCGCCAGTACAGAACCAGGGCCCGGCTGCTTAGGCGATTCCCCCGGCGATATACCTGCCGGAACTCACCCGGGCACCTTATCCTGCGGGCTGCCGGCAGCAAGATCCTAACCTCCAGACCACGGATAAAAACCCTTGCCCTTTCCCTACGCCGTTAGACGCTTTCTACCCTTCCGGCGGCGGCGCTTGATTACCAGCTGACCGCTCCTCGTACTCATGCGCCTTAAAAAGCCGTGAACCCTTTTACGCCGCCGGCGCTTGGGCTGATAAGTCCTTTTCAATCCCGTCCCTCCCCACGCATAAGACAGCGTACTGCCGTGCCGCCCTCCTTCGGAAGCAAAAGGGCACTAGCCGGCAATTTAGTTAAATTATAGCCCACCGCTTCCCTGCCTGTCAAGAAAAAGGCCCCCTCGCCGGTTGCCACTTATCCACATCTTTGCTAATATAATTGTGCTCGTTATCCACAACCAAGGGGGGGTAGTCTTTGCCACCCATAAACTTGGAGGTTGCTTGGAAACAAGCGCTCCAACTCCTAGAACAACAACTTCCGCCCACTACCATAGATACCTGGTTTCGGGAAGCCAGGCCCCTTAACTTAAAACACCATACCCTGCTCCTCGCCGTACCCAATGAATTCGCTAGGGACTACATCCAGAGCCGTTTCTCCTCCGTCCTTCAGACAACCCTACAGAAGGTTTTTCACCAGTACGTCAGTGTACAGGTCATAGCCCTGCCTCCCGGGGAAGAGGATTTATCGTTTTTGCAGCCTCCACATCCATCCGGCGACGAACAACTCTGCCACCTCAACCCTAAGTACACCTTCGATACCTTTGTGGTGGGCAACAGCAACCGTTTCGCCCACGCCGCCTCCCTGGCCGTAGCCGAGGCCCCGGCCAAGGCGTATAACCCCCTTTTTATCTACGGGGGCGTAGGCCTCGGTAAGACCCACCTCATGCAGGCCATAGGCCATTACGTCAGGGAACACCTGCCCCACTACCGGGTTATGTATGTGTCCTCCGAAAAGTTCACCAACGAACTTATCAACGCCATACACGATAACGATACCGTTTCCTTCCGCAATAAATACCGTAACATCGACGTCCTTTTAATCGATGATATCCAGTTTCTGGCAGGAAAGGAGCGCACCCAGGAAGAATTTTTCCACACGTTTAACGCTCTTTATGAGGCGAGCAAACAGATCATTATCTCCAGCGACCGCCCACCCAAAGAAATACCCACCCTTGAGGACCGCCTGCGCTCGCGCTTTGAATGGGGGCTTATTACCGACATCCAGCCGCCGGATCTGGAAACAAGGGTAGCCATCGTGCGCAAGAAGGCTTCCCTGGACAACCTCTATCTCCCTGACGACATTATGCTCTTTATCGCCCAGAAAGTGGACAGCAATATACGCGAGCTGGAAGGAGCCTTTATCCGGGTAGCCGCCTATGCCTCCCTGACCCAACAGGAACTAACCCTGGAAGCTGTGGAAAAGATTCTTCAAGACGCTTTAACCCTGGCCAAGCCCAAACCCATAACCATCTCCTTTATCCAGGAAAAGGTGGCCCTGTACTTCAACCTAAAACCCGAGGAATTCAAGAGCAAAAAACGCACCCGGAGTCTCGCCTATCCGCGCCAGATAGCCATGTACCTGGCCCGCGAGCTCACGGACGCCTCCCTGCCCAAAATAGGTGAGGAATTCGGCGGCCGCGATCATACTACAGTACTCCATGCGTGGGAAAAGATCAGCCACGACCTCCAGAGAGATCCTGAACTCCAACAAATCATCACCCAGCTTATACAGCAAATAAAAAACCCGTAAACATCGTTACCCACAGGGAAAGCCCTTAACCTTAAGCCCTCAAGGAGCCTTATCAACATCTCCACAGCTACGACGATCACTACAACGAAACCCATCGAAAAAATAGATGATGGTGGAGGAGGAGGTATCTTCCGATGCGCATATCCTGTCCCCAACCCCATCTGTTGAATGCGGTACTTAAAGTATACCGCGCCATAGGAACCGGCAGCACCCTGCCGGCCCTGGCCGGCATATTATTGACCGCAGGGGACGGCAAACTCACCCTCCATGCTACAGACCTGGAGATGGGAATCATCGTCTCCTTTGAGTGTGAGATCGAGGAAGAAGGCAGCCTTCTCCTTCCGGCGCGGATCTTCACCGATCTGGTGCGCCACTTACCTCCGGTACCGGTAACCATGGAAGGAGTCTCAGGCGGCGTAGTAACCATAGAGTACCACCAGGCCCGGGTCCAGCTCCACAGCATGGATCCCGACCAGTTTCCCGCCCTACCCGAACCCTCCAGGTCCTATTCCTTTAGCATGCCCTCCGCCAAATTCAGGGAGATGGTCCGCAAGGTAGGCATTGCCGCGGGAAGCGAAGAACTCCGGAGTATTTACCACGGCCTCCTGTGGGAGCTGGACTTTACTGCGGGGAAATCGGTTATGGTGGCCACCGATACCCACCGTCTGGCGTTACACGAGACGACTATAAAACCGACGGCAGGAGAGGATCATACCGACGCCCTTATCCCCCATAAGTCCCTGACCGAGCTGTCACGCCTCCTGGCGGGGGAGGAGGGAGACGAGATAACCTTTATAATCGGCCCCAGCCAGATCTTCGCCGTAACGGAAAACCTAACGTTCTACAGCCGGCTCCTCGCCGGGCAGTTCCCTCCTTACCGCCAAGTATTGCCCAGGGATTTTAAAACTACGGTCGTGGCGCCTACCCACGAGATCACTACGGCCGTCGAGCGGGCCACCCTCCTGGGACGGGAAGACAGCAGGCTAAAATCTCCCATTATCCGGTTGGAAATAGGAGACACCCTCCGCCTCCTCAGCCACACGCCGGAAGTGGGCCAGTTGGAGGAAGAACTTCCGGCAGAGATCACCGGCCCCGGCATGGAAGTGGCCCTCAACGGACGGTATCTATTGGATGCCCTCAAGGTAATCGAGGAAGACAGAGTGCTCCTCAAATTCATCGAGCCCTTGAAGCCCTTGGTGGTACACCCCGAGGGCGTAGATTATTACTACTGCCTTATTCTGCCCGTGCGGCTTGGGTAAAATAGATATGCAGGCTGCCATTTTGACCGAGCTGTGCCTCCATAACTTTCGCAACTACCGGGAAAGGGTGTTCTACTTTGGTCCCGGTCTTCATGTGATAACGGGCCCCAACGGGGCCGGCAAGACCAATCTCCTGGAGGCCATAGCTTATCTGTCTACCGGGCGTTCCTTTCGCTTCCATCAAGACCGGGACCTGGTCACCGTCGGGCACGCCGCCTTCCGCCTCCGTGCCCGCCTGAAAGAGGGCAACCAGGGGTGGGAGATGGAAATTATCTACCACCAAGGTAGAAAAAACTTAACAATTAACGGTAACCGCCACCGTGTGATGGACCTCCTGGGGTTATTTCCCACCGTAACCTTCGGACCCGACGACCTGTATCTCGTGAAAGGCCCGCCGGTTATACGCCGCCGGTTCCTGGACCGGGAATTATGCCAGATAGACCGCTCCTACTGCCATCACCTCATGGCCTATCGCCGGACACTGCTCCAGCGGAACTTACTCCTGAAACGTATAAAAAAGGGAGAGGCGGGGGCTGATCAGCTGGAACCGTGGGACCACCAGCTCGTGGCTTTTGGCCGACCCTTGGTGGAGAAGAGGCAGGAGGTCCTGGACAAGTTAAGGGTCATGGCGGATGAATTTTTCCGGGAGTTGGCTGGGGGTTCCTCTTCCCTGGGCCTGGATTATCGGCCAAGTGTTGGTCCCTCAGAGGATTGGCTCAAGAAGCTGGCGGAGAAGCGTGGCAAGGAAATCGGCGCCGGCGCTTCCCTTCTGGGTCCCCACCGGGACGATTTTACCCTGGCCATAGGCGAACGCAGCGGCCGCCAGTACGCCTCCCAGGGAGAGCAGAGGACCCTTGTTCTGGCCTTAAAACTGGCGGAGACTGCGTACTTTGCCGAAGTCCTGGGCTTCCGGCCGGCCCTGCTCCTGGATGACGTCTTTTCGGAGCTGGACGCCAGGCGGCGCCGGGCATTGATAAGGGTAGTTGCGGGAGAGGGACAGGCCTTTATAACTACCACTCAGGCCGAAGATATACCTCCGGAGCTGGGGGAAAAGGCCCTGGTCTTCTCCTGCGGCGCGGAAAAAGGAGACGCCTTGTAATCTCCGTCGTAAACCATTCCTTGAGGTGCGGGGGTGAGAAAGAGTGTATTTACACATCGGCGGCGATATGCTTCTACCTCTAAAGGACATCGTGGGTATCTTCGATTATGAAAAAATAGGGCGTTCGGCTGCCAACAAGGAGTTCTGGGAAGCCAACAAAAAGAGTCCGCCGGTGAAGGGTGAGACGGTGAAATCCTTTATCGTTACGTCCGATAAAAAGATCTACTTTTCCTCCATTTCTCCGGTAACCCTGAGCCGCAGGGCGGCGGCCCTTAAGAAGTGCGCCGACCTAGCGGCGATTTTCAAGGCATAGTTAACCGCCGAGGGAGACGTCGCAAAGGGGCCGCGACGCGGGAAAAGAATAATAAGGGCACCGGCCCGAAGGCACGGGAAGGGGGCGCATTGTCGCCGAAAAGCTATTGTGGTAATATTCTTCCTGGGTATTAAAGGACTACGGGAGGAAGAAAATGGAGGAAAAAGAAAATATTCCCGTCTACGACGCCAGCCAGATCCAGGTACTGGAGGGTATGGAGGCCGTACGACGGCGGCCGGGTATGTACATCGGCAATACCGGGTCTAGGGGCTTGCACCAGCTGGTGTTCGAACTCGTGGACAACAGCGTTGACGAGGCTCTGGCCGGTTTCTGTACCCGAGTGGAGGTGGTCCTCCATCGGGACGGGCGAGTCACCGTGGCCGACAACGGCCGGGGAATCCCGGTGGACATCCACGAACAGACGGGTCTGCCTGGGGTAGAGGTGGCCCTCACTATCCTCCACGCCGGGGGCAAGTTCGGCGGCAACGGGTATAAGGTGGCCGGAGGCCTCCACGGCGTGGGGCTGTCGGTGGTCAACGCCCTGTCCAGCGAGCTTGTGGTGAAGGTCAAAAGGGACGGCAAGGTGTATGAGCAGCTCTACCGCCGCGGCAGCAAGGCTACCGAGCTCGAGGTTACGGGGAGGGCCAAGGGTACGGGAACGTCTATTACTTTTCGCCCTGATCCCGAAATCTTCGAGACAGTGGAATTCGACCCAGAGGTTATCGCCAAACGTCTGCAGGAGCTGGCTTTTTTAAACCGGGGCCTTAAGATCCTTTTCCGGGACGAAGGGCGGAACCGGGAGGAGGTCTATCAGCAGAACGGTGGCCTCATCGACTTCGTGCGTCACTTGAACAAGAACAAAAACGTATTGTTCGCCCGGCCCTTCTACTTCGACGCCACCAGGGATGAGATCCAGGTGGAGGTTGCCCTCCAGTATAACGATGGGTATAACGAGCTAATCCTGTCTTACGCCAATAATATCCATACCGCGGAGGGCGGGACCCATGAGGCGGGCTTTAAGGCGGCCTTAACGCGGGTCATCAACGATTACGGCCGGCGGTTTAATCTACTGAAGGAAAACGAGGCCAACCTTTCCGGGGAAGACGTGCGCGAGGGTTTGGTGGCCGTCATCAGCGTTAAGGTGAAGGAGCCCCAGTTCGAGGGCCAGACCAAAACGAAACTCGGCAACTCAGAGGTAAGGGGTATCGTGGAGGGACTGGTGGCGGAGTACTTGAGCTCCTTCCTGGAGGAGAACCCCGGCGTGGCGCGGCGGATACTGGACAAGGCCCTTACCGCGGCCCGGGCCCGGGAAGCCGCCCGCAAGGCGAGGGAGCTGACCCGGCGCAAGAGTGCCCTGGAGGTCACCGCTCTTCCCGGCAAGCTGGCCGACTGCACCCACCGCGACCCGGCCCAGACCGAACTCTTCCTGGTGGAGGGCGATTCGGCGGGGGGTTCGGCGAAACAGGGGAGGGACCGCCGGTTCCAGGCCATCCTGCCCCTCAGGGGTAAGATTTTGAATGTGGAAAAGGCGCGGATGGACAAGATTCTGAACAACGAGGAGATCCGGGCCATCATCACGGCTCTGGGGACGGGCATAGGAGAGGATTTCAACCTGGATAAACTCCGCTACCACCGGACCATCCTCATGGCCGACGCCGATGTGGACGGCTCCCACATCCGCACCCTTCTCCTCACTTTCTTCTACCGCTACATGAGGCCGCTGATAGAAAAGGGATACGTGTATATCGCTCAACCCCCTCTGTATAAGGTGTCCAGGGGAAAAGAGGTCCATTACCTTTACAGCGATCAGGCCCTGGAGAGCTTCCTGAACTCCCGGAACGGAGAGCGCTGGGAGATCCAGCGTTATAAGGGCCTGGGGGAAATGAACCCCGAACAACTGTGGGAAACGACCATGAATCCCGCCACCCGCACCCTCCTCCGGGTCACCCTTGAGGATGCCGTGGCCGCCGACCAGATCTTCAGCATCCTTATGGGAGACCGGGTAGAGCCGAGGCGGGATTTCATCCAGAGACACGCCCACGAGGTGCGCAACCTGGATATTTAACTAAAAGGAGTGGCAGCCCTTGGCGGTTGAAAACACCGGAATCGGTACCGTCCTGCCGGTGAAGATCGAAGAAGAGATGAAGCGCTCCTACATCGACTACGCCATGAGCGTCATTGTAGGGCGCGCCCTTCCCGACGTCCGGGACGGCCTCAAGCCGGTCCATCGCCGGATCCTCTACGCCATGTACGAGGCCAATATGACCCCCGACAAGCCGTACAAAAAATCGGCCCGGGTGGTGGGGGATGTTCTGGCCCGGTATCACCCCCACGGGGATGCCGCCGTATACGAAACCATGGTGCGCATGGCCCAGGATTTCGCCAGCAGGTACACCCTCATCGACGGCCACGGAAACTTCGGCTCCGTGGACGGGGATTCCCCGGCGGCCATGAGGTATACCGAGGCCAGGCTTTCCAGCCTGGCCCTGGCCATGCTGGCCGACATCGAAAAGGACACCGTAGACTTCATCCCCAATTATGACGGCACCTTAAAGGAACCGGTAGTACTGCCGGCGCGGTTCCCCAACCTCCTGGTTAACGGATCGTCGGGCATTGCCGTAGGCATGGCCACCAACATCCCTCCCCACAACCTGGGGGAGATCATCGATGCCCTGGTGCTCCTCATCGAAAAACCGGAAGCCGGCCTCAAGGAGATTATGGCGGTGGTCAAGGGGCCCGATTTCCCTACGGGCGGGATTATCCTGGGGAAAGAGGGCATCAGGAACGCCTACCGCTCGGGGCGGGGCAATATTAGAATCCGGGCCCGGGCCACCGTGGAACCCTTAACCGGAGGGCGGCACCAAATTGTCATCACCGAGCTGCCCTATCAGGTTAACAAAGCTCGCCTTATCGAAACCATTGCGGAACTGGTGAGGGAAAAGAAGATCGAGGGCATAAGCGACCTGCGGGATGAATCGGACCGCACGGGGCTGCGGGTGGTAGTGGAACTCAAGCGCGATGCCCAGCCTCGGGTGATCCTAAACCAGCTCTACAAGCACACTCAGATGCAGGAAAACTTCGGCGTCATTATGCTGGCCCTGGTGGACGGGCGGCCCCGCATACTTAATCTGAAGGAGATGCTGGAGCATTACCTCCTCCACCAGAAGAATATAGTTACCAGGCGGACCCGCTATCTGCTGAACCAGGCCGAAGCCCGGGCCCACATCCTGGAGGGTTTGCGCATAGCCCTCCAGTACCTGGACGCCGTCATCCGCACCATCCGGCGCTCGCGGGATGCGGACACCGCCCGTAAGGCCCTTATGGAAAATTTCTCCTTAAGCGAAAAACAGGCCCAGGCTATTCTGGATATGAGACTCCAGCGTCTGACCGCCCTGGAGAGGGAAAAATTAGAAGAAGAATACCGCGAAGTCACGAAAAAGATAGCCTATTACCGAGAGGTCCTGGCCAGCGAAGCCAAAGTCATGGGCATCGTCCGGGAAGAACTCCTGGAAATCAAAGCCAAGCATGCCGATGCCAGGCGCACCCAGATCGTAGCCGAAGAAGAGCCCCTGGAAGCAGAAGACCTGGTCCCCGAAGAGGACGTGGTCATCACCATCAGCCACCGGGGATACATCAAGAGGCTACCTGCCGACACTTACAGGAGCCAGCGGAGGGGAGGCCGGGGTATCCAGGCCCTCTCCACCCGGGAAGAGGATTTCGCCCAGCACCTCTTCGTTACCTCCACCCACTATTACCTCCTCTTTTTTACCAATAAGGGTAAAGTATACCAGATGCGGGCCCACGAGGTGCCGGAAGGGAGCCGCCAGGCCCGGGGTACGGCCCTGGTTAACCTTATCTATTTGTCCCCGGGGGAAGGCATCACGGCCGTTATTGCTGTTCCGGATTTCGAGGGAGATGCGTACCTTTTCATGGCCACCCGGCAGGGGGTGGTGAAAAAGACGCCCCTCAGAGAGTACCGCACCTCCCGCCGGGACGGGATCATAGCCCTCAACCTTGAGGAAGAGGACGAACTCATAGGGGTAGAACTGACCGGCGGGGGGGACGACATCCTGCTGGCTACCCGAGAGGGAAAGATTATACGCTTCCGGGAAGAGGAAGTGCGGGCCATGGGCCGCGGAGCGCACGGCGTCCGGGGCATTAAGCTAGAGGAAGGAGACGCGGTGGTGGGAATGGCCCGGGCCCTGCCCGGCCGGGATCTGGTGCTGGTCACCGAAAAGGGCTTCGGTAAGCGTACTTCCCTGGAAGAATATCCCCGGCAGGGACGAGGGGGCAAGGGCCTCATAGCCATGAAGGTTACGGCCAGGACGGGCCTCCTGGCAGGGGTGGTCGTTGCCGGGGAGGAAGAAGAACTCATGCTCATCACCGCCGAGGGACTCCTCATCCGCCTGCAAACGTCGGATATTTCCCGCCAGGGGCGGTATACCCAGGGAGTCACCCTCATGCGCTTAGAGGAAAAGGACCGGGTCATGGCCGTGGCCCGGGTACCATGAAGAAAAATTTAACGGCAGGGTTTATTATTAAATCAAGCTAAAAGCCAGTTGCATCCGGCGGGATTTATATTATAAAATCACTTAGGGTTAATCTAACGATACAGGGGGGAGTGGGTGTGGCCGCAGCTGAAAAAGGCACGTGGACGGTAAAGACGGGCCTGGCCGAGATGCTCAAGGGCGGGGTAATTATGGACGTCACCACCCCCGAGCAGGCAAAGATCGCCGAGGAGGCGGGCGCCTGCGCCGTCATGGCGCTGGAGAGGGTGCCGGCGGATATACGGGCTGCCGGAGGGGTGGCCCGGATGGCCGATCCCACCGTTATCCTGCGGATAATGGACGCCGTAACCATTCCGGTCATGGCCAAGGTTCGCATAGGCCACTTTGTAGAAGCGCAGATCCTGGAAGCCTTAGGGGTAGACTATATTGACGAGAGCGAGGTTCTCACACCCGCCGACGAGGAATTTCACATCAACAAGCACGCCTTCAAGGTACCCTTCGTTTGCGGCGCCCGCAACCTGGGTGAGGCCTTGCGCCGGATCGGCGAAGGGGCGGCCATGATCCGGACCAAGGGCGAGCCCGGCACGGGCAATGTGGTGGAAGCCGTGCGCCATATGCGCATGGTAATGGCCGAGATACGCAGGCTGGTCAACCTGCCGGAGGAAGAATTGATGACTTATGCGAAAAACATCCAGGCGCCCTACGAGCTGGTCCTGGAGACCAAGAAATTGGGGCGCCTCCCGGTGGTGAATTTTGCGGCCGGGGGAATTGCCACCCCTGCGGATGCAGCCCTCATGATGCAGCTGGGGGCCGATGGAATCTTTGTGGGCTCGGGTATTTTCAAATCGGCCGATCCCATGAAACGGGCCCGGGCCATTGTGGCTGCCACCACCCATTACAACGATCCCCACGTTCTGGCAGAAGTGTCCAAGGACCTGGGCGAAGCCATGCCGGGCATCGACATCGCCACCTTGAGCCAGGAACAGCGGATGCAGGAACGCGGATGGTAAGGAGAGGAAGATAGGACCCATGCTGGTAGGAGTACTGGCCCTGCAGGGGGCCTTCAGGGAGCACATAGAAAAATTGGAGGCCTGCGGTGCCCGCGGCCGCGAGGTACGTAAACCCCGGGAACTGGAGGGGGTAGAAGCCCTCATAATTCCGGGCGGCGAGAGCACAGCCATCGGCCGGTTGATGGTAGAATTCTCCTTACTGGAACCCATACGCCGTAGGGGAGAACAAGGAATGCCCATCTGGGGTACCTGTGCCGGCATGGTGCTCCTGGCCAAGGATATAATCGATAGCCAACAGACCCGCCTGTCCCTCATGGATATGAAGGTGCGGCGGAACGCCTTCGGCCGCCAGGTGGACAGCTTTGAGACGGACTTATCCATTCCTCCGCTGGGATCGGAACCCTTCCGGGGGGTTTTTATTCGTGCCCCTTACGCGGAAGAAGTGGGTCCGGGCGTGGAGGTACTGGCTGCCGTGGACGGGAAGATAGTGGCGGCGCGCCAGGGAAAACTCCTGGCCACGGCCTTCCATCCGGAACTGACCGGCGATCTCCGGTTCCACCAGTACTTCCTAAAAAACGCCCAGTAGAGGCGCCCCTTTTGTCCTGCAGGAGGGAACTATTACCCTTCTTTGGTGTTTCCCCGGACGACTCCTTTTGGCCGGCCGGGACAGGCGCTCCAGGGTAGACGTTCATGGCGCCTGTGCGGCACCAGCAGAGGAAGGAAAATAGCTAAAGCGTATTTTCGGGATAGAGAAGGGGCCGACAACCTGAACTACGAGGCAGGCCCGGCATACTTTAAGGCCAGGGCCTGTTTTGCCTTCTGGATCTCCTGCGGAGGATGAATTTTCTTGGACGGTATCTTAAAGAGGAGCGTGGCCATCCTTAAAGGGTACCAGACCCCCTGGGGCGCTTTCCCCGCAGCACCCTCTTTCCCTCCCTACGAGTACGTGTGGCTGCGGGACGGCACCTTCATCGCCTACGCCCTGGATCTGGCGGGAGAGGGGGAAGCTGCCGGGGCCTTTTATACCTTCATGGCCGAGACGATCGTAAAGCACGGCCACAAGGTCCACCGGGCCCTGCGGGCGGCAGAGGAAAGCCGGCCCCTGGGCGACGAAGACTACCTTCACACCCGCTACACTCTGCTGGGGGAAGAAGGACGGGAACCGTGGGGAAATTTCCAGCTCGACGGCTACGGCACTTACCTGTGGGGCCTGGCCTCCCACCTCGGGCACCAGGGTAGGGCGGATCGGCCTTACAGGGAGGCCATTTCCCTGGTGACCGCCTATCTGTGCGCCCTGTGGGACCGCCCCTGTCTGGACTGCTGGGAAGAATGGGGCGAATACCGGCACCCTTCCACCTGGGCGGCCATCTACGGCGGTTTAAGGGCCGCGTTACCGTGGCTGGAGCCTTCCTGGGAGGAAAAGGTACTGTCCGTCCTGGATGATTTACCCGCTAAGCTGAGGGCCGAATTCAGCCGGGAAGGGCATTTTGTCAAGTTCGCCGGCCGGCCCGGGGTTGACGCCAATCTCCTATGGCTGGCCGTGCCCTTCGGTGTCTGCTCCTGGGACGACCCCACCTTTCGTACTACCGTAGACAAAATAGAGGAGGACCTCCTGGGAGGAGGACTCAAACGCTACAAGGAGGATACGTACTACGGCGGCGGGGAATGGGTGCTGCTTACGGCGTGGCTGGCCTGGTACTACCGCCTCCGAGGAAGGGAAAGGGAGGCCCGCGACCTCCTGGAATGGGTGGCCGCCCAGGCCGACGAAGAAGGCCGGCTGCCGGAGCAGGTGCCCCATAACCTGAATTCCCCTGAGCATTACGCGTATTGGGTGCGGCGCTGGGGCCCCGTAGCCAGGCCCCTGCTGTGGTCCCACGCCATGTACATCATTGCGGCAACCCCTGGCGAGCCGGGATCCTGGTCCGGGTTCTGATACCGGCAGAAAACAGGAAATGGCGCTGCAGACTGGTAATTGACAGGTCTTACCGGGCAGGTTTATAATAAGTCCAAGTGTGTAGAGACACGCAAAGGCGAGAAAAAGGAGGTCTTGTGGAGTGAGGAGTCTGCGAAGCATTTTCTTCCTGGCAGTAACCCTGCTGCTCCTGGCCTTCGTTAGCTCCTGTGGACAGGCCCAGCAGAGCCAGGGGAGCGGCGGCCAGGGAGGGGAACAGCAAGGCGGCACCATTAAAGTGGGCCTCAACCTGGAGCTCTCCGGCGCCGTGGCTACTTACGGGACGAATATTAAGAACGGGATCCTGCTAGCCCTGGAGGAAATTAACGCGGCCGGCGGCGTCTTGGGCATGAAACTGGAACCCGTAGTCCTCGATAACGCCAGCAAAGCCGAAGAGGCCATGAGCGTAGCCTCGAAGCTGGTGGAGCAGGGAGTGGTGGCCATTCTGGGGCCGGCCACGACCGGGGCCACTAAGGCCTGCATACCTGTAGCCATGGACAACCAAGTACCCCTGATTTCTCCTTCCGCCACGGCCCTGGACGTGACTTACGATCCCCAGGCCAAGAAGGTGCGCGACTTCATCTTCCGCACCTGCTTCACGGACCCGCCCCAGGCCATTGTGGCGGCCGAATTCGCCTTCAACGAACTGGGAGTCAAGAAGGCCGCCATCCTTTACGACAACGGTAACGATTATAGCAAGGGTCTCTACCGGGTCTTCAAGGAAGAATTCACCAAGCTGGGCGGCGAAATCGTGGCCGAGGGAAGTTTCAGCGAAAACGACCAGGACTTCCGTCCTCTATTGACGAGGGCTTCCCAGGCCGGGGCTGAGCTAATCTACGTGCCCGCCTACTACGGCCAGGTGGGTAAAATAATAGCCCAGGCCCGGGAACTCGACATCCAGGTCCCCATGATGGGAGCCGACGGGTGGGACTCCCCCGAACTGGTTAACCTGGCCGGGGGCGCCGATAACCTGAAGGATACCTACTTCACCAACCACTATTCGCCCGCCGATCCGAGCGAAAAGGTCCGTGCCTTCGTGCAGGCTTATAAAGCGAAATACAACGCCGAACCCGATGCCTTTGCCGCCCTGGGATATGAAACCGCCTACATGCTGGCCGATGCCATCAAACGGGCCGGCAAGGCAGACCCGGTGGCCATCAAGGATGCCCTGGCCGCCACCAAGGACTTTGAGGGTATAACCGGCCGCCTTAGCATGGACGCCAACCATAATCCGGTCAAGGAAGTATCCATTATTGCCATCGTTGACGGCAAACAGACCCTCAAGGCTAAGAAAATGGCACCTGAGGTCAAGGTGGACTAAGTCAAAAGGGACAATTAAAGGATCCAATGAGGGGGTAAACCTTACCCCCTCATTGGA
This sequence comes from Peptococcaceae bacterium, assembly GCA_003509545.1. Taxonomy (GTDB): domain Bacteria; phylum Bacillota; class DSM-521; order Neomoorellales; family Neomoorellaceae; genus UBA12545. Next base: position 35,163 of record DOLC01000124.1, read on the forward strand.
TTTACGCCTCGGGCCGGCTACAAGGAGTGGCAGATTTGGCAGAGTTAGTACAGCAGCTGATCAACGGGTTGACCTTGGGCGGTATCTACGCCCTGATAGCCTTGGGCTACACCATGGTCTACGGGATTATCCAATTGATCAATTTTGCCCACGGGGACATACTGATGGTAGCTGCGTACGTGGCGTTTTTTGCCATCACCGTCCTCAAGGTGGGCGTGGTACCGGCCCTGGTCCTGGCCGTGGTCTTCTGCGCCCTGCTGGGGGTAGCCATCGAGAGGATAGCCTACAAACCCCTACGGCAGGCGCCGCGGTTGGCGGCCTTGATTACGGCCATCGGCGTTTCCCTGTTCCTGGAGAACGGGGGCCTGTGGCTGCTGGGCACGGATTTTCGCTCCTTCCCCCCGGGGACGGTAAACAATTATACCTATACCCTTCTGGGGGGGACCGTAAGGATTACCAGCATGCAACTTTTGATCCTGGCCCTCACACTCCTCGTTATGGTCATACTCCAGTACATCGTCCACTATACCAAAGTGGGAAAGGCCATGCGGGCCGTGGCCTACGATAAGGAAGCGGCAGCCCTAATGGGTATTAATGTGGACAGCGTCGTTTCCGTCACCTTTGCCCTGGGCTCGGCCTTTGCGGCTGTGGCCGGGGTGCTGTGGGGTCTGTACTATAACACCGTACACCCCCTTATGGGCCTGATGCCCGGCCTCAAGGCCTTTGTAGCGGCGGTCATCGGCGGGATAGGCATCATCCCCGGGGCAATGGCCGGGGGATTCTTTTTGGGAATCATAGAGGCGTTGGTAAGCGGTTACGGCAGTAGCGAGCTCCGGGATCCCGTGGTGTTTATCCTCCTGATCCTGGTATTGCTCTTCCGCCCCGCGGGGCTGTTGGGGAAGGATACGGTAGAAAAAGTTTAGGGTTAAAATCGAGGCGACGTCCATGGGTTATTTCAGGAGTAAAAATATAGCTATTTTTCTGGTTATAATTGGCATATATTTCGCCGTGGACTGGCTCCTTGAAGAGGGCATCATCACTAAGTTCCAGCAGGTAAACCTTATGCTCCTGGGAATAAACGTGATCCTGGCCACCAGCCTGAACCTCATTGTGGGGTTTACCGGCCAGCTCGCCCTGGGGCATGCTGGTTTCATGGCCATCGGGGCCTACGTGGCCACAATATTTACGGTTAAATTGGGGCAGCCCTTCGCCCTGGCCCTAGCGGTCGGTTCCCTGGCCGCCGCCCTCGCAGGGGTCCTTATAGGCCTGCCCACCCTGCGCCTTCGGGGCGATTACCTGGCCATTGCCACCCTGGGGTTCGGGGAGATAATCCGCGGCCTGGCCGTAAATATAGAGTACGTAGGCGGGGCGGCGGGGATTATGGGGATTCCCCGGCTTACCACCTGGCCCTGGCTCTATGCCATGACCGTGCTGACCGTGGTGGCCATAAAGAACTTTATCAATTCCACCCACGGCCGGGCGTGCCTGGCGGTCCGGGAAAACGAAATCGCGGCCGAGGCCATGGGCATTAACACTACCTACTACAAGGTCCTGGCCTTTACTCTGGGAGCCTTCTTCGGGGGACTGGCAGGGGGTCTTTACGCCCACTATTTCTATCTCATCCAGCCCTCCACCTTCTCTTTCCTCCGGTCCTTCGACATCCTCGTCATGGTGGTCTTGGGAGGCATGGGAAGCCTGACCGGCTCGGTAATTGCGGCCGCGGCCATAACCCTGGTTAATGCCCTCCTGCAAGACCTGGCCCTGCTGCGAATGGTCATCTACGCCGCCCTGCTGGTAGCGGTAATGATCTTCCGGCCTCAGGGGCTCATGGGCAACAAGGAGCTCACCTTGAATATCCTGCGGCCAAGAGGAGGCGCGGACCGTGGCATTGTTGGAGACTAAAGACCTCACCCTGGCCTTCGGAGGCCTGGCCGCTGTGTCCGGGGTAAACCTGACCATTGGAGAAGGGGAGCTGGTGGGCCTCATCGGCCCCAACGGGGCCGGCAAGACTACGGTCTTCAATCTCCTCACGGGGATCTACCGCCCCCAGCGTGGGGATATCCTCTGGCAGGGGCGCAGCCTGGTGGGCCTGCGGCCCTTCCAGATAACCCAGCTCGGCCTGGCCCGCACCTTCCAGAACATCCGCCTCTTCGGCGAACTCACCGTGCTGGACAACATCGCCATATCCTTCCACTGGCACAGCCGGTACTCGCTGCTGGGAGCCGTCCTGCGCCTTCCTTCGTACTATCGGCACGAGGGGGAAATGCGCCGCAGGGCGGAGGAATTGCTGGAGCTGTTCGGCCTCAAGCAGTACGCCCAGGAAAAGGCTAAAAATTTGCCCTACGGCGAACAGCGAAGGCTGGAGATCGCCCGGGCCCTGGCCGCCCGTCCCCGGCTCCTCCTCCTGGATGAACCGGCGGCGGGGATGAACCCCCAGGAGACCCAAGCCCTCATGGATTTCATACGGTGGCTGCGGCAGGAATTTTCCCTGAGCATCCTGCTGATAGAGCACGATATGTCTATGGTCATGAACCTCTGTGAAAGAATCTATGCCCTCGACTACGGCCAAGTGATAGCCGAGGGCCCGCCGGGAGAGATACGCCGCCACCCGCGGGTGATAGAGGCCTACCTGGGGGAGGAGGTGGCCCTGGCCCTTGCTGGCGCTTAAGGACGTCCATGTATATTACGGTGCCATCCACGCCCTCAAGGGGGTTACCCTGGAGGTGAAGGAAGGGGAGATCGTTACACTCCTGGGCGCCAACGGAGCGGGGAAGAGCACCACCTTAAAGGCCATATCGGCCCTGCTACAGCCGCGTTCGGGGGAGATAATCTTCGACGGCTGCCGCCTCCACCGGGTGTCCGCCCAAGAAGTGGTAAGGATGGGGATCTCCCACGTACCCGAGGGGAGGCGCATCTTTGCCAACCTTACGGTCCTGGAAAACCTGGAGCTGGGCGCCTACCTCAGGAGGGACCGCCGGGAGGTGGCCTCTGCCCTGGATGAGGTCTGGAGGCACTTTCCGCGGCTGAAGGAACGCCAGAAACAGCTTGCTGGTACGCTGTCGGGCGGGGAGCAGCAGATGCTGGCCATCGGCCGCGCCCTCATGATGCGCCCCAGGCTCCTGCTTCTGGACGAACCCTCCATGGGCCTGGCCCCTCTCCTGGTCAAAGAGATCTTTTCCATAATCCAGGAAATTAACCGCCGCGGGACCACCATCCTCCTGGTGGAGCAGAACGTCCATTCCGCCCTGCAGGTGGCCCACCGGGGCTACGTTCTAGAAACCGGGCGGATCGTCCTAGCGGGTAGCGCCGAGGAGCTATCGGGTAGCGAAGAGGTAAAGAAGGCCTACCTCGGGGGATAACCCCTTGGCCGCCGCCTCCGGGAGCCATTAGGGACCTCCGGCAGATCCTCGCCTGGGGACCCGGGGCCCCCAAGGCCTTGGCCGGCGAGAGAAACCGCGGCGGGCCGGTGGGAGTCCCAGGTATGGAGCAGGAGGCTAACTCCCGGTGAGATCCATGGCCCCAGGGCCGGTCGCAGAACCCCGGGGCCCCGGTTCTGGAGGTCCTCTGAGGCATCCCCAGTTTTCGCCGGGGTGGCCATGCTTTGGCTTGAAAGCGAGCGACTAAGCCCGAGCGGTAGGCAAACTTAACGAGGCCGAAAGCGGAGGCGGACCCGAGGGCATGGATGCCCGAGGCCAGCAACTGAGACAGGAGGTCGAATTTGCTGGGAAGTCCGCCGGAGCTTGAGGCCGAGCG
>DOLC01000045.1 GCA_003509545.1 Peptococcaceae bacterium
AGGCAGTTGACGCTGTAGTAATAGAAGCAGCTCGTGGTATTCCCCCGGACAAGTTTATTTCTTTCCCGGGCACCGACGAGGTTGGACTGGTTCTTGTGGCCCGGGCGGCGCTGGAGGGAGAGGAGAAGAACATTTACGTTTCTTACGCTCCCGGCGCCGGTCCTGCGACCATTGCGGGGTACGAGGACGTACCGATTGGGGAGAATCTTTCCGCCCACATAAAAGCTTTGGGCTGCCAAGAAGTGAAGGACCTCGGCGCGGCTGACCTTGCCCTGGTGGTCAACACGCCAAGGAACGGGATCACGGGCGAAGCAGCATATCAGGACGGAAAGGGAGACCCAGAAAGCATGGCGGCCTTGACGACGGAAATCGAGATGTTTCTTAACAAAGGTATTCCTGTGGCCCTGGCAGATGTAGCATACTCCAACGGGGCCGACGACGCTCTCATGGAATTCCTTAAGGAGAAGGGTCTCCTCTTTAAGCTGAGCAGCTATGCGGGGATGAACACGGCGGGGAACACCATCGGTTACGCCCTCGCCCAGGGCCTCCTCCTGCCCGGGAAGGAAGGGGCAAAGAAAGTCCTCCTCACCCGGTACCTCGACGATTGGGGGTACCAGGCCAAAATCCGACAGGCGGTACGCCCCTTAAATCTCCGGGGAGAAAATCTGCAAGGGAAAATCACCACCGAACTGGCAGACTTTGCCCGCAAACTGAATGGGGGGCCGGTTTCCCTTTCGGTGGACATCTTTTGGGATCAAATTTTCAATATAGGCATCAAAGTAGAGCCTTAACCTCGGTTCTGGTTCACAGAATGCCCGGCGACAAGGTGAGTGTCGGCCCGGCAGGGTAGAGCTATACCATACCTGTATTCTTTGGAAGGATATATTGCCGGAAGCCAATCCGGGGGGGTGGCAAAGGGTGTTAGAACAATTTTCATCTTTATTACCTCGGGCAGCCAAGCCCAAGCCCCCCGTTAAATGGGCAGGGGGCAAAGCCCAGCTTATACCTCAATTTGAGCCACTATTTCCTAAGAAGGAATATAACCTTTACATAGAGCCTTTCGTGGGGGGCGGGGCGGTATTTTTCCACCTGCTGCCCCGCCGGGCCATCCTTATCGATAGCAACGAGGAGCTTATTAACTTTTACCTGGTGGTGCGTGACCGCCTGGAGGAACTCCTAAGGGATCTCAGAAAGCATAAAAACACGCAGGAATATTATTACTCCGTACGGGCCTTAGATCCCCAGGAGCTTTCGCCCGTAGAGAGGGCTTCCCGGTTCCTTTATCTCAACAAGACAGCTTATAACGGGCTGTGGAGGGTAAACAGCCAGGGAAAGCACAACGTGCCCTTTGGGAGATATAAAAACCCCAAGATTGTGGACGAGCCCAACCTCCGGTCGGTGGCCGGGGCTTTAAAACATGCCCAGGTGATCTGCGACGACTTTAGCCGCGTGCTGGAGTTTGCCCGGCCGGGTACCTTTGTGTACCTTGACCCGCCTTATTACCCCTTATCCGATACGGCCAACTTTACGGGCTACACTTCGGACGCTTTCGGGCCTGAGGACCAGAAGAGATTGGCGGCCGTATTCCGGGAACTGGACAGAAGTGGCTGTTTGGTGATGCTGAGCAATTCGGATACGCCCTTCATACGGGAGCTGTACTCGGGATACGATATCCAGGTGGTCTACGCCAGGAGGGCCATAAACTGCAGGCCCGACCGGAGAGGTCCGATAACAGAACTGGTGGTTAGAAATTACCGGTGAAGACGCCTGCTCTCAGCCATTGTTCCCCTCGTCGACCTCCCCGATTTCTCCGGTACTCCGGTCAAGTTCCAATCCTTATTCGGCATGATCCCTTAACGGTTCTTGCTAATATTCTTTAGTTATTCTTTAGTTGTCTGGTGATTTCTCGGCCGACCTCATTCTATAAACAATATCCTGCGTCGTTAACCCTTTCGTAACCCTTTACCCGAAAGGAGATGCTAGGATGAATTTAGAATTTAAATTTAAGAATTAAAGGAGTGGTTCGCGTGCACTGCTTGCAAAAGTGGCTGGCCTTAATCATGGGGGCGATCTTTTTCCTCGGCGGGTGTAGCCTTCCGAGCCCTTCAGCTGCCATCAGGCCACCTGAGGTAGCTGGACAGGTGGATGAAATGGCCAAAGCGGTGCAGGAGCTGCTGGCTCCCGGCCAAACCGTGGCCGAAGCCAGGCCGCTACAATCACCGGACGGCGAAGCCGAGGGGCACAAGGCTATTGCCGCAGAGGATCTGGACGGAGACGGTGAGCGGGAATTGGTGGTGGGTTACCGTGGCCCGGAGCAAGGGAGCGGCGTTTTTATCGCCCACCGCACCCCTCAAGGTTGGCAAAAGGTGTGGCATAAAGAAAATACCGGTCTTCCGGAACTGGACGTTCTCGGGGTAGAGGATCTGACCGGCGACGGCCGGCCCGAGATCATCATAGGCTGGATTATCGGCGCTTCCGCAGGCAATCAATTGGAAGTGTTGACTTACACTAAGCCTGAAAAAGACGGTGACCCGTCTTACGCTGCCCTTTGGCAGACCGGTTATCACCGCCTGGAAGTCGGCGACTTCGACGGGGATAACCGCCGGGAAATAGCCCTTTGGGCGAAGGATACCGGACCCGCTATGGCGGTAGAGGTCTATCGCTGGGCACCGGCCCTAGATTTCCCCGCCGGATTTTACGAGGCTGAAGACGTCTATCCGACCTACTTCCCGCGGGTAATAGAATACTACCAGAAACATCTTCAGGATATGCCCGACGCTGCTGTCCTGTGGTACTACCTGGCTTCCGCCCAGGTTAAGGCTGGCCGGCCGGAGGAAGCCCTGGCCTCCATAGAAAAGGGCACCGGCCTGAAGGGGGAATACCCGGGCACCGATCAGTGGGATCTGGTGAAGGGCCAGGCTTTCCTCGCCCTGGGGCGCTACGAGGAGGCGCTGGCCACCTTCGCCCGGATCACCGCCCGGGACGACTCTCAAGGTCCGGCTTCGGTACCTCCGGAGGTTCCGGAAAAGCTTTTCGGACCCCCTTATAGCGTTTCCCCGTTCCTGCTGGCGCAGGCCTACTACAGCAGCGGGCTGGCCTGGGAGGGATTGCAACAATATGACCGGGCCAGGGAGGCCTATGCCCGCGCCGTGGAACTACGGAGTGATTGGATCCTCCCGGCTCGGGCCCTGCAGCGCCTCAAGGCCCGGCCGGACGTGGATAAAGTTACTGTTTTAAAACCGAAGGAACGAGAGGGGGCCTCAAGGGGATAGAGCAATGGGCCCAAGAGCAAAGGAAGTGGTCCTCAAGGAGCTAAAAAAGGTGCGGGTAACGGGCAGATAAAGGCCAGGGCCCGCCGGTCAGAAGGGGCTAACCATAGACCGAGAGCTGATCGTAATCATCGAAGATGAGGGCCCGGATTACTGCGGCGATCCCAAGACGGTAGATGTGCACATCCGCCGCCTGAGGGAGAAATTGGAGGATAACCCCGCCCGGCCCGTCTACCTGCAAACGGCCTGGGGGGGTAGGTTACTGCTTAAACCCCGGCCAGGAAGATAAGGACAGCCGCACGGGAAGCTAATATGGGGAGGCCAGTAAGATGTTTTCCGGCATCCGCGGCCGCATTGTCGCCGCTTACCTCCTTATCACCGGGCTTCTCTTTCTCCTGGGCGGCGGTATGCTAATGGCAGGCCTTAACGCCTACTATATTTCCGGCATCGAATCTATATTGACCAGACAGGCGGAATGGAACGCTAATTTTTTCATGATTACTGGAGCCGGCCGGATCGGGTAGTCGATCTCGCCCTGGCAGCTTCGCAACTAGTTTCCAGCTTTGCCCAGGGAACCCAGGCCCGCGTACAGATAGTGGATTTGGAGGGCCGGATGTTGGCTGACTCTCACGATCCCCTGCTGCAGGAAGAGGGGCGTCGGGCCCCTGAAGTGCAGGCCGCCCTCCGGGGCGAGCCGGGGACCTACCGGGGGGCCAATCCGGCCACCGGTGAAGCTATTTTGGCCGTGGCCCGGCCCTTGCGCCAGGGGGGAGTGGTCAGCGGCGCCCTCCGCATCAGCTCCAGCCTCATGGTGGTAAGGAGGGTGATCAGGAACGTCACTCTGATCTGGCTGCTGGTAACCGCTGCCTGCCCTTACCTTTTTGGCTGCCGTCGGTTCTTTCCTGGCGGGGACCGTGGTACGGCCGCTTAGCGAAATCACTTTAGCGGCTGAGCGCATTGCCCGTGGCAACTTGAACGTTACCGTCGCTCGTCACTTTAACGACGAGATCGGTCGCCTGGCCGATACTCTAAATCACATGACTCAGGAATTGCAGCGGCTGGACAGGCTAAAAAGCGAATTCATTAGCTCCATCTCCTACGAACTGCGTACTCCTTTAACTTCCATTAAGGGCTTTGTAATCACCCTGCTGGGGGACTTCCGGTAGAAGAACAGGAACTACGGCGCGGGCTGGAAATCATCAACCGCGAAACCGACCGTCTGACAGGCCTGGTGGAGGAGTTGCTTGATTTTAGCCGCCTGGCCGCGGGGCAGCTTACTTTGCGCTTGTCGCCCGTGGACCTAGCCGGGCTGGTGCAGGACACTGCCGAACAAATGCGCCCGCGGGCGGTGCGGCAGGGAATAAATCTGCAGAACACCATAAAAGCTCCCTTTCCTCCGGTGGAAGCCGACGTCGACCGCCTGAAACAAGTCCTGGTGAATCTGGTGGACAACGCCCTGAAATTCACTCTGGCAGGGGGAAGAATCATCGTGGCTCTGGAACGGCTGGGCCAGAACCTGGCTCTAAAGGTTTGCGACACCGGCGTGGGCATAGATCCTCAGGAACTACCCCTGGTTACCCAGCGTTTCTATCGCGGCCGCCAGGCCCCCTCCAGCGGGAGCGGCCTGGGATTGGCCCTCTGGGAGGAGATCATAGGTCTTCACGGAGGGCGCCTCGAGATTGCCAGTCAGCCGGGGCAAGGCACCACCGTTACAATTCTCCTGCCTGTTCGTTGAATTTATCTTTATCTTAGCGGACATCGAGTATGTGCTAAAGCTCGGGCCTTAAACGTATTAAGGGTGCCGTTCCCTGATGGGCTCACCGCTAAGGGCGTCGATGAAACGTATGGTCCCTTGGGGAAAGTAAGGACGGTAGAACAAGGCGATGTCGTTATCCTCCCCTTCTGGGATTTGGTCCCATTCGAGGCGGATATCGAGCTCTTGCGCGACACGGGCGATGGCCGCTTCCCGGGTGATTCGGGGCGTTTTGGGAGTTGCCAGAAAGATGGAGGGGTGCGTCTCGGTACTCATGTAGGCGACGATACGACCATCGGTGCGGCGCAAGGTGACGAAACAAGAGAATAGATAAAGGGGAATGCCGTCGATAAAAGCTTCAAACCGAAATATTTGATTTGGGCTCTCGCCTGAAGCTTCTGCGAGGCCTTCTTCTTGTATCGGAGGAGAATCGAGGATTTCGTCATCGACCAAGAACAAATAACGGTGGGCCTCGGGGAAGACGCGCTGGATGAAAGCGATAGCCTTAGCTTTAAGCACGGCAGGGGGCAAGCACTTCGGCGCGGAGATGACGCGCTGGGTTTCGTTATCATGGCAAAAGCGAACGAAGCCCAAGAGGCGCCCCGAAGCTTGGCAGATGGTCATCTTGGCGACGCGAAAATTAAAAAGGGCCTCAAACAATTGAGCAAAGGTTTTGGCTTGGGGAGATGAGGGGGATTCAGGCGGAAACCCGGGTCGCAACAAGACGTCGGCTGTAGGCCACAGGTCAGGAGAGATAAAATTGGCGTATGTTTCTTCAAGCCACACCACCTGCCGCTCACCCTCCCAATCCATGTCGCGCCGCGGATAGCGGCTAAGGTCCCCGCTAACGTGCTCAAGGAACGCCTCGAGAGCTTCTTGGCCGAGGACGACAGGATCGGACGAGGCCTCCAAGGGAAGGAGCTTTGGCTTTTTGTCCGAGGAAACATGCACGTTGTAAGCTGGGCCGGGGACGTCCCCATCCGCGGGGAGCGACCCAAGGCCTTCGATCCAGTAGACTAGCCGGGTTTCGCCGAGGCCATCTTGCGGAAGAAGATAAATCTTTGGATCGAGGTGGGCGAGCATCAAGGTGGCGTTAAGGGCGCGCTTCGCCTCCTGTAGGACCTCCTCGCGTGAACGGAGTTGTGCAGGCGGCGACGGCAGCCGAACGCGTTTTCCTTTGAAGCGGAAGGCCTTGATGCGACCGCGGGTGTCAACGTCGATGTGTAGGCCGGTGTCCGGCAGCGGCCGTCCGGCCACCGTCTGCGACCACGCAAAACGGGTAAAGCCCTTGAAGTCCTCGACGTGAAGTTGCGGGAAATCCGTTTGGAAACCCGGCACGTGGGTCATCAAAAAGGCTTCGGCGACCTGTCTTCGTTGGTCGAGGGAAACGGCCTCTCGGGGTTGGCCGCCCTTAAAGACCGGCGGCTCTTCACATTCAAATCTTTCCAATTCCAGGAGGCGTCCTTCAGGCATGGCCAGGATGACAACAACCATGCCTTGGTCGGGATCCTTCGTATCCCGCCACCATAGATGGGCCTCCTTATGTGTCGCGCGGTCGACCAGGTCTTCCAATACGGTGTCATAGTGAGGGGGAATGGCAACCAGGGTATGAGCTATGGCCTTGGCTTGCTCCAAGAGGTCCCTTGATGCTTGATGCATGACTCGCCTCCTTTACAACTTTAACCCTTCCCTAGCCTGCCCTGTCCCATACTTAATTTTAGTATGGAATAATTGAGTTTTGAAGGTAACAAGCTAGGATTTTTATATCATTCGTTATTATCATAGTGGTGTTCCTTCTTCAGCTGGGAAAAGGCACTTCTAGTGAAGAAGTGGACGTTTTCCAGCAACGGATGTCACAAACTCCTGAGTAGCGGTGTTATATTTATGGAATAAAGTTGCGGGGGGAAAGGGCCATCGAGCTTTTTGAATTTGAAGGGCTGTTTCAGACTTATTATTCCGGGGTGTATAGGTGGCTGTATTACCTTCTGGGAGAGCGAACGGCCGCCGAGGACCTCGCGGAGGTCAAATAGTGGCTATCGTCGAAACCAGGAATCTGACGAAAATCTACGGTAGACAAATAGCCTGCCGGGAGATCTGCCTCTCCGTAGAGGAGGGGCAGATTTTCGGCCTTTTAGGGCCCAACGGCGCAGGTAAGACCACGCTGGTCAAAATGTTAGTGGGCCTGGTTTACCCTACGCAGGGAGAAGCCCTGGTGGCCGGACGCAGGCCGTGGGATAGCCGGGGACGCCGGGAGATTGGTTTTCTACCGGAAAACTTCCGCCTTCATGAGTGGCTTAAGGGCGAGGAGCTTTTGGTCTTCCACGGTCGCCTTGCGGGACTTAAAGAGAAGGAAGCCCGGCGCCGGGCCCGGCAGGTTTTGGAACTCGTGGGGTTAGACAAAGACGGGGGAAAAATGGTAGCCCATTACAGCAAGGGCATGCAGCAGCGTTTGGGTCTGGCGGCTGCCCTGGTAGGTAACCCCCGGGTAATCTTCCTAGATGAGCCCACCTCGGCCCTGGACCCCCTGGGCCGGCGCCAGGTACGGGAACTCCTTGGGGCCCTAAAACAGGAGGGTAAGACCATCTTTCTAAACAGCCATCTCCTAAGCGAAGTCGAACAGGTGTGCGACCGGGTAGCTATTATCCACCAGGGGAGGGTGCTGGCGCAGGGAAGCCTTAAGGAGCTTATCATGGGGCCCACGGAGGTTAAGGCCAGGGTCGGCGGCTTAAAACCGGAACTGGAGGAAAACTTACGTCGCCGCTACCCCTCCTTAAGGGCAGAAGGCAGCCATCTTACTGTGGCCCTAAACAGTAAGGAGGAAATACCCCATCTGGTAGCGTACCTGGTGGCGGAGGGCCTGCGCATATATGAGATAACGCCCCGGCAAAACTCCCTGGAGGAAGTCTTTGTCAAGCTAGTGGGGGAAGGGGAAAAGCTGGAATGTGGTTAATGGCCCTTTTCACCTTTCGCGAGGCCTGGCGCAAGAAAGTTGTTATAGTAGTCGGCGTGTTAACCCTGGGCTTTCTAGTCTTGTACGGCACCGGCCTCCACTTCATAGGCGAGAACCTGAACTGGCAGGCAAACTCCCTAGAGTATATGCAAGGGATACTCGTCTTTGTGCTCGGCGTTTACTTCGCGGGTTTCCTGGTGGCGGGTCTGTCCATCATGTCCGCTGTCGGCAGTATTTCTGGCGAAATTGAAAACGGCACCATTCCTACCCTGGCTACGAGGCCCCTGTCCCGCAGCTCCCTCCTGTTGGGCAAATTTGCCGGTCAGGCAGCGGTGTTAGTCACCTATGCAGCCTTCTTTTTCTTAGCCCTGGCCGGTCTGCTATACTGGCAGGTGGGCATGATGATACCCGGCCTTTTGCCCGCCCTGGGCCTGTTCGTCCTTGAGCCCGTGGTGCTCCTGGCCGTCGCTATGCTGGGCACCACCAGGCTTCCCACCATGGGCAATGGCATCCTGGCCTTTGCCCTCTACGCCCTGGCCGTGGTGGGGGGCATGATAGAGCAAATAGGGGCATTGTTGGACTCTACTTCTGCTGTGTACGCTGGAGTGATCACCAGCCTTCTCCTGCCGACCGACTCCCTATACCGGCGCTTGGTGGCAGAAATAGTAGAGAAGGTTCCCGCCAGCCCCCATATGGGTTTTGTCAACCCGCAACACTTTTTAGGGCCCTTCGGCAGCCTGTCCACTCCCAGCGATTGGATGATAGTCTACACTGTAGTCTATATAGTCCTCGCCTTGGCCGCCGCTGTTTACCTCTTCAATAGGCGCGATATTTGAAAGGGAGAAGCTTGAGTACAAAATTCGAGCACCCAAGATGGGTTATAGAAGATCTAATTATAGAAGAAGGGCTAACCTAGTCTGGGATACAGATTAAAGCACTGCCCGCAGGCCAGGTTGGCGAAGGGTCAAGGTGAGAACATACATGGCCAGATCTAATATGGTGAAAAAATTTGCTGTACGCATATTAACCTTACTGGTGGCCGGAGCAGTTCTGACAACGGGCATTCTCTACGGCTACATTGAATGGTTCGGCCGCCGGGTTAAACCTCAAGAAGCAGAGGTAATAATTGTATTGGGCGCGGCTGTATGGCCCGAGGGCCCCAGCCCTGCTCTGTTGGAACGCCTGGCCTTGGCGGAGAGGCTATACCGGGAAGGTTATGCTCCGGCCGTTATCACCACCGGCGGGGTAGGGAATCTCAATCCCACACCGGAGGGAAGGACGGCAAGGGAGACCCTCATAGCCCGGGGCTTACCAGCAAATTGCATCTATGAAGAAACTATTTCCCATAGTACGCGGGAAAACTTAGAAGGCGCGCTTTCTATCATGCAGAGGCATGGATGGAAACGGGCCCTCATCGTGAGCCACGATTTCCACCTGTTGCGCGCCATGCGAGAGGCTAGAAAGCTGGGCATGGAAGTTTCGGGGGCCGGGGTTCACAGAACGGCCCTGGTAAGGCCTCCATTAGTCTTAAGGGAAGTGGTGGCGAACCTGGTGAGCTGGGTGAGGTAGGCTGCCGGGTTCAACCAAACCTTTAAGCCTTGCCTTCGATTTCCTTCCCTTGCTTGAGGAGCACTCCCCTTTCTCTTCCTCGCTGTTACTATTACCGCCCGGCCAGCTTCTTTCGGCCGGCCACCGCCGGATGGCTTCCAGTTTCTCCACCGAGGCGCAGGTGAAACAGGCGTGCCCCCAGTACCGGGCGAAGAAGGGCAGGAGCGCGTTTTAAGGTCTTCTTTCATGCCCTCGACCTGATAGTCCTGCCGGTGGAGACCGGGTAATCCCCGTCCCCGGGGCCCGGATGATGGTGAGTAGCTTCTTTACCGCTGAGGTTAATTTATCGGGGTTGTGGTTTATCATGCCGGCATTTTCACCGGTGGATTTAACGCCAGCAATATCACGAACGGATTACATATTATGAGAGAAAAGTCTTGACGGTTTTTCGGGGAAGGCCTATACTAGTTACAGGATACCCCCACGGGGTATGCCCGATAAGGAAGATTGCTTGTGATAACATAAGTTTATGCCGGGCTAATTCACCGAATTAAATGTGGGCATGGGCTGTGAATCCTGCGAAGGCGAGGTATAAAGGGTGGTAAAGAGCCTCCGGGGTTAGGGAGCTCGCGCTCACTCTTCTGGGTGGCCGGCGTCGGTGCAGGGTTCATACGTGCGGCAAACTTTCTTCACAATCAAGTGTTACCGGGATAAACAAAGGAGGTGGTGATTTATGAAAAAGAAATTGGTCGTTGTTATGGCCACTTTGCTCTTGGTAGCGCTGGCGGTCCCTGCTGCCTTTGCGGCCCTGAACGACCAACAAAGGGAAGAAGTCAATCAGCTCTTCCAACAGATGTTCGAGCTAAAGAAGCAAATTATCGATAAGTATGTAGAGGGCGGGGAGATTACCCCCGAACAGGGCCGCATAATGAAAGAACACCTGGACTACATGCAACAGTATCATAGGGACTACGGCTTTGGGATGATGGGTGCCGGTCACTGTGGCGCCGGTTTCTTCGGAAACAGCGGGGGACGACCTGCTCTTTCCGGTTTTAGGTACGGAGGGCATATGATGGGCGCCTACGGTATGATGTATTAAATACTGGGTACAATACCCAGGACAAGCAGGGCCCTGATCTTTATACAGTTCAGGGTCTTGCTTCATTAAGAACTATCTTAGCTCCCAAACGCGGGGTATTTTACCCCGCCAGCCGGGGCCTCGCCCCTTCATTAAGAACTATCTTAGCTCCCAAACCCCTGAAGGCTATAAAAGGAGGCCGCACTAGTTTCCTTCCCGAAGGAGAAGAGAGCCTTGGAATTCCTGACAGCATATTTACCTTATCTCATCTTAGGGGGCTTAATGTTTTTCATGATGCGTTATGGGGATGGGTGTTGCGGAGGTCACCGGCACAGGCAGCATAATCCCGGTAAACGTATGGAGCATGGCGAAGACGGTGATGGTCACCCCCGAGCAGACCACCCAATGAGGGAACAAAAAAGCAGAATGTCTACCGGCCAGGCCCGGGACCCTGTCTGTGGAATGATGGTAAACAAGGAAGAGGCTGTTTACAGGATTTACGGCGGACAAGAGTGTTACTTTTGCAGTGAGGATTGCGCGCGTATCTTTGAAGCCCGGCGTGAGCGCAGGGCCAACTTATGAGGGCAAGTAGACTCACTTAACTTTATTAAATAGGTCACAGCTCTTCTTTTGGTAATCCCGGCTTCTTCAAACCTGAGAAGAGATGTGGCCTTTTTAATTGAGGGTGTGGCCAATAACTCAAAGGCTGTCCCTCAGCCGGGCAGGTCTAAGGCTTAAACCCTTTCCTAGGTCTGGCATTCCTCGATTAAGCCTTGATTCGCTGTAGATGAGGGAGTTCCTCGCCCACGAGGGCCAGTTTTCTATGACTGCACCTTCATAGAGGAAAGTCTCGCCACTGAACCTACCCTTCTGAAACTCCCCATATATCGGCCGCCGATATCCAAGAGGAAGCCGTCCAGTGCGGCTTCTGTACTCCCGTTTATATTCTTACGGCCACGCCGAGTTTGCTCCCCAAAAGAACAAAACAGGACGTCGAGCCGTCGTCTTAGCTGCGGATTTCCAGACAATGAATTCGGCATCAACCCCCTAGAGTTCCTGCAGGGGAACCGCGAAGGTCTTAGATTGGACTCCTTTTCCGGTGGTAGGACAATCCGAGGTCTTCGTACAATGTACCGGGGGGAAGTGAGATGGCGGCGGCAGGAAGAGTGGGCAGCAAGGGTCCGGCGGGAAGCTATATAATTAAGGTAATATATACGGGCTCAAGGGAAGAGGGTGAAAGGGCCCTGAAAGAGGCCAGGCGTCACGCCTTCCAGAGACTTTGCGCCGCAGGCGGGAAGGGAAAGGTGGAAGCCGGATGCTGGCCGTAATATACTTGCGCGTTTCCACCGACGATCAGGCCCGGCACGGATACAGCCTTGAAGCCCAAGAGGAGGCCTGTCGAAAGAAGGCACGCGAGCTGGGGGCCGACCGGATGGAAGTATACCGGGATGAAGGCTACACAGGAGAAATTCTGGAGCGCCCAGGCCTCCAGGCCGCCCTGGCCGCAGCAAAGAGCGCGGCCTTCTTTATTGTTTATGATCCCGACCGGCTGTCCAGGCGCCTGGCCCACCAGCTCCTCCTGGTGGAGGCCATAGAAAAGGCCGGCTGTCGGTTGGAGTTTGTAACGCTGGACTGGCAGGCCAACCCGGAGGGGAGGCTTTTTTACTCTTTACGCGGCGCCATCGCCGAATACGAAAAGGAGAAGTTCAAACTGCGCAGCCAGTTCGGACGCCTGGCCAAAGCTAAACAGGGTTATCTACCTTTCGACCCCAGGACCTACGGGTACCGGTACGTTGAGGGAAAATACGAGGTCGACGAGGCTAAGTCGGCCGTGTATCGCCGTATGGCCGATATGGCCCTGTCGGGGAAATCCTGCAGCGAGATAGCCGCAGCCCTGAACGCCGAGGGGATACCCGGGCCCAGAGGGTCGAGATGGTACCGGCAGACGGTAAGAAGGATACTGAAAAACCCCGCCTACAAGGGCACCCTGTACGTCCACCGGTACGACACCGAAGGGCATAAGGCCGCAAGGCAGCGGGGAAGCAGCGCAAGCCCCAGAATCCGCCCCCGGGAAGATTGGATAGCCGTACCCGTACCCCCGTTAATCGACCCCGCAGAATGGGAAATCCTCCAGCAGGCCATAGCTTCCCGGAAGCGCGGCCGCCAGGGGGAGAAAATCCATTACTACCCTTTAAGCGGCCTCGTCTACTGCGGTCTTTGCGGCGGGAGCATGTGCGGCGGCTACGGCAGGAGCCGGAAGGGGAACATCTTTAGATATTACATTTGCACCCGGGCATGGGCGTCCGTGCGGGCAGACAGGCAAAGGACGGTGTCCTGCCCGGGCAACAGGCACCGGGCTGACAAGGTGGAAGAGGCGGTTTGGGGCAAAGTGAGGGAATGGCTTTATGACCCCGAAGGCCTGGTGCGCGACGTCCTGGATATCTCCGCAGCCGAACGGATTTCCGAGGAAGCCGGAAGGGTGAAAAAGCGCCTGGAACAGGCCGAACGGGAAAGGGAGCGGGTTTTGGAGGTATATAAGCGCGGCCTTATAACCCTGGAATTGTTCGAGCGGGAAGTGAAGGAGTTGGAAGTAGAAAAGAAGGTTTTGGAAGCCAGGCTGAGGGAACTGGAAGAAACGGTTAATTCCAGCCTAGAAGTGCCTTATGGCGCGGGCACCTTGCCTGAGGTGGCCCGGGAAGTCGTGGAAAGGTTGGACGACCTACCCTGGGAGGACAGGGAAAAGCCTATAAGGCTTTTGATACGGAAGGTCATCCTCTTAAGCGGCGAAATGGTGCTGGAGGCCAGGGCACCTCAACCCTAAAACAATGCTCACGAACGCCAGCATTCCGAAACTGCAACCTAGACCAAAAACAACACTTCCTGGCTTCATAGCTGACGCTAGGGGTGCTAAAAGCCGGGGGCTGATATGTATAACAGTCAATGCTACATAGACACTGTAGCCACCGTGCAGTAAAATATGGATAAGGGAGGGAAAAAGGGGTGGGTGTCGTGCCGGAGGAAGTAAGGAATGAATTAGAACGTAGTACGAAGGAAATAGCGGCTGGAAGCGAAGAAAAGACTATAGACTTTGGTGCCTACCTTCTGGCGGAAAGGATTAACGATTTAAAGGTTGACCTACAGCGGCAGTTGACGGAAGTAAAGCAAGATATAGGGAATTTGCGACAGGAAATGAGGCAGGAAATTAGCCGTCTAGATAGCAAAATAGAGAGCAAAATTGATGGCCTGCGGCAGGAAACAAGAGAATACATAAGGCATCTAGACAGTAAACTTGCGAACACCTGGTGGATGGCGGTGAGCACGTTTCTTGCAGTGCTACTCAGCGCCGCAGGGATCATATGGTCCATATACAATACCTCTGGAAGGTAGTTAAACAAGAGTCCGGTTTCAGGCCGGATTTTTTTATCCATTCTGTTTGCTATGCTTTTGCTCTTTGCCCGGGTACTACCGGCTCGCGAAGAGATGAAGTATCGCTTCTGGCCAAGGACACTATTTTTAGCGAGTTTGCATGGGTAGAACTATCAGGCATTTTACCAGAAAAAGACATAGCCTAAAAACAATGGCGGGTCATACCCGCGCTTTTTTTATTTTAGGGCGTGCCAGGAAGGGAGGTAGGTGGTGAAACATAAGTTTTGTAAGAAAGCTGTTAAAGCTGCGCGACCAGCGGGGTTCAGCTTTTATTGAAAACGGGTTGTGGATTATAGTCGTGGTACTGCTGGTAGCCGGTGCAGGCTATGCCCTGGCCAGCCAGGGCGTAAAGCCTAAATTAGAAGCCATCCAGAATGCCATTTCCTCGGTAGTAGTCCCCAACATCGGGCAGTAAAGGCGTGAGGCTGATGAAGAAACTCTTGCGTGACCAGCGCGGGTCCACTTTCATTGAGAATGCCTTGTGGATTATACTTTTCGTGCTGGCCATCTCGCCTTTTTTCGTCACCCTGGCCACGGCTATAGGCACCAAATTTACTGAGATGGCATCCCTCATAAACTCTATCGGCACGCTCTGATCTAGGAGGCCGCTGGGGAATACCCTGGCGGTCTCCTTTTTTGAGGTGATACTAGTGGCTTTGCGGTTTCTTAGAGATGAGCGCGGGAATAGCCTTATAGAAGCCCTCCTGGTTCTCCCGGTGTTCTTAATGCTGTTTTCCTCTTATGGATTCAAGAAAGGCAGGGGTTGCCAACTGCTCTACAAAATATACACAAATAGCAGCATTTGTGATATATAATATCTACATGAAACTCAGTGAGTTTATGAGATAATCAAAAACGAAAAGGTGCAAGTCTAGTGCTAGTAGTCATATACGTGCGCGTTTCCACGGAAGATCAGGCCCGGCATGGATATAGCCTAGAACCCAAGAGGAAGCCTGCCGCAGGAAGGCAATGGAGCTAGGGGCCACACGGGTAGAGATCTACCGCGATGAAGGATACACAGGGAGATTATGGAACGCCCGGGCCTCCAAGCCGCTCTGGCCGCAGCGAAGAGCGCGGCCTTCTTTATTGCTTATGACCCAGACAGGCTCTCCCGGAAGCTGGCCCACCAGCTCCTTCTGGTGGAGACGATAGAGAAGGCCGGATGCCGGTTGGAATTCGTGACTATGGAATGGCAGGCCACTGCCGAAGGGCGACTTTTTTACTCTTTGCGGGGGTCTATAGCCGAATACGAAAAAGAAAAGTTCAAGCTCCGCAGCCAGTTCGGGCGATTGGCAAAGGCGAAGCGGGGGTATTTGCCCTTTGACCCACGGACCTACGGGTACCGGTACTGTGAAGGGAAGTATGAGATCGATGAGTCCAAGGCGGCCGTGTACCGCCGCATGGTGGATATGGCCCTGTCCGGGAAGTCTTGCAGTGAGATAGCTGCTGTGTTCAATGCGGAGGGCATACCGGGACCTAAAGGCGACAGGTGGTACCGGCAGACGGTCCGGAGAATACTGAAAAACCCCGCCTATAAGGGAACTCTGTACGTCCACATGTACGATACCGAAGGGCATAAGGCCATAAGGCAGCGAGGCGGCAGTGCAAGTCCCAGGATCCGTCCCCAGGAAGATTGGGTAGCGGTATCCGTACCGCCATTAATTAGCCTAGAAGAATGGGAACTCCTGCAGCAGGCCATTATTGCCAGGAGGCGCGGTAACCAGGGAGGGAAAACCTATTATTACCCCTTAAGTGGCCTCGTTTACTGTGGCCTTTCTGGCGGGAGCATGTGCGGCAGCTACGGCAAGGGAGGAAGGGAAATGTCTTCAGATACTACATCTGTACCCGGGCCTGGCTGTCGGTGGAGGCCCAAAGGCGCAAGCCGGTGTTCTGTCCCGGCAACAGGCACCGCGCGGACAGGGTCGAAGAAGCGGTATGGGAGAAGGTGAGGGAGTGGCTGGCGGACCCGGAGGCCCTGGCGCGTGATGCACTGGACACGTCGGCGGCAGACCAGGCTGCCAAGGAAGCGGGAAGGGTGAAAAAGCGGCTGGAACAGGCTGAACGGGAAAGGGAACGGGTCTTTGAAGAATATAAGCGTGGCCTGATAAGCCTAGAAATGTTTGAACGGGCAGTGAAGGAGCTTGAGGCAGAAAAGAAGGTCCTAGAAGCCAGGCTGAAGGAGCTGGAAGAGACGGTTAACAGCACGTCAGAGGTGCGGTACGGTGTGGCAATGTTGCACGAGCTGGCGCAGGAGGTAGCGGAGAGGCTGGACGATCTGAACTGGCAGGATAGGGAAAAACTTATAAGGCTCTTGGTGCGGAGAGTCACCCTGCTTAAAGGGGAAATGGTGGTCGAGGCCAGGGTGCGCCGACTGGAGACGAAAGAAAATGGATAGTTGCCGTATGAGCGGGAAAACGAAATAAGTATACCAAATACTTAAACCTGTGAGTTTCTAGTAGTGGAAATCATGGTACAATAGTAACCAGGAGAGTGGTCTTTGTGAAGCTTGACCGTATAACAGTAAACCCCCAAATATGCATGGGCCAGCCCACCATACGGGGTACGCGCATTACCGTGGCTTTTGTTTTGAAGCTTTTGGCTTCTGGCATGGATATCCCCGCGATCCTTAATGCTTATCCGGAACTGGAAGAAGAAGACATACGGCAGAGCCTGATGTACGGTGCCTGGCTTGCCGCGGAGCAGACAAGGCCTGTACCTTGGGAGGTACAGGGGTCTTGAAAAGTTTACGGTATCTGGCAGACCTCCATATTTCGCCTCTCACGTGTGAATTGCTACGCAAAGCAGGTTATTCCGTAGTGAGGGTAAGCGACGTTCTTCCTCCTGCAGCTTCCGACGAAGAAATTTTGCGTTACGCACGCGATTACCGGATGGTCATTATAACCCAGGACTTAGATTTTTCGGCTCTTCTCGCCATCACAAATGCGTCACAGCCGAGCGTTATTATCCTCCGCTTAGCCATACCTCACCCGAAGGCCGTAGTCAAAATCCTTTGCCAGGTACTACCAGGGGTGGAGACAGATTTGGTAAGAGGAGCTATAATTTCTGTGACCGAAGACAAAGTTAAAGTAAGGACGCTCCCTGTCCACTGAAGAAGGGGGTTAACAGTTACAACTAAAGGCTAAGAAGCTGAAAGAAGCTTGATAATCTGGTAATCTTTGGCTAGAATGAAAGTGGTGGAAGTTACATACTTAAAAGGTTGGGTATAGAACTTAGTGGTCTGTCTGTAACCAAATAGATATACGAAAAAGGAGAATCGTCATTATGCATGAGATGGTACAGTCCATGGTCAAACGGATTGCCCAGAAATTCCGACCCCTGAAAATAATCGCTTTCGGCTCCTGGGCGAGGGGTGAGGCGGGCTCAGGTAGTGATGTGGATTTGCTGGTTATCATGGACTGTACGCGCGAGCAAAAGCGGGAGATACAGGCAGCCATTAGAAAGGAACTCCGGGAGTTTAAAGTTCCCAAAGATATTATAGTTGCCAACCCGGAAGATATAAGCAAGTATGAGGACGCCTGGTGGATGGTTTACCACCCTGCGTTAGAAGAAGGGAAAGTCCTTTATGAACGATAAAGAAAGGGAAGAGGAAGCCTTAAAGTGGCTGGATAGAGCGAGAAAAGACCTACGCGCGGCCAAGATGCTCTTTAATAATGATGAAGAGCCTGACTTTGACTTGGCCTGCTACTTATCCCAACAATGTGCCGAAAAGAGCTTAAAAGCCCTCTTAATTTACCTAGGGATAAGATTTGCTTATAAACATGACTTGGAGTACTTAATGGGGCTGTTGCCCGCCAACGAACAGGGGAAATTTGCTGAAGTGGAGCTGGAATGGTTAAGTAGTTGGGCTACTGAGGGCCGTTACCCCGGTGATGCGGCAGGGGCGACCAGGGAAGAAGCTCAGAAGGCGATTGACATAGCAGAAACTGTATATAACAAAGTGGTTATTCCCCTAGTTTGAACCAAGTAGGGTTCCTTCGACTTTTGGATTTTACGGTCGTAAAGTTGCCATATGAGGGTGAGAGGGAGATAAGTATATAAATAGTTAAACTGGGCAGTTTTTGGCGGTTGCTATTTCGGAATGCTCACGAACGTCTTCGTCCCGTGCAACGGGCGGTTTCCCCTGTTAATAGCCCTGGCCGGCATCTTCATGGGCGGCGGGGAGGGGCGCAATAGCCTGCTTGCGGCAGGGGTGGTAACGGGGGTAGTGTTGTCCGGCATAGGGATGACCTTCCTGGTTTCCAGGCTTCTTTCGCGGACCCTTTTGAAAGGGGTACCTTCCGCCTTTGCCCTGGAGCTCCCTCCCTACCGCTGGCCCAGGATAGGAAGCCTGCTGGTACGCTCCTTTCTGGACCGTACTGTTTTTGTTCTGGTTCGGGCAGTAACCGTGGCCGCCCCGGCAGGGGCCTTCACCTGGGTGCTGGCCAATACCGAGATATATCACGAGAGCCTGCTAAGTCTGGCAGCCCGCTGCCTGCAACCTTTGGCTGGCTTTACCGGGCTGGACGGGTATATCTTGCTGGCTTTTATCCTGGCCTTGCCGGCCAACGAGCTGGTGTTGCCCCTTTTGCTCATGGCCTATCTTAATCTGGGCTCCCTGGTAGAACTGGATACCCTGGAAGCCCTGGGAGCCGTTCTCCGTTCCCAAGGATGGACCTGGGCCACAGCCCTGGGAGTCATGTTTTTCAGCCTCTTCCATTACCCCTGCGGTACGACACTCCTCTCCATCTACAAGGAAACTAGGAGCCTGAAATGGACTCTGCTGGCCTTCGGCCTTCCCCTAGGGGTAGGATTGGCAGTTTTGCTATTCCTGAGGCTCGTCGTGCTCCTGGGGGAAACTGCGGCGGTCCTGGGCGCGTAAGGTTAGGTTTTTGGGCACCGTTACTTTAATGCTGCTGCATATTGCCCGGGTAATTGCAATTGGGGTTGACATGGGGCCGCTTCTGTGCGAAAGTAGAAGCGGGGGGATATAACATGGGTTACTCGATTGTGGGCGAGAGTGTTAAGAGGGTAGATGCTGTAGCGAAGGTTACCGGCAAAGCCAAGTACACTGGCGACTTTCTGGAAAGGGATATGCTGGTAGGGAAAATCCTGAGAAGCCCGCACGCTCACGCTATGGTTAAGAATATTGATGTGAGCAAAGCCAAGGCCCTACCAGGCGTAGAAGCGGTTTTAACTTACCGGGATGTCCCGGCGAATAAATTTGCTACCGCCGGCCACCCATATGCGCTGGACCCAGCCCACAGGGATAAAGAGGACCGCACCATTTTGACCAACAAAGCCCGCTTCGTAGGGGATGCCGTTGCCGCCGTGGTGGCCACCGATGAATTGGTGGCGCAGGAAGCCCTAAAATTGATCGAAGTAGAGTACGAAGTATTGGAACCCCTGCTCACCCCGGAGGCGGCCATGAGGGAAGGCGCCCCTCTGATCCACGAGGATTGCCCCAGAAATATCGTGAGTTCCGCCGGCTATGAAATCGGCAATATCGAAGAGGCTTTTAAAGAATCCGACTATATTTTTGAAGAAGAATTTGAAACGAGCATCGTACAACACTGCCAGT
The DNA here is from genome assembly GCA_003509545.1 of Peptococcaceae bacterium. Taxonomy (GTDB): domain Bacteria; phylum Bacillota; class DSM-521; order Neomoorellales; family Neomoorellaceae; genus UBA12545. The sequence continues at coordinate 19,603 of DOLC01000045.1, forward strand.
TAGAAAACCATATATCCATAGCTTACGTGGATAGCGACGGCCGCATTGTGATAATTACCTCTACGCAGATTCCCCATATTGTCAGGAGGATTGTAGGACAAGCATTGGGCATTCCCTGGGGAAGGGTGCGCGTTATAAAGCCTGCCGTCGGGGGTGGGTTTGGCAGCAAGCAGGACGTGTGTCTGGAACCCCTGGCCGCAGCCATGACCCTGGCCGTAGGGGGAAGACCGGTAAAGCTCGAGCTTTCCCGGGAAGAATGCATGATCGATACCCGTACCCGCCATGCCATTAAGTATAAGATTAAGACCGGTGTTGCCAAGGACGGCAAGTTGGTGGGTATGCACATAACCGCCATCTCCAACACCGGGGCGTATGCCTCCCACGGCCATTCTATCCTTATGGCCGGAGGCTCCAAGTTCAGAATTCTTTATCCCATGAAGGCCTTAAAATATGACGCCTACACGGTATATACCAACCTGCCTGTGGCGGGTGCCATGCGGGGTTACGGGTCCCCCCAGATAACCTATGCGGTGGAGTGCCACTTGGAGAATATAGCGAGAAAATTAAATATGGACCCCATAGAACTGCGCCGCAAAAACCTGGTTCAGGTGGGATACGTGGATCCTCTGAACGGGAATGTGGTCAGGAGCTGCGGTATTCGCGAATGTATTGATAAGGGCAAGGAATTGATCAAGTGGGACGAGAAAAAAGCGCGGTATCAGAATCAAACGGGCACCAAGCGCCGGGGGGTAGGCATGGCCTGCTTCAGCTACGCCTCCGGCACTTATCCCGCAGGTCAGGAAATTGCGGGAGCCAGGATCGTCTTGAACCAGGACGGTTCCGTCCAGTTGCAGCTCGGTGCTACTGAAATAGGGCAGGGAAGCGACACAGTTTTCGCCCAGATGACGGCCGAAATACTGGGCATTCCCGTAGACATGGTCCATGTTATTTCCACCCAGGACACGGACGTCAGCCCCTTTGACACCGGCGCCTATGCCTCCCGGCAGACTTATATTACGGGCATGGCTGTGAAAAAGGCCGCCTTAGAAGTCAAGGAAAAGATACTGGACTTTGTATTCAAGATGACGGGAATCCCTGCTCAGGCCCTGGATATTAAAGATTGTAATATAGTCTACAAACATTCGGGAGAAGCGGTCATGCCCCTTGCGGAGGTAGCTTTGCGGACTTACTACGACCTTTGCTCCGCCCACCCCATTACGAGCGATACTTCCAATAATGCGCGGGTAAACGCCTTCACCTTTGGGGTGACCTTTGCGGAGGTGGAAGTAGACGTCTGTACGGGGAAGATCGAAGTAGTCGAGATATATAACGTGCACGATTCGGGCAAGATCATTAATCCCCAACTGGCCGAGGGGCAGGTGCACGGCGGTGTAAGCATGGGCATCGGCTATGCCCTTATGGAACAGATGTTGTTCGACGAGAAGACGGGGAAACCCCTTAACAACAACCTGCTGGATTATAAGCTGCCCACCATCATGGATATTCCGGAAATAGGGGTGGCCTTTGTCGAAACCTTTGAACCCACCGGACCTTTCGGCAACAAGTCTTTAGGAGAGCCGCCGGTGATTCCGGTAGCGCCCGCCATTCGCAATGCGGTTTTGGATGCTACGGGTGTGGCCTTTAACCGGATACCCATGAATCCCCAGCGGGTCTTTGAAAAGTTCAAGGAAGCCGGGTTAATATAGGAAGGCGGTGAGGATTTATGTATAACATCCAGGGGTATTTCGAGGCGGAGACAGTAAAGGAAGCCGTCGATCTGCTGGCGGCCAATCCTAACCTGGTGGTTATTGCCGGTGGAACGGATGTATTGATAAAGATGCACCACGGTCAGATAGAGAAGGCAGAGTTGCTCAGTATTCGCAAAATAAAGTCCCTGGAGGGGATTGAGAAACTCGAGGACGGAACCGTTACCATCGGCCCCCTGACCACCTTCACCCAGGTGGCCAACAGCCCCGTAATTAAAGAGAACATTCCCGTCCTGGCGGAGGCAGCCTTATCCATGGGCGGACCCCAGATCCGGAACGTGGCCACCATAGGCGGCAATATCTGCAACGGGGCAACCTCGGCCGACAGCGCGTCCACCTTATTTGCCCTGGATGCCCGCTTAAAATTGCAGAGCCCCCAAGGCGAGCGGGTGGTTCCCATCCAGGATTTTTACCTGGGCCCGGGGAAGGTGGATTTGAAGCCGGCGGAACTTCTTACGGGTATTCTCATTTCCCCTGAGAATTACCAGGGGTATGCGGGGCACTATATTAAGTTCTCCATGCGCAAGGCCATGGACATTGCCACCCTGGGCGTGGCTGTCCTCTGCAAACTAAAGGAAGGCCGCCTTTTTGAGGACGTGAGGATCGGGCTGGGGGTGGCCGCACCCACGCCCATCAGGTGCCCGGAAGCCGAAGCCTTTGCCAGGGGCAAGGACGTTTCCCGGGAAACCATAGCGGAGATCGGGAAGTTAGCCGTAAAGGCTACCAGGGCCCGGACCTCCTGGAGGGCCTCTAAGGAATACAGGGAGCACCTGGTGGAGGAGCTTACCCAGCGGGCCTTGAAGGCGGCGGTTCTTAAGGCGGGGGGTGGGGAAGTTGCTTAGAAAAATTTCCTTCACGGTTAACGGGAAACAACAGACTTTAGAAATCGACGTGCGGGAATCGCTGCTGGAGGTTTTGCGAAACCGTTTAGGCTATACCGGAGTAAAAAAGGGCTGTGAGGTAGGGGAATGCGGGGCCTGCACGGTCCTTGTTGACGGCACCCCCATCGACTCCTGCATATACCTAGGTGTCTGGGCGGACGGAAAAAATATAGTCACTGTTGAGGGCATAGCGAAGGACGGGGAGCTTTCCAAGGTGCAGAAAGCCTTCATCGAAGAGGGAGCCGTCCAGTGCGGGTTCTGTACTCCCGGTTATGTTCTTACGGCCACGGCTCTGGTAGAGAGTGGCAAAAAATATACCAGGGAAGAGCTCAAACGGGAACTCTCCGGACACCTGTGCCGGTGCACCGGCTACCAAAACATCCTGCGGGCCGTGGAAAAAGCCCTGGCGGAAGAGAACAATTAAGTGAAGAGGAGCAGGGGAGGTTTTCCCCTGCTCTTTTTTTGCGGGAGCCTCTTCCCTCGGAATGAAGAGAAGCCCTTCCGGTCTAAAGAGCTGAGCACAAGTGTTGGTCTGTTGATCTGCGAGGCTCCCCGAGCGAGAGGGAGCTGAATTGCGCCTAGCTAAGAAGCGGGGATTCCTGGGGTCTAAGGACTGACGTATCCCCAGTTTTGATCCCAGGCCTGCTTGGCTTTCGCTCGCTCCGGAAACCCTCGCGGGCCAAACTAGCGCGCGGCCTCAAGCTCCGGCGGACTTCCCAGCAAATTCGAGATCGGAAGAGCGTCGTGTAGGGAAAGAGTGTAGATCTCG
>DOLC01000036.1 GCA_003509545.1 Peptococcaceae bacterium
GCCAGCCCTCATGAGCGGCTCCTCTGGATAACTAAGATGTAATTCATGGCCAAACGGCTTTCACTCAAGTAAGGGTTCCGACCAGCTGGAACAGGGGAAGCAAAACCGACAAAACAATCAACCCTACGACGGCGCCTAGGCCCAAAATCAAGATGGGCTCGATAAGGGAGGACAGCCTGGCGGCCATCTCGCCCACTTCGCGGTCGTAGAAGGCGGCCAGCCTGGCTAGCAGGGCGTCCAGAGTACCCGTTTCCTCGCCCACGGTGACCATCTCTACCACCATGGGTGGGAAAACGCCGCTTTCGGCCAGGGGCGAGGCTATACTCTTCCCATCCCTTACCTGTTCCTGGGCCAGGGCTATGGCCTCGGCCACTACGCGATTACCTACCGTCCGCTCCACCACCTCCAAGGCTTGCAAAATAGGCACCCCGCTGTAAAGCATGGTTCCCAGGGTACGGCTGAACTGGGACAACAGGGCCCGATGTTTGAGGCGCCCGAACACGGGGAGTCGCAATACGATCCTGTCCAGGGCGTAACGCACTTTTTCCTCCTGAGACCACCTCCAGGCAAAATATCCTGCGACCCCTAAGGCCGCTAATAACAAAAACCACCACTGCCTGAAAAATTTGCCCAGCTCCAATACCAACCTGGTCGGCCAGGGCAAGGGCACGCCGAGGTTGGTGATTATATTGCTGAACATGGGCAAGACAAAAGTTATCATGAAGCCTATGGAGGCCAGAGAAACCGCAAGGACTATTAGGGGATAGGTCATGGCGGATTTAATCTTTTCCTGAATTTCATGCTCTCGCTCGAAATGATCCGCCAGCTTTAAGAGAGTCTCGTCCAGGGCCCCGCTCAACTCTCCTGCTTCTGCCGAGTAAATCATTATAGGCGGGAATACCTTCGGGGATTTGCTCAAAGCCCTGTGCAATGTTTCTCCTTGCTGCAAATCTTCCAAAACCCTATCTATACTCTCTTTTAAGCGGGGATTATCCGCCTGGCGGCTCAAGGTTCTTAAAGCATTCACTATGGGCAACCCCGCCACCAGCATGGTGCCCAGCTGCCGGCAAAACAAGGCGAGATCTCTGCGGCTTACGCGCTTTAGAAACAAAGGCCTCAAATAATCCGGCCTTAAAAAATTGAGCTCTCCCTCGCTTCTTAAAGGCCGCAGTTCGATTATAAAAAGGCCCTGATTCCTCAAGTGCCGGCCAGCCACCTGCTCGCTCTCCGCTTCGATGATACCTTTAATAAGTTTTCCGCTGGCATCCCTGGCCTTGTATCTTAACCTCATAACAAAAAGCGCCGGCACTCCAGGAAAAATTCTGCTTTCCCGGCAGCCCGGCGACCTTAGGCCTCCCCGCCCTTAGGCCCGTAGCTTTGCGCCCCCGGCTTTCGCCGGGTTTGCCCTTCTATACGGGTTTGGAAGTTTATATTTCGCCAAATCTCACCAAAATCCTGCTGTCTTAAATATGCTCCAGGGAAATTATTCCCCTGCTTTCCAGCTGTCTCAAGGCCATCTCCATAGTCTGCATGCCAAAGCGGCCCCCTGTCTGCATAAGGGACACAATCTGGTGGGTCTTGCCTTCCCGGATGAGATTGCGCACCGCCGGCGTGGCTATAAGTATTTCCACGGCCGCCACCCTTCCCCGGCCGTCAGCCCGGGTTAGAAGCTGCTGGGTAATAACTCCCACCAGGGTGTCGGCCAGCTGTATCCGGATTTGAGTCTGCTGGTGGGGAGGAAAAACATCAATGATGCGATCTATACTCTGGACGGCGCTGCCAGTATGGAGGGTGGCCAGCACCAGGTGGCCGGTCTCGGCGGCGGTAATGGCGGTGGCCACTGTCTCCAGATCCCGCATCTCCCCCACCAGGATAACATCGGGGTCCTGCCTCAGGGCCGCCCGCAGGGCGCTGGCGAAAGAAGGGGAGTCGCTTCCTATCTCCCGCTGGTTCACGATGCTTTTTTTATGGTGATGGAGGTACTCAATGGGGTCCTCTAAGGTAATTATATGGCAGCTGCGCCTCTCGTTGATACGGTCGATCATGGCCGCCAGGGTGGTGCTCTTGCCGCTTCCTGTAGGGCCGGTGACCAAGATCAAGCCGTGGGGCTGGTCGGCCAGCTCCCCCACCACTGGAGGTAAGCCCAGTTCATCCAAGCTGCGGATAACAGAACCCACCAGGCGAATGGCGGCGCTGATGCTCCCCCGCTGGTGGAAGGCATTTACCCGGAACCTGCCCAGACCCGGGACGGAATAGGCCAGGTCCAGTTCCTTCCTCTGCACAAACTCTTCCCAGCGGGGACCCAAAATTTGTTGGACCAGCATCTCAGTAGTCGTCGCTGTTAAAGGCGGCCATCCCGCCTGCGCCTCCAGCTTACCGTGACGCCGGAAGACCGGCGGCAGCCCCACTGTGAGATGCACATCGGAAGCGCCAACCTGTGTAGCTGCAGCTAGAATATCATTTATATGCATGTCTTATTCAAAAACCTCCCAAGGTAACACGCATTACTTCTTCAATGGTAGTAAGGCCTTGGCTGGCTTTCTCCAACCCGTCCTCGCGCAAAGTTACCATTCCTGCGGCTACGGCTGCTTTCTTAATCTCGTGGGAAGGTGCCTTCTCGGCTACCAGGGCCCTGATATCTTCAGTCATAACCAGGACCTCCTGTATGGCGGTTCTTCCCCGGTAACCTGTGTAATTGCATTGAGGGCACCCTCGGCCTCTGTAAAAAGTTAATCCCTGCCGGTCTTGTATAAAGGTATAAGCTGGATCTTCAGGGCCCGGTTGGTAGGTTTCACGACAATTATGACATATCAACCGGGCCAAGCGCTGGGCCACCACGCCTATAAGGGAAGAGTTAACGAGGAAGGGTTCCACGCCCATATCTAAAAGGCGCGTAACCGCTCCTGCCGCGTCATTGGTATGTAAGGTGCTAAAAACCAGATGCCCTGTAGTAGCCGCCCGTACCGCTATATCGGCTGTCTCCCGGTCCCGGATCTCGCCCACCATTATAATATCCGGGTCCTGGCGCAAGATAGCGCGCAAACCAGAAGCGAAGTCCAGTCCGGCCTTCGGATTAACCCTCACCTGGTTTATTCCCGGCAGGAGATACTCCACCGGGTCCTCGATGGTAATTATATTCTTTTCCGGAGAGCTCAAGGCGTTTAGCGTGGCATAAAGGGTGGTCGTTTTGCCACTACCGGTGGGTCCCGTAATTAAAATCATCCCATAGGCGCTGCGGATTAAGGTTTCGTAAATTTGTCGGCTAGCGGGTAAAAACCCCAAACCATCAAGGGGAAGGAGCATAGTGCTTTTATCCAGGATGCGTAAAACCACCTTCTCCCCATAAACGGTAGGCATGGTCGAGACGCGTAAATCAATGCTGCGCCTTTCTACCGTTACCTGGAAACGACCATCCTGGGGCAGCCTTCTTTCAGCTATATCCATTCCACCCATAATTTTTATGCGGGAAACTAGGGTGTTTAGTATCCCGGTGGGCAGGTGCAACACATCGCGCAATAGCCCGTCCACCCGGAACCGTACCCTTATGTCTTTCTCCTGGGGTTCGATGTGGATATCGCTGGCCCTGGAATGTACTGCCTGTAGGATGATCCGGTTAACCAAGCGTACCGCAGGAGCGTTATCCATGCCCGCCCGGTTTACCTCGTCTAGGTCAAAGGCGTCGCGCGGCGGCAAAGCAGCCGCAGTGGCAGCCATCTCCTCCACTTCTGCTAGTGCTTGGGTCACTCCAGCTCCCTGCCAGAAGCGGGACAACGCCGCTTCAATCTCCCTTTCCGAGGCGATAGCCGGCATAATTTCTAACCCCGTAGCCAGCCGCAAATCATCTAAAGCTGTGAGGTTTAAAGGATCGGCCATGGCCACCAAAAGCCTGTTTCCGTCGCGACGGATAGGAATGGCCAGGTGCCGCCGGGCCAGGGCCTCGGGAACCAGCCTGACCACCTCGGGATCCAAGTTATAGTCCTGCAGTACCACCTTGGGTATGCCGAGCTGGAATTCCAAAACCTCTAAAATGTCCTTCTCCGTCACCAACCCCAGGCGGGTGAGGATCTTGCCCAGGCGCTCACCGCTCCGCCTCTGCTCCTTTAAGGCCTGTTCTAGCTGCTCCCGGGTGATCATCCCGGCTTCCACCAAGAGGTCCCCCAGCTTTCTCTTGCCCTCCACGGCCTTCACCCCTCCTCCCTTTTCACTCCCGGGCCTGCAGCCGCCGCGCCGCCTCCAGGACTTCTTCCTCCTCCACCTCGGCCAGGGTTACCCGTCCGAGCTCCACGGGGAGGACCATGCGCAGCTTTCCATGGCGCACCTTCTTATCCCGTATCAGGGCAGCAGCAAAGGCTTCCCAATCCAGGGGAGGCATGCGGGTAGGCAGGCCGGCGCGTACCAGCAGCCCTTCCAGCCTCTCTAGGGAAGCCTCCGCAAACAGGCCGCGAGCAACGGCCAGCCGGGAGGCCACCACCATGCCCACGCCCACCGCCTCCCCGTGGCGGTAGCGCTTGAAACCTGTGGCGGCCTCCAGGGCATGGCCTGCCGTATGGCCGAAGTTGAGGACGGCCCGGAGGCCCCTCTCCTCTTCATCCCAGGCCACGATCTCTGCCTTGATGCGGCAGGAACGGAGGACTATTTCCTCTAACACCTTTGTATCCCCGGCCAGGGCTTCCTCCAGGTGTTCTTCCAGGTAGGAGAAAAAGCCGGCGTCGAAGATAACGCCGTACTTGATTACCTCGGCCATGCCGGCCCTAGTTTCCCTCTCCGGCAAGGTTCGTAAGGTGTCCAGATCCGCAACCACCAGGCGCGGCTGGTAAAAGGCTCCTATGAGGTTTTTCCCCCGGGGGTGGTTGACGGCCACCTTGCCGCCCACGCTGGAATCTACCTGGGCGAGGAGGGTGGTGGGAACCTGGATGAAGGGCACGCCCCTTAGGAGGGTAGCGGCCACAAAACCTGCTAGGTCGCCCACCACGCCCCCGCCCAAAGCTATAACAGGGCAGCGCCGTTCCCAGCCCACGCCCAGAGCCAGATCATAAAGCTCGGCAGCGGCGCCTAAGGATTTGGCTTCTTCCCCGTCGGGCACTTCCTCAAAAAGGGAGATAAATCCCGCCTTTTCCAGACTCTCCTTTACTTTCGGCCCGTAGAGGGAAGCCACCACTGGATTGGTAACTACCAGGCAGCGCCTGCCCAGGTCCAGGGGACCTAAAAGTTCGCCCAGTTGCTCAAGCAGGCCGCTACCGCAATGAATGGGGTAGCTTCTTTCCCCCAATTCTACTTGTAATTGGCCGGCCACCCGTTCAGTCCCTCCATTATTTCTGCTACTATGTCCTCCGCACTTTTTCCTGCCGTCTCGATTTTTAAGTCGGCAAAGCTATAATAAGGCTCTCGCTTTTTTAATAAGGCGACAACTTCTTCCCTGGACCGCCCCCGCACCAGGGGGCGGTCCTCAGAGCCCGCTACCCTGGGCCAGACCGTCTCCTCGTCTACTTTAAGCCATATTACTTTATTGCCCTCGCGGAGCCGCTCCACATTTTCCGACGCCAGCACCGCTCCGCCCCCGGTGGCTATAACAGCCCTGCTGCCCTGTGTTATCCTGGCGATTACTTCTCTTTCCAGCTGCCGGAAGTAGGCCTCTCCTTTACCGGCAAAAAGCTCCGCTATGGAACAACCGGTCTTCTTCTCCACTTCGGCATCGGTATCGTAAAAGTCCCATCCCAGTTTACCGGCCAGGAGCCGGCCCACGGTGGTCTTCCCGCTGGCCATAAATCCGATCAACACGATATTGCCGGGCAAAATTAACAGCCCTCCCCACCGCCGTATGCAGTTTTAGGGCCTGACCTGCTTGGCTTTCGCTCGCTCCGCAAACCTTGGCGGGCAGGACTTTTGCTCGGCTTAAAGGTTTAAGGCAGGCTCCCCGGCAAATTCGACATCCTGTCTCAGTTGCCAGCCGCAAGGCTACCTGTGCCTCGGGCCAAGCTTCAAGCCCTTCGCCAAGCTTAAAGCCTGGGCTAGCCGCGAAAGCTTAGTCGCTCGCTTTTAAGTCCAAGCAGGCCACTACAGCAAAAACTGGGGATATCTCAGCCCTCCTAAACCTGCCGCACGTACTCCCAGTATTGCTTTAAGCGCGCGCGTATCTCTTCCAGGTGGTCCCCCCCGAACTTCTCCAAAAAGGCTCCCGCCAGGACCCAGGCCACCATGGCCTGTCCTACCACGGCCGCCGCTGGCACGGCGCATACGTCGGATCTCTCCACCGCGGCGGAAACTTCCTCTTTGGTATGCCAATCCACCGTCCGCAAAGGCCGGCGCAAGGTGGGAATGGGCTTCATGGCCGCCCGCACTACCAGGGTTTCCCCGTTGGTGATACCGCCTTCCAGGCCCCCCGCCCGGTTGGTATAACGGAAAAAGCCTTCCCCCGAGCGGTAGCCGATCTCATCGTGGGCCTGGGACCCGGCCTTGGCGGCCAGGGCGAAGCCCTCGCCTATTTCCACTCCCTTTACGGCCGGAATACCCATGAGGGCCTGGGCCAGCAGGCCGTCCAAGCGCCGGTCCCAGTGGACGTGGCTCCCCAGGCCCGGCGGCAGGCCCCGGGCCAAGACTTCGAAAACCCCTCCCAGGGTATCCCCCTTCTCTTCGGCCTCGCGGATGGCGGCCACCATGGCCTCGCCGGCTTCCGCCTCGGCGCAATAAACGGGCGATGTCCAGGCCTGCCGGGCCTCTTCAAAGGAAATAGGCCTTCCAACCCCGACGGGGCCGATCCTTACCACGTGGCTGGCCAGCTCTACATCCAGGCCCTGGAGTAGGGCTTCCGCCACGGCTCCGCAGGCCACCCTCGCCGCCGTCTCCCGGGCACTGGCCCTTTCCAGAATATTGCGCAGGTCTTCCTGCCGGTATTTCAACCCTCCGGGAAGATCAGCGTGGCCCGGCCGCGGCCGCGTGACCCGGCGGTCCGGCCGGGCCTCAGGTCCCGCAGCCATGATCTCCTGCCAGTTTTCCCAATCGCGGTTTCTCAAGTGCAGGGCTATAGGGCTACCCAGGGTTACGCCGCCCCTTACTCCGGCCAGTATCTCCACCCGATCCCTTTCAATGGCCATCCTACCCCCGCGGCCGTAGCCGCCCTGGCGACGGGACAGCCGGGTATTTATGAATTCCGCCGTCAACGGAACCCCGGCGGGCATACCTTCCACCACCGCCACCAAACCGCGCCCGTGGGATTCCCCAGCCGTAAGGAACCGCAACATTGGCCTATTCACCTCAAAGCAAGGTTATAGAGGACTTCCCGCATGACCTCCACGGGGGCCTCGCGGCCCGTCCACAGGGCAAAGGCCTCCGCCCCCTGATAAAGGAGCATGCCCAACCCCGAAAGGACGCGGCACCCCCGCCGCCGGGCCCCTTCAAGGAATCTCGTTTCCGGCGGATTATACACGACGTCGCAGACAATTTGGCGAGGACGGAGGAACTCGGGAGCGAAGGGGACCCCCTCGCGGTCGGGAGACATGCCGATACTGGTGGTATTGATAATCATGTCCACCGCCGGTACGACTCCCGCCAGCGAGCCTTCTTCCCAGGGGACGACCTCCACGGCCCGGTATCCCGCCTCCCCCAGGGCACGGGCCAGTTCCCGCGCCCTGGCCTCCGTGCGGTTGGCCAGGATGAGGGCCATGCACCCTGCCCGGGCCAGGGCGAAGGCCACCGCCCGCGCGGCACCTCCAGCCCCTAGGATCAAGGCCCCCTTGCCGGCGGGGTCTATCCCCGCTTCCTCCAGGGAACGCAGGAAACCCCCAGCATCGGTGTTATATCCCACCAGTTTGCCCTCCCGAAGAACGACCGTATTTACGGCACCGATCAAGCGGGCCAGGGGATGGATCTCGTCCAGGTAGGCCGTAATGGACTCTTTGTGGGGAATGGTGACGTTGGCCCCGGCAAAGCCCAGGGCCCTAATGCCCTCAACCGCGGCAGGGAGCCGGGAGGGTTCAACTTGGAAGGCCAGGTAGACCCAGTCCAGCCCCAGGGCGCGGAAGGCGGCATTATGTATCTGGGGCGAAAAAGAATGGGACGCGGGGTAGGCCAACAGCCCTACCAGGCGAGTTGCAGCCGTAAACAACCTTTCCTTCCCCCTTAAAGGGGCTTTCCGAGGGCCAGCCACTTGAGGACCACTCGTTCCAGCAGGCGGATAAAGCGGGTGCCGATGAATTCCCTCTTATCCAAGGGAACCGCCAGGATGGTATACAATCCTAAACGCTTGCCGCCCAGGACATCGGTGAAAAGCTGGTCCCCGATTACCGCCGTTTCTTCCGGCCTGGTTCCCAGCACTTCCATAGCGCGGTAAAAAGCCGCCGCCCGCGGCTTACCGGCTTTGGAGAGGGCGGGAATGCCCAGGCATTGGCCTATGATATGGACTCTTTTCCGTCGATTATTGGAAAGCAGGCAGGCCTTTAAATTATAACTGCTCAAACGGCAGAACCATTCCTGCACCTCCAGGTCCAGGGCCAGCCTGTTCCACTCGGTAACCGTGTTATCCAGATCGATAATCAGTCCCCGTATTCCACGACGGGACAGCTCCTCTAAAGGTATCCGTAGCAACGACCTTACGTACAGGTCGGGACGCAAATACTCGAGCATTCATACACCTCGGCCGTCATTGACTCACGAGTTATTATATCACATCAACCCGTACCTTGAAACCGCCCCCGACCCGCGGCTCCTTAACCGGTGCCCCTTTGAGGCCCCGCCTTTTCCCCTTGCTGGCGGAAGGTTTTAGGATTTTTCCGCCTGAAACTCCTTAAGAAGTTTTTGAATAGCCTTCTTCTCGATGTTCGCCCCATAACATACAGAGGAAGACTTAAGGTGAGCCGGAAAATAGCCTTCCACTTCCACCCGGCCGTCGGCGTAGACTTTTATCTGCCGGATCAACTCCCGGACCACGGCCTGCTTGGTGGCGAGGTCCAAGGTGGCTATAGAGGCGGACAATGCTTCGGCTTGTTGGCGCAAGTCTCCGGCCCCGCCGCAAAAGGAGCCGGTTTCCTCCTGGGTGACCCTTTTCAGACGGGCGAGTTCCTCCTCAGCTTCCCGCTTAATCCTCTCGGCTTCCCGGCGGTAGCGGCGGTATTCTTCCTCTCCGAGGGTTCCCAGGATTAAATAGGCCCGGTCTATGCGTTGTAGGGCTCCCTCGGCCTTTTGCAGTCCCTTGCGCACTTCGTCCAGCCGCCGGGCCGTTTGCCTTGCGGTGCCGGGCCGGGAGGCGAGGTACGGCTGGATGAGGTCGGGATCGGCCAGAAGGGAGGCTACAGCCTGCCACACGGCCCCGTCCAGCTCGCTGGCGTTCCACGCCGGGAGGGAACATCCCCCCTCTCCCCGGACGCCGGCCCTACGGGGGTAGCGACGCGGACAAGTATAGTAGCTGTACTCTCCTTTTCCGGAGGCCCGGTGGGTATAAACCGTCAAGGTGCGTCCGCACTCCCCGCAGACCAGCAGCCGCTGCAGAAGGAATTGCCTGCGGGTGGCCTTGGGATTGAAACGCCTGCCCTTGGCCAGGGCCTCCTGGGCCCGGGCAAAGGTATCCGGCGAGATTATGGCCGGCACCAGCACCGGCTTCCACTCGGGCCGCTCATCCTTCCGGATCAACCGTCCCGTGTACACGGGATTTTTGAGGATCCGGAGAACCGTACTGTAGATCCATCCCTTACCCCTGGGACCCGGAGGGTAAAGGAGGGCCAGCCTCTGGGTAATTTGCCGGGGAGTAAGGGGCATCACGGGATCGGTAACCCAAGCGAACATCTGTTTAACAATTCCCGCCTCCCGGGGATTGATCACCAGAGTGTCGTTGTCGGCATCCCAGTCGTACCCGAAGGGCTTGGCATAGCACCGGATCTTGCCCCCTGCCGCCTTCTTGGTTTTGCCCCGCTGGGTGCGTTCTTTAATCAAGGCATGCTCAAACTGGGCGAAGGCTCCGCGCAGCTGGAGGAAGAGGATACCCTGGGGTGTCCTTTGCCAGTCAAAGTTAACGAATTCCAGCCGGACGCCCGCCGCCTCGAACTCCCGGCAAAGGAGGAGTAAGTCCGCCAAGTCCCGGGAAAGGCGGTCAGGGTCGTAGACCACCACCAGGTGCACCCGTCCCTCAACCACCTGCCGGCGGAGATAGTTCAGGGCCGGACGGTCGAGGTCCGTCCCCGTGTAGGCGTCCTCCACTATTTCTATTTCCGTGGCCCCCAACTCCCGGGCCTTTTTCTCGCCCAGCTCCTTCTGGGAGGCCAGGGAGAACCCCAGGGCCTGGTCCTGGGTGCTCACCCGGGCGTAGACGATGGCTCTTGGCATCCGCCAACCCCTCCCCGTCGTTTCCCGCCTCGCCTTTCTCCGGGAGCAATCCCACCGCCGAGGCCCGCACCCTCTCCCAAACCCGGGCCAGGGCCGCATGCCGGTCGGCATCGTCTCCCAAAGGGATCAGTACCACCGTAAGGGGCGGTCTGCCTCGGCGGGGCACGTTCCCTCGCCCTCCCTTCCCTCAGGTTAAAGGCCACCCTTGCGGCCCTATTAAAAAGATATGAGGCCGGGCCTGTCCGCCCGGCCTGTCTACCCGCGCCGACCCGCCGGAACCAAAACAAAAGAGGGGGCCTACGGGTAAAGGAGCCCCCTCCTGTTGTGGTCCACAAAACACCGAAATACCCTCGTTCCCTTACGAGGCCGCCGGCTACACCCCCTTTTCCGAGGGCCCTGCGGGGCCGGTTCCCCGCCGCCGACGTCCCGGCAACCTCTATGCGGTTACTTTTTCCAGCTTCACGGCACAGACCTTGTATTCCGGGATCTTGGCCACCGGATCCAGGGCCGGGACGGTGAGGAGGTTGGCCGCGGCTTCCCAGAAGTGGAAGCTCATAAAAACTACCTTCCGGGGGACCCGGGTGGTAATCCAGGCTTTCACCCGCACTTTGCCCCGCCGGGATACGATCTCCACCGTCTGCCCGTCCTGTATGCCCAGCCCTTCGGCGTCTTGGGGGTTGATCTCCACCACCGGCTCCGAGCAAATTTCTTCCAGCCCCCTGGCCTTACGGGAGAGGACGGTATGGTAATGGTAGAGCAGCCGCCCCGTGGTAAACAGGAAGGGGTACTCTTCATCCGGCTCTTCCGCTGGGGGCAGGTAGTGGACGGCTTGGAACAAGCCCCGGCCCCGGGTAAATTTTTCCCGGTGCAGTATAGGCGTACCCGGGTGGTCGGCTGCGGGTACGGGCCACTGCAGGCCCTTCTCCTCCAGGCGCCCGTAGGTTATTCCGGCGTAGCTGGGGGTGACCCTGCTTATCTCCGCCATGATGTCCTCCGGCGAAGAATAGGGCGACGGGCAACCCAACCTTTCCATAAGCTCCCGCAATATTTGCCAGTCCGGCCGGGCTTCTCCCGGCGGTTCGACGGCCTTGTGCACCAGCTGCACCCGGCGCTCGGTGTTGGTAAAGGTGCCTTCCTTTTCCGCAAAGGACGCGCCGGGGAGTACCACATCGGCCAGCCTGGCCGTTTCGGTAAGGAAAATATCCTGCACCACCAGGAAGTCGAGGCCTTGAAGGGCCTTTTCCACATGGGAGGCGTCGGGGTCCGTGAGGACGGGGTTTTCGCCCATAATATACATGCCCTTCAGCCTGCCTTCTTCTGCTGCCCGCATCATCTCCATAAGGGTGAGACCGGCGTCCTTGGGCAGCTCGGGTACGCCCCAAGCCCGGGCAAATTTCCGGCGCACCCCGGCGTCGGTTACCGGCTGGTAACCGGGGAGGACGTTGGGCAGTCCCCCCATATCGCAGGCGCCCTGGACGTTATTTTGGCCCCTTAGGGGATTCACTCCGCTCCCCTCTTTGCCTATATGGCCGCAGGCCATGGCCAGGTTGGCCAGGGCTATTACGTTGGCCGTACCCGTGATATGCTGGGTTATCCCCATAGCGTAGAGGATGCTGGACCTGGGGCCCGCGGCGTAAATCCTGGCCGCCTTCACTATATCCTCGGCCGGCACACCGGTGACCTCGGCTACCTTCTCGGGGGTATAGTCCTCCACCGCCAGCTTCACTTCTTCGAACCCTTCGGTCCTCTGAGCGATGAATTCCTTATCGTAGAGTTCTTCCTTTACGATTACGTGCAACAGGCCGTTGATAAGGGCCAGGTCCGTGCCCGGCTTTTGCCGCAGCCACAAATAGGCCCAGTCCACCAGTTCAATATGACGGGGGTCCGCTACTATGAGCTTTGCTCCTCGCCGCACTGCTTCCTTCACTTTAAGGGCGATAACGGGGTGGTTTTCGGTAGTGTTGCTGCCGATGACTAGAAGGCAGTCCGCTTTGGCTATATCGGCGATGGAATTGGTCATGGCGCCGCTGCCGAAGGTGGTTGCCAGACCGGCAACCGTGGAGGAGTGTCAGAGGCGGGCACAGTGATCCACGTTATTGGTGCCCATCACCCCCCGGGCCAACTTCTGTAAAAGGTAATTTTCTTCATTGGTACATTTGGCCGAACACAAGAACCCCAGCACATCCGGGCCGTGGGATTCCTTTATCTCCCTTAGTTCCCGGGCCACTAGGTCTAAAGCTTCCTCCCAGGTGGCCTCCCGGAAGTTACCGCTGCCCCTGGCTCCTTCCCTTATCAGGGGCTTGGTCAGCCTGTCGGGGCTGTGGATGTAGTCAAACCCGAAACGCCCCTTGACGCAGAGCCAGCCGTTGTTCACCTCGGGGTTCTCATATCCTTTTACTTTAACTACTTTTCCGTCCTTCACGTAAAGGGTAAGGTTGCAACCTACGCCGCAATAGGAGCAAATACTGCGCACCTTCTTGAGTTCCCATTCCCGGCCGCGGCCTTCCCCGGCCCTTTCCGTAAGGGCTCCTACCGGGCATACCTGGAGGCAGTTGCCGCAAAAGACGCAACCCGCTTCCTTTAGCCCCGCAGGATCAACCGTCCCCGCCTTGGTCTCTATTCCCCTGCCGACCAGTTCCAGGGCGGCATTACCCTGTACCTCCAGGCATACCCGTACGCACCGGCCGCACACAATGCACTTGTTATAATCTCGCACTATGAAGGGATTATCCCGCAGGACCGGCAGAGAAGCCACCTCGGCCTTCCAGGCAGGGCCTTTAACGCCGGCTTGGTACGCACAGTCCTGCAGGTCGCAGTCGCCGGCCTTCTCGCAGGTGAGACAATCCGCGGGGTGCTGGCTTAGAAGCATCTCAATTATGCCTTTGCGCCATTCCTCTATTTCCGGCGTGCTGGTGTGAACCACCATTCCCTCCGCCACCGGTGTGTTGCAGGCGGTGACCGGCTTGCCCGCGCCTTCCACGGCCACCAGGCAGAGCCGGCAGTAGCCCAGGGGCCTGAGTAAGGGATGATAGCAAAGGGTGGGTATGCGGATGTCCAGCCTTCGGGCTGCCTCCAATATGGTGGTGCCCTCAGGTACTGCAACTTGCCGGCCGTCTATGGTCAGCGTTACCATTGATTGCCCTCCCCTCAAAAAACCATAAGTCCGACCCGATAACACCTCAGACACCTAGCCGTTTCGGCCACTCCGTCGTCGAAATCGAACCCCAGTTCCACTTCCCTGAAGTCCTGAAGGCGCTCCTCCACTGGCGCCGCCTTTTCTTCTTTACGCGGCCAGCCGGAGGGCAGGCCCACTTCTTCGACGGCATCGAACACGCCGAATTCCTTCAGCCAGGCATCCACCAGGTCCTGGGGCCCTGCCTTGACCTTCCCGGAAGTAAGGTACTGGTCGATGGAGAGGGCCGCCCTGTTCCCCTGGGCCACGGCTTCCACCACCGTCCTCGGTCCCAGGACTATATCGCCCCCGGCGAAGACCCCCGGCACTTTGGTGGCCAAGGTTACGGGGTCCACGGCCAGGGTTCCCCCTTTGGTCACCTCAAGGCCTTCCATGCCGTCGAGGAAGGAAAGGTCGGCCACCTGCCCGATGGCCGGCACCAGGACCTCGCAGGAAAGGAAAAATTCCGAGCCGGGCACGGGAACCGGCCGCCTCCTCCCGCTGGCGTCGGGTTCGCCGAGCTCCATCCTGACACACTCCACTCCCTTAACTTTGCCGTCCTCTGCCACTATCCTTACGGGATTGACCTGAAAGTAAAACTTTACCCCTTCCGCCTCGGCGTCCCTCACCTCGCACTCGTTCGCCGGCATCTCGGCCCGGGAGCGGCGGTACAGGAGATATACTTCTTCAAACCCCAGCCGCACGGAAGAGCGGGCGCAGTCCATAGCCACATTTCCGCCCCCCACTACGGCTATACTTTTGCCCCGGGGTACCGGCAGGCCTAAGTTGAGGTTCCGCAGGTATTTTACCCCCGGGACGAAACCCTCGTAGCCGGCCGTCTCGCCTTCCACTCCCATGCGGGCGCTTTCATGGAGGCCGGTGGCTATGAATACCGCCCTGTAACTTTGAAGTAGCTCCTTAAAGCTTATTTCTCGGCCCACACGGGTATTGTACTGGATGTCCACGCCCAGCTCCTTAATAGCTTCGATCTCACCCTGGAGGATGTCCCGCGGCAGCCGGTAGGGCGGGATCCCCACGGCCAGCATCCCCCCGGCCACCGGCAAAGCTTCGTAAACGGTCACCTTGTAGCCCCGGCGGGCGAGTTGATAGGCACAGCTCAATCCGGCAGGTCCGGCGCCGATCACCGCCACCGGCGGACGCCCGTTCATCCTCGCGCCGTCCAGGCGGGGTCTTCGGCCGCGGCCGAGCTCGTAGTCGGCGAGGAATCTCTTGATCCCCCTTATGGCCAGGGGCTCGTCCACCAAACCCCGGCGGCAGTGGTCTTCGCAGGGATGCACGCAGACCCTGCCCAGCACGCCTGCCAGGGCCGTGCTCTCCCGTATGACGTCCAGTCCTTCCCGGAACCGGACCTCTTGGGTGCACTCCATGTAACGGGGAATGTCCAGATGGGCCGGACACCTTTGCATACACGGAGCGGCAACCACGGCCTTATATTCCGCCGGCCCTCCCTCGCCCGGGGCCGAGGAAGCCAGGCGGTCGAAATTATCTAGAAAATCGAGGGCCGGCTTCGCCGCCGACTGGCCAAGTTCACATTTAGAACCCTGTTGCACCAGAAGGGCTATACTTTTCAATTGCCGGCGTAAGGCGGATTGGTCCCCCTCCGAAAGTTTCTCCAGGATTTGTAATATGAGCTTGGTGCCCACCCGGCAGGGAACACACCTTCCGCACGACTCCCTCTGTACCGCCCGGTAATACTCTTTAAGGGCGGCCAGGAGGTCTACTCCGGCGTCCTTTAAGATAATACCTCCCCACCCGATGAAGGCCCTTAAAGGCCTTCCTCCTAGCGGCGGAAGGGACGTTTTGTAGGCGTTACTGCCGCTCCTCCACGTGCTGAGCACCCGCTTATCCCCCCTAAGTTGCTTATTTGTCAGTCCATGGCCGATACCCTTGTCTTTTCCCCGCCCTCCTGCTGCCGGCCGGCTCGTATTTTTTAGGTGAAAGATTTTTGCCTTTAGCATAACAGAGATTAGTCCAATCTCGCAAGTATGCCTTAACTTTTTCCCTGCATTTTAATCCTTTTTACACGTGAACCGGAATAATTGTATGTACGAGGGCAAGCTTCTCGATGCGGGAGACGTAGGAACGGGAAATCCCCATCTTGCGGGCTATGTCCCGCTGGGTCTTGCGGAGGCCGTGCACCAGCCCGTAGCGCATCTCCAGTACCTTCTTTTCCCTCTTGCTCAGGCGCTTGATCTTTTCCAGTACCAGTTGCCTCTCCTGGTGGCTCTCCACCACCTCCGCGACGTCTTCGTCGGTGCCCAAGACATCGATGAGGGAAATTTCGTTTCCTTCTTTATCCACTCCGATGGGATCGTAAAGGGAAACTTCTCCCCGAGTCTTCTTGAGGGCCCGTAGGTGCATTAAGATTTCAATTTCTATTACAAACCTTAGCCGCCGGCCCTGTTTAAGGATTTCGCCATCACCCGTCTGAATTCCTGCCCGCAGCCTTCCCATTAGAGCTTAGGGTAAAGGGCTTCTAGACCAATGTCCTGGGAAATTCTTATGGACTTATGTTCTTTATGGTTTTATACTAAGAGCAGCGTGGAGACCGCAGGAAGATTTAAGGGGAGCATATTCCAGCAAAAGGTTCTGTTCACCGAGGGAAGCCTTGCTAAAGGGCTTTGGAGTAGAACGGCGCCGGGTGACAGGCGCTGCTTTTTAGAAAGATTCAGAGAGGGGGCAACAAGGGTGTCGGAATGGGTAGAAGTGATCAGGATGGAACGGGCCCGGTGCCGGTGCGGTAGCCAGGTCTCCGGCGCCAGGCCCGAGGCCTAAAGAAGTCTGCGGCCGGCAACTGAGCCGTGGGTCGAATTTGCCGGCAAGGCCGCAGGAGCCTTGAGACAAGTGCAAGTTTGGCCGGCGAGGGTCTCTGAAGCGAGGGGAACCCGAGCGGGCCAGGCTAGAAGACGGGAATAACTCAGAGGAGCACGCCTTCGCCCTGGACCGACCGCGCAGCCTCCAGCATCCTGCCGAGATTCAAGTAGCCTTGATACAGCCGGCGGTACGCGGCGGCATTACCCGGATCCGGAGTGTACGTCTTACTGAAGCCCCGGCCCATCTTGGCCTGGGCTTCTTCCACGGTGGGGTACAGCCCGGCGGCCACGGCGCCGAACATGGCGGCCCCCAGGGCACAGGCCTGGTCCGCAACCGCCACTTTGATGGGCATATCCAGGACGTCGGCCAGAACCTGCATGACAAAGTCGTTTTTCCGGGCGATACCGCCCAAGGCGATGACCTCTTTGATCTCCAGTCCTTCTTTCATAAGATGGTCGTTGATGGCCCGGGAGCCGAAGGCCGTAGCCTCCACCAGGGCCCGGAAGATCTTGGGTGCGGTGCTCCCCAGGCTCAGCCCTACAATTGCTCCCTTGAGAGTCTGGTCTGCGTAGGGCGTCCGACGCCCGTTGAGCCAGTCCAGGGCCAGCAGTCCCGTGGACCCAGCGGGAATCCCGGCCGCTTCTAGGGAGAGGCGCCGCAGGAGCTCATCTACCAGTTGCCTGTGCAGCTCTTCCCCGGTTTCCCTGTCCACCAGGGAACTCTCCGGAAGCAGGACCCTCAGGGGCCACGAAAGGAGGTCCCTGTACCACGCATAGACGTCGCCGTAGGCCGACTGGCCCGCCTCCAATCCTATTAGGCCCGGGATGACCGAACCGTCTACCTGGCCGCAAATGCCGCCGATTAATTTGCCGCCCAAGTTTTCCCTGGGCACCACCATGATATCACAGGTAGAGGTGCCCATTATTTTCACCAATACACCGGGGGTAATTCCGCCTCCGACGGCGCCCACATGGGCGTCTATGGCCCCGACGGCTACCGGAATGCCCGGCGGCAGGCCCAGGCGCTCCGCCCAGGCCGGGGTGAGCCTCCCCGCCGGCTCTGCGGCAGTGTAGGTGTCCGTGTATAGGCGGCCCCTTATGCCCCGGAGGAGGGGGTCGATATGGACCAGAAATTCCTCAGGGGGTAGCCCTCCCCAATCCTCATGCCACATGGCCTTGTGACCGGCCGCGCAGCGGCTCCTCTTAATCCTCAGGGGAGATTCGGTCCCCGTCAGCAAGGCCGGGATCCAGTCGCACTGTTCCACCCAGGAAAAGGCCGCCGCCCCTACGGCACCATCATGGCGTAATACGTGGAGGATCTTGGCCCAGAACCACTCCGAGGAATAGA
The DNA here is from genome assembly GCA_003509545.1 of Peptococcaceae bacterium. Taxonomy (GTDB): domain Bacteria; phylum Bacillota; class DSM-521; order Neomoorellales; family Neomoorellaceae; genus UBA12545. Next base: position 17,666 of record DOLC01000036.1, read on the forward strand.
CGCCTCCTACATATTTGGTAAAATCGGTGCCGCCCCAGTGGCGGGCCGCGTGATTGAGCTCCCCGGCTTCCTCTACAGCGGTATGGTCCTTCCACAGGATGAACATGGCGTTGGGATTCTCGCTAAATTCCGGCCCTAAGGCCAGGGGCCGCCCGTGGGCGTCCACGGGAGCTGGAGTGGAACCCGTGGTGCCCACGCCGATGCCCTTCACCCTCTGGGCCGTCCCGGGCGGTAGTTTGGCCAGAGCCCCCCTCACCGCGGCTTCCATGCCTTCGATGTAGTCCAGGGGATGCTGCCGGAACCGGTTTTCCGCCGGATCGCAGTACATACCCGCCGCCCACCGCGGGTAATAGGCGACTTCGCCGGCCAGTTCCTCTCCCGTGGCCGCATCCACTACCAGCGCCCGCACCGAATCGGTACCGAAGTCAAGGCCTACAACCAAGCTGCTGACGTCCTTAGCGTTCTGGCCCATTTAACTCACCAACTCAATAAACTTTGCATATTTTTCATCCCATGCTCCCTGGTTTTCGGGTTCGTAGGTCTTCAAGGAGAAGGATCGGCGCACTATTTCCCGGCCCTCATCCAGGTTGTTTATTTCCCCCATAGCCATGGCCTGGACCAAAAGGTTGCCGGCCGCAGTAGCCTCCACCGGGCCGGCCACCACCGGGCGGCCTGTGGCGTTGGCGGTAAAGCGGCACAGGAGCTCGTTCTGGGTGCCGCCGCCCACCATGTGGACTACCGCCAATCGCTTCCCTACAATGGCTTCCAGCCTTTCCAGTACCCACCGGTACTTGAGGGCCAGGCTCTCCAGGGCGCACCTCACAATCTCTCCCTTGGTCTCCGGCACCGGCTGGCCAGTTTCCCGGCAGTAAGCCCGGATGGCCTCCGGCATATTCTCCGGACTAAGGAAGGCCGGGTGGTCCGGGTCCACCACTGCCGGAAGGGGTTGCGCCTCCACGGCCATGGCCGTAAGGTCGCTGTAACTTAAAGTTTCCCCCCGGCGCGCCCAAGTACGGCGGCACTCCTGGACCAGCCATAGTCCGGTTACGTTTTTCAGGAGTCTGAAGGTACCGCCCACCCCACCTTCGTTGGTGAAGTTAAGTTGCAAGGTTTGTTCATCGATTACCGGTTCCTTTACCTCCGTTCCTACCAAGGACCAGGTGCCGCAGCTGATGTACATGTAGTCCGTCCCTGTTGCCGGTACGGCGGCCACGGCGCTGGCGGTATCGTGGCTTCCGGGAACAATAACCGTTATCTCCGCCGCCCCTGTTTCCCCGGCCACTCGGGGCAGAACGGGGGCGAGGACCGTAGCCGGCGGGTGGACGTCAGGGAGGATATGCACGGGCAAATCCAATCTGGTAAGCAAATCGACGGCCCAGGTGCCGGCACGGGGATTGTACATCTGGGTAGTGGTGGCGTTGGTGAATTCCCCCGCCTTCACGCCTGTAAAAAAGAAGTTAAAGAGGTCCGGGATCATCAACATGGTCTGGGCCTGGCCCAGAAGAGCCGGCTGCTGCTGCCGGCAGGCCAAAAGTTGGTAAAGGGAGTTGAACGGCAAGAACTGGATTCCCGTTTGGGCAAAAATCTCTTCCTTGGGGACAACCTTAAAGGCTTCCTCCATTACCCCTTCCGTACGGCGGTCGCGATAGTGGTAGGGATTGCCCAAGAGGATATCCTTCTCCCCCAACAGGGCGAAGTCAACTCCCCACGTATCGACGGCCATACTTTTCAAGGCTTTTCCGTAACGGGCGGCGGCGCGGCGCAGGCCTTCCTTCATTTCGTGAAAGAGGCGTAACACATCCCAGTGAAGGCCGTCCGGCACCCGTACCGGTTCATTGGGAAAACGATAAATTTCTTCCAGGGTGAGGCGGCCGTCCTTCAGGGCGCCTACTATGGCCCTGCCGCTTTCGGCTCCCAAGTCGAAGGCTAGATATCTCATCCCCGTCCAACTCCTTTGTTTTAATGAGGGCTACCATTTTAATGGGTGTTACCCCTCGCGTATCCCCGCTTTCGATCACGGGGGCTGCACCGTTTTTCCTTCCCAAGGTCACCTCGCAGGCCGATTATCCCTCGGCCTCGGCCCTCGAGCCAGACTTCCCGGCAAATCCTGCGTACCGCCGCTAGTTGCCGGCCGCCGGCTCGCCTCTCCGCCTGGGGCCCGGTCCCGCTTTCCACCCCGTGAATTCGGACAGCCGCGCGGGGGTAGTCCCTCCCTTTTAAGCCACGCCCCTTGCACCAAAAAACAGGGTGAAGGGGGTGTTAACCTCCTTGTCGGGCTGCATCGGGGTCTTCACCGGTCAAGACCTTGACCGTTTCCCGGGCTATCATCACTTCTTCGTCGGTATGCACCACCAACACCTTCACCCGGGACCGGAGGCTGGAAATTATGCGGTCACCGCTCCCCCTTTCATTCCCTTCAGCATCCAGCTCAATGCCCAGAAATTCGAGCCCGCTGCATATTTCCCGGCGCAGGGTACTGCTCCTTTCGCCTATACCGCCGGAAAAAATCAGAACATCAATACCGCCCATGGCTGCCGCATAGGCGCCGATATACTTCTTTGCCCTGTAGGCTAAGACATCCAAGGCCATGCGGGCCCTTTCATGTCCCCGGCGGGCGGCTTCCTCCACCACCCGGTAATCGTTGCTGACGCCCGAAATGCCCAGCCATCCACCTTTTCTATTGATTACCTCCTCCAGGGCTTCCGGTCCGAGGCCTTCCTGGCGCAGAAGATAAACGAGGACCCCGGGATCCACATCGCCGCAGCGGGTAGACTGGAGCAATCCCTCCGTGGGCGTAAACCCGGTGGAGACGTCCACGGATTGGCCGTTCAAACACGCGTTGGCCGTGGTACCGCTGCCGAGCATAAGGGAGACGATTTTTAGCTCATGGAGGCTCCGCCCCAGCATTGAAGCGGCGCGCCGGACCATGAAGGAGAAGGTTATACCGTGAAAGCCGTAACGCCGGACCCCGTAGCGTTCGTAATATTCGTAGGGCAAACCGTAAAGGTAGGCCCGGGGAGGCAACGTCAGGTGAAAGGTATTGTCGCAGACGGCCACCTGGGGAACTCCCGGCAGAAGCCGGGCTGCGGCCTCGATGCCGGCAATGTTGGCCGGGTTATGCAAGGGCGCCAGATGGCAGCAAGCCTTCAGAGTGGCCAGAACGGTATCGTCGATCCGGGCCGGCTTCCGGAGGCCGGCACCGCCGTGGACCACCCGGTGACCCACGGCCTCTATACGGTAGGACCGCAACAACTTGAGGATCTCCTCCAGGGCCTGGCCGTAGTCTCCCCGCGGTAAGGGTTTACTCTGCTCCTCCGCCCCTCCCGCGCGGTCCAGGTGGTGGAGGATAGTCTCCCGGCCCCCGACTCCCTCAACATGCCCCTGGACCAGCACCCTTTCCTCCGGCATGGAAAATAATTTGTACTTTACCGAAGACCCACCGCAGTTTATAGCCAGTACTTGCATCTTTTCCCCCTCTTACTTTCTAACCAACACCTTGCGAGAACGGGTCAACCAAGTCGCCTTGCGGATAGGGGTTCACCGCGGCAAGCCCTTGATATCCCCCTCAACTTTATCCACAATCCCCACTATGGTCATATCCACCGGGGCATGGGGAATCCCCAGTCCTATCCTCGCGACGCTGCCGGTTACCACCAGCACCAATTCACCCCTACCTGCACCCACGGCGTCCACCGCCACCAGGGTTTGCCCCCGGCGGCTTCCGTCCAGGGGCCGGATAAGCAGGAGCTTAGTCCCGGTCAGGCTTTCGTGTTTCCTGGTGGCCACCACTGTACCCGTTACTTCGGCAATGAACATTTTCTCACCTTATTTCTACTTCGTCGTTACACCGGAGTCCGGCGGCATTGGCGTCGTCGGTGTCGATGTGCATCACCAGCCTGAATTTGGGGCTCACCCTCACCTGCACACCGCCGAAGATGGTGGGCCGTTCGGAATTAACAGTGCGCACCGTTACTTCGTCGTTATCCTTAAGCCCCCATCTAGCGGCATCCTTCGGGCTCATATGAATATGCCGGTTGGCAATAATCGCTCCCTCGGGTAGGGTGACCGAGCCCTTAGGTCCCACCAGGGTAATGGGCGCCGAGCCGGCCAGATCTCCCGAACGGCGTACGGGAGCATCAATACCCAGGTAGATGGCATCGGTACGGGAGATCTCCACCTGGGTGCGGTCCCGCACCGGTCCCAGGACCCGGACGTTGGTCAAGGGCCGCAGCTTGGGCCCCACCAGGGTGACCACCTCATTGGCCGCGAATTCCCCGGGCTGGTAAAGGTCGTTTCTCTTGGTAAGTTGGTAGCCGGGGCCGAAGAGAATGTCTATTTCTTTCTGGGACAGGTGAACGTGACGGGCGGACACAGCCACAGGGACGCGTTTAGCCGTTCCGGTAGGGGCAGTGCGGGCGGAGGTTTTGCCCCGCCGGGCTTCAAGCTCGGCCAGGATTTCCCTCGTAATCAACTCGACAAGGGCTGCATTGGACATTTTTGCCATCACCCTGCTCTAGTATGGTCAAAGTACTTCCTTGGGTGCTGCTGCTTTAGACACGTCCCTTTGTACGGGATGGTCGCCTTCATGCCATCTGCTCCCAGATCCCCGGATGGGGGGCGGGAATAACGACGGCTTCTACCAGTTCCCCTTCTTCTTTCAAGGGCCGGGCGGCCGCCTCAACGGCGGCTTGCACGGCGGCCACGCTGCCGCTGAGGATTACCACCCCTTTACCTCCCAGACCGAAGGCGGGACGTATGTCCAACAGCTCCACTACGGCCGCCTTGGCCGCCGTGTCGGCGGCCCGGATGGCCGCCGTAACACTGAAGGTTTCCAGGACGCCCAGGGCGCCCTTCCCGGGGCCGGACCCCGCGCCGGCCAGGGCTGTAAGGACGTTTGGATGGAGGTTGCCCAGGACCAAACTATCGATTACCGTTACACCGCCTATTTTAAGACCGTGCTCCAGGGCGCTGGTTACGCCTCCTATTTCCCCGCTCACGACGATCAGGCATTTCCCGGGACAGGTGGTCCGTATCTTTACCTCTACCGATGCCGCCTTGAGACACCCGTCAGCCACCATTAAACCCCGGGCCAGGCTCTTTACTTCAATGAGGCCGATGGCGACTCCCATCAGTCGCCACCTCCCTCAATAACTATTTCACCCTCCACGGACCTAACTACTCCTCCTATGCTGGCGTGTAAGTCCGCCCCCAGGCCGCCGTCGGTACGGGCCACGAGATCGCCCCTCTCTACCCTTGCTCCTACGCCCACCAGGGGACGGGCGGCGACGCCGGCTCCCTGCTTCAGCGCCAACCGCACGCGGCTAACGTTAACTTCTCCCCCTTGGAAGGCTACGGGACTGGCGGCGTACTCCTTCAACCCCAGGCGCTCCACGAGGCGTCCGGTGGGTACCCGGCGGCCGTCCCGCAAGGGCAGGGGTTGGGAGCCCGCCCACCCCCCGGGCCGGAAACCCTTCTCCCGCAATTCGGCTTTAATCCTCCTGTTCACCTGACGGGGAGAGAGGTTAAAGGGACACGCGTAAAGATCGCAGAGGCCGCACTCACTGCAGAGCAGGGCCTGGGGCAGGGCTACATCGGCCAAACCGTAGGTAACGGCGCGCATGATCCGGTGGGGCTCTAAGGGGTGTCCCAAAAGGTGGCGCGGGCAGAAATCCGTGCACTGGCGGCACTGGCAGCACACGCTGAGGGCCAGCTTTAACCCGCGGTTCAGATCCCTCTGGTAAACCGCAGCCAGGGGGTGGTCCAGGGGAAGTACGATAAGACCTTTAGTAGTTTTGGACACCGGAGCGTCGGGGCCCGTAACCTTACCCATACACGGCCCGCCCTCCACAAGGAGATACCCCTCGGCATAAGGGCCGCCGGCCAGCTCCAGGAGAACCTCAACAGGTGTGCCCACCGGTACTTTCACGGTGATGGGCCGGCGGACGGCGCCGGTCACGCTTACGTACTTGTGGGTAACGGGCAGGCCCTCCAGCGCCCGGCGGATATTGTACAGGGTCTCGACGTTTATCACTACGGCTCCCGCGTCCAGCGGCAGCCCTCCGGGCGGGATGGTTTGGCCGGTGACGTTATAGGTTAATAGATGCTCGTCGCCCATTGGATACACGTCCGGAAGGAGATGAAGCTTTAGACCCGGATAACTCCCTATTACCGCCTCCATGGCAGCGCGGGCTTCCTTATACTTTTCTTTAAGGGCCACCACCCCGAGATCGGCGCCGGTAGCCTCGACAACGGCAGCCAGCGCGGCCAGTAGTTCGGCAGGGTAACGGGCCATAAGTTCCTGGTCCACCTTGAGGAGGGGTTCGCATTCGGCCCCGTTGACAATCACCGTCCGGACCCGTCTTCCGGTCTTCAATTTAAAGGCCGTAGGAAAACCGCCCCCTCCCGCTCCGACAACCCCTGCGGCGGCTATTCTGTTGATAACGAAGTCCCCTGCGGTATTCCTTATTTCCTTAAAGGCGGCCATTACGCTTCCCCTGCCCATCCTTTAGTCCACCGTACGCAGCGCCCCGGCAATGACCGTCCTCTGCTCCCGGGTATAGGTACGGGGCGTGCAGATACCTTCCCCTGTAGGGCTGGCAATGGTATGGCTGAAATGGCCCTCACCGCCGATGTTTAGCCCGGCCGCGGAAGATGCATTGGCCACCACTATGTCGGTACGAAGCCTCCGGGCGTAGGCCGTAATCCGGCCCACATCCCGGCTGTGGATGATGGCCGTATGCTTAAAGCCGTGCTCCACTTGGGCCGCCAGTTCCAGGGCCTCGTCAAAGTCCCGCACCCGCACCAAGGGCAGGACGGGCAACAGCTGTTCCTCCTGCACCAGGGGGTGCTCCGGCGGGCATTCCATGACGGCAATACGTGTGCCTTCCGGGGCGGCAATACCTGCGCGTTCCAAAATGACCGCCGCGTCCCGGCCGATGAGATCGGGATGAAAGTGCTTCCCGTCGGGCAGGAGGGTACGCACAAGTTTTTCTTTCTGCCCTTCCTCCTCCACCAGGTAGGCACCGTGTTTCTGCAGGTGGACGAGGAGTTCGTCTGCTACAGCCTCCACGGCGATGATCACTTTCTCGGCAATGCACAAGACGGTGTTGTCGAAGGCCGCACCGTCCACGATGCACTTGGCGGCGTAGTCCAGATCCCGGACGGTTTCGTCCACGACCACCGGAGGATTGCCGGGGCCCGCGGCAATGGCCTTTTTGCCGCTCCTCAAGGCCCGTCCCACCACCTCCGGCCCGCCGGTGGCCACGACCAGGTCCACGTCGGGGTGGCTCAAGACTAAGTCCAGGTTCTCCAGGCTTACGCTGTCGCCCACGACCAGCAAATCCTTCGGCCCGCCTGCCTCCTGGATGGCCGTATTGAAGAGGCGCACCAGGTACTGGGTGGTCCTTATGCCCTTGGGATGGGGCAGGAAAACAATGCCGTTCCCGGCGGCGACCATGCTTATGGCATGGTTGATGACGCAGGAGCCGGGATGGGTGGCCGGCTCGATGGAGGCGATGAGGCCGAAGGGGGCCCTTTCAATAAGGATAAGGCCGTCGTCGCCGCTGATGGCTTTGGTCTTTATATCTTCTATCCCCGGTGTCAGGCGGGCGGCGTAGAGCTTCTTGCGGATCTTGTCTTCGACGCGGCCGTAACCCGTCTCTTCATGGGCCAGCTGGGCTATGGCGGCCACATTATCGATGGCCGCGCGGCGGATGGCCTCGACGATCTCCCCCCTGGCCTTGAGGCCCAGCTTGGCCAGTTCCCGCTGGGCTTCCTTGGCCGCCAGGATGGCCGCCCTGAGATCCCGGTACACCCCATTATCCCCCCTTGGGGGAAGGCCCGGCGTTCCGGTAAAGCCGGCCTCCGGGGAACAACTCCCTGCCGTCCCCCTCCCTCCGGCGGATCGGTCGCACGATTGTTGCTCAAGGTTTCTCAACACTTCCGCAACAATGGTGGCTATGGTTTTTTCGTCTACCATTTCCCTTCACCGCTCTAAACCGGCAGGATCTTTTGCAGATCGCTGTGGGGGCGCGGGATTACATGTACGGCTACCACCTCTCCGAGCTTGCTGGCCGCCGCAGCCCCGGCCTCGGTGGCCGCTTTCACGGCGCCCACGTCACCGCCGATCATCACCGTGACCAGGCCGGAACCTATCTTTTCCATGCCCAGCAACTCCACACCGGCGGCCTTTAACATAGCATCCGCCGCCTCTATGGCCGCCACCAATCCCTTCGTTTCGATAAGACCTAAAGCTGCGCCTCCCACCCTAATCTACCCCCTTGGCGGAAGGGGATTGCCCTCCTGGAAGGATGCGGGCTACATCGCTGTGGGGCCGCGGGATGACGTGGACGGCGAAGACTTCTCCCAGCCGAGCCGCGGCGGCCCCGCCCGCCTCGGTGGCCGCTTTCACGGCGCCTACCTCGCCGGACACCATAACGGTGACCAGGCCGGAACCTATCTTTTCCATGCCCAGCAACTCCACACTGGCAGCCTTAAGCATGGCATCCGCCGCCTCTATGGCCGCCACCAATCCCTTCGTTTCGATAAGACCTAAAGCGCTCATAGTTCGATTGCCTCCTCAAAAGATGCTTTGGTTTCCCTACCCTTGAAGGCCGCAATACCTGCCTAAGCTGTCGTGGGGCCTGGCGATTATTCGGATCGCAAAAACAGTACTGACCTTAGAGGCCTGCTCCCTGGCGGCTTCCAGGGCTGCCGCCACGGCACTGACCTCGCCGCAGATTTTTAACACCACCAGCCCGCTGCCCTTGGTGGGTTCATAGCCCAGGATAGTAACCCCGGCCGTCTTGGCAGCGGTATCGGCCGCGGCTACGGCCGCCACCAGCCCACGAACCTCTATAATGCCCAGGGCACAATGCTTCATCTCCACCGACTACCTTACCCTTTCTCTACTTTTGTCCCTGCCCCAGGGAAGCCAAAACCCGCCGGGTCACGGCGGCGATAATCTCCCGGAGTTCGGAATCCTTTACCTCCCCGGGCCGGTCTTGACCCGCGGCAGACAAGCTACAGGCACCGCAACCCGTACAGCCGGGATGGCGCCCGCCGACCCCGAGCTTTTCCCTTACCTGGAGGAGCTTCTCCACCTCTTCGCACGGGAGTACGCGCTCCCCTCCCAGAAGCCGAGCAGCCAGGCTTATCTTGGCAAAGTGTTCGATGGATTCCATCTTGTAAAAAGCGTTATACACATCGGTACCCATGGTAAGGGCGCCGTGGTTTTCCAGCAGGACGGCGTCGTAATTATCCAGATACTCCCTAATAGCCAGGGGTAATTCTTCCGTCGAGGGCGTGCCGTACCGGGCGATGGGGATCGCCCCCAAGCTGATGATTATTTCCGGAAGGACCGGCTTGTCCAGGGGAATACCGGCCACCGCAAAGGCCGTGGCCACGGGGGGATGGGCGTGCACTACCGCCCGCACATCGGGGCGGTGCCGGTATACCTCCAGGTGCATCTTGATCTCGGAAGAGGGTTTGAGGCTGCCGGCGATCTTTCGCCCCTCGAGATCTACCTTGACGATCATGTCGGGCGTCATAAAGCCTTTGCTGACCCCTGTAGGGGTGGTCAAAATTTCATTCTCTCCTACGCGCACGCTGATGTTGCCGTCGTTAGAGGCCACGTACCCTTTGGCGTACATACGACGGCCTATTTCACAAATATCCTGCCTGACTTGGTACTCCGAAGCCACAATAAGGACTCCCCTTTTCGTTCCGCACCCTCACTAAGCGGGTAGAATATGCTGCCGTATATAGGCCAGGGTATCTATGGCGTCGCCTTTACTTATCAAATCATCGAGCCGGGAAATCCCCATCCGGTTTACCAGGGCTATAATACCTTGCAAAGCAGCGATGCTTTCCCGGCAAACCTTTGCAGGGTCCTCGCGGTAGGGGAAAACGTCCAGGGAATACCAGCCGTCGTAGCCCACCCTCTGGAGCCAGTAGACGAGCTCAATGTATTCCATCAGGTGAACCGAGCCGACCAAAAGGTCGTCGTCCCAGCTGCGGTAGTTATCGTTGAAATGGAAGTGGAACATCTTACCGTGAGACTCCAGCAGACACAGGGCCTCGGCCACGTTTTCCCCGGCATTGAGGGAATGGCCCACATCTATGGTGACCCCGATGTTGTCCATTCCCACCTCTTGGACCAGCAAAAGGGCTTTAGCCGCGCTGTTGATATAGGAGTGGGTCCGGGGTTCCTTGGGTTTGTACTCCACACACACCCGCACATCTCCCCGGTAGCCCGCTATCTCCGCCAGGCTTTCTACCAGCCACCTCCAGGCCTTCTGGTAATCCACCTGGAAGCAGTAATCAAAGCCGTCCTGACCCAGCCAGATGTTTATTTGACCCGCCCCGAGCCTGGCGGCGATATCCATGGCCCGCCGGGCCAGGTCCACGGCCTCCCGGCGAACCCTTTCATCGGGCGACGCGAGGCTGCCGTACTGCCACTTGCGCTGGCCGGTGTGATCCACGCCTATCATGGAGGCCTGGAGGCCGTTCTCCTGCAGAGCCTCCTCAATTTCAGCCAGGTTGGCATCCGTCACGTCCGCCGGATAGTTAAGCTCCACCCCGCTCAATCCGGGAATACCCGCCGCCTCTTTGATCCGCTCTGCTACGGGCTTGCCTTCACGGTAGCCCTTCAGCATAAAGCGGTCGCCGCAACCGTCGAAGGCCCATACGCCGGCGGAAAAGCGGATAGGCATCTTTCCTCACCTGCCGGTTAAGATTTAAAGGGAGGGGAGGGCGGCCCCGCCCCCTCCCCGACCAGGTTAGAAGTTAAATTGATCCACATTATCCTTGGTGAAATCGGTGGGCGGCCCCATGATAACCGTCTTCCCATCGGGCTTAACTGTAATCTTTCCTACGTTGGGCACTTCCTGGCCGTCGGTAGGTTTCTTGCCGTCCAGCATATCTTTGATCAAGGCCACCGTCAGGTAGCCCAGCTTGGCGGGATCCCACAGGGTGGCCACATCCAGGGAGCCGTCCATTAAGTAGGCCTTGGAATCGTTGGGCAGGGCGGTTCCCACGACGCTTATCTTATCCTGCAAGCCCTTCTCCTGGACGGCCTGGGCGGCGCCGATGGGGGCCGGGGTGCTGATGCCGATTATCCCCTTCAGGTTGGGATACGCCTTGATTAGGTCCAGGGCCCTCTGGTAAGCGACCTGTTGTTTCTCGTCAGAGGGAATCTTGTCGGTGACCAGCTTCAGATTGGGGTACCTGGTCTTGGCATACTCCAGGCCGTAGTTAATCCAAGTATTCAGATTGGCTGCCGAAAGGCCGCCCGTTATGATGGCGTACTCGGCCTCATCGGTGCCCATGCTTTCAACCAGGAGATCCCAAATATGCTCGCCGAATTCCTTATCATCGATCTGGTGGATGGAGAGATCGACCACCGATTGATCCGCCGGCGTGTCCCAGTCCACCACCAAAATTCCCTTTTCTTTGGCCTTCTTTAAAACCGGGGTTAAGGCCGCCGGATCGTTGGGAGCAACGGCAATGGCGTCCACGCCTTGGTTGATCAAATCCTCAATCATCTTGACTTGTTCGGCGGCATCCGCCTTGGTAGGACCGGTGTAGATCACTTCCACTCCCAGATCATGTCCCGCCCTCTTAGCTCCTTCTTCGGAGGCGTTAAAATATGGGATGCCTACCAGCTTGGGCATAACCACTATCCTGTATTTCCCGTCCGCCTGCCCGGCCCCCTGCTCGTTCCCCTGCTGCTGGCTTTGTCCCCCGGAACCTCCGCTGCCGCAACCGGCCAGCAAAGAAACCATCAACAGGGCGGACACTAAAACCGTGAGAATTCTCTTCATGCCTAACTGCAACCTCCTTCTTTTAGGCTGGCAAATGTTACAGAAAATCTGTGCATAGCTTCCTTTTCACCGGCTATCTTCCTCGCGACATCACCTCCTTCCAGGCGTTAAAGGTTCCCGCTCCTTTACAAAGCGGTGTTCGCCTTTTGGGCGTCCTTTTTTACCCCCTTCCCCAGGCTACCCTTGCCGATGAAGTAATTCAATAACAACACCCCTATCAGCAGGGCGCCCATGGTAACGTCCACTATGAAGCGGTTAATTCCGATGAGGTTGAGACCGCTGGAAAGTACCTGTATGATGCCTACGGCTATTACCGTTCCGACTACCTTGCCGTAACCCCCGGCGATATCCGTACCCCCCAGGACCACAATGGCCACGCTCTGCAGCAAATAGGAGGAGCCATAGTCCACTTTGGCCGAGTTATAGCGGGAAATCATAATAATAGCCGCCGCGGCCGCCAGCAGGGCCGCATAGAGGTAAACCCACATGACCGTTTTTTTTGTATTGATCCCCGAAAAGTAGGTGGCCACCGGGTTGCAGCCGAACATATAAACGCTCCGGCCCCATGGCGTACGTTCTAATAAGATGGCAGTAATTACGGCAAAGACGGCAAATATCAAAATAGGAACCGGGACAAACCCCACATAGCCGTTACCGATCCACTGGAATTCTTCGGGGAACCCCGACACGGCGCCGCCCTTCGTCAGCCACAGGCTGATACCCTCGAACAGGGTCATGGTCCCCAGGGTCACCAGGATCGGCGACACGCCCACGTATGATACAAGAAACCCGTTTAACGAGCCGCAGAGCCCGGCGGTAACCAGGATGGCCAGGAGGGCCTTCATAATCAACAGGCCTGCGGCTGCCTCCCCTGCCCCGCCGGTATAGCCGGCCGACAATACGAGGGCACCTACGATACCGGATAGGGCCGCCGTGTAGGTTATCGACAGATCGATGCCCCCGGTAAGGATGACAACCATCATCCCCAGGGATATAAGGCCCAGTTCCGGAAGCTGGGTGGCCATGGATTGGAGGTTCCCGGGACTTAAGAACTTGTTAGGAGAGATCAGCGACATCAGGGCGAAAAGGCCCACGAAGACGTATAACAGTACCCTTTCTTTGCTGGTCCTGGACAAGGTTTCCACCCTCTTTAATTCTCAACATCTATTTTAGGCAAGCTCTTCTCCATGCGCTTCCTTTGAAGCACATCGAAGCTTACGGCCAGAATTATAATCAAACCGACGATGATCTTCTGCCAGAACGTAGGGATATGGGTCAGGATAAGCCCGTTGTTCAGGACGGCCATAAACAACACGCCGAAGACCGTACCGATTATGGAACCTGTTCCGCCCGTAAGGCTCGCCCCGCCCAAAACCACCGCCGCAATTACCTGAAGCTCAAACCCCAAGAAGGCGTTGGGATCTACCTGGCGCATAATGGACGTGTGGGTGACGGCCGCAACCCCTGCGAGGAAGCCCATGTAGGCGTAGACGAAAATTAGCGTACGGGCTATATTTATACCGACACGCCTGGCCGACACGAGATTTCCTCCTATGGCATACACCGCCCGGCCGACGAGGGTATACTTCAGCAATGCCCACGTCAAAAGGACCATGGCCAGGAAAATGAATATCTGGATGGGCACGCCCACCGTATTACCGGCGGTGTCGGTAAATTTAAAGAGGGTAATTTGCCCGAAATCAATGAACCACGAGGGGATATTGCTGATCCAGGCGCCGTTGGTGTAGTAAAGCATCAAACCGTTTATGATGCTCATGGAGCCCAAGGTGACCACAATGGGAGGTATGTTGGCAAAGGCGATAAGGGCACCGTTGAACAACCCGAGGAGGACGCCGCTGCCCACGGCGACTAAGAAAACCAGGAAGAGATTTCCGCCCAGGGTTACCATGAATTTTCCGATGATCACCGTCAAGACGGCCACTACGGCCCCCACGGATACGTCTATGCCCCCGGTAATAATGATCAGGGTCATGCCCAGGGCCATAATCCCCAGCACGGCATTGTTCTTCAGTAAATCGATGAGGTTATCGGGCCGCAAGAACACGCTGCTTCGCGCACTAATTAATGCCGACAAAACGATTAATATTATAAATATCCATAGCTCCTTAGATTTGCTTAATTGTCTCATCCTTCATCCCCTATCTCCTTGCAAACCCCTTTTAGGCCGTAGCCCTGCCGGGGCCCCCATGAAGGCCCTGTTCATGATCTTTTCCTGGGTGGCTTCCTCGGACGTAAACTCGCCCACCAGGCGCCCCCGTCGCATTACCAGGATCCGGTCGCTAACTGCCAGAATCTCCGGCAGTTCAGAGGAAATCATGATGATACCCATGCCCTCTTCGGCCAGCCTCCTGAGCAGTTTGTGGATCTCGGCCTTGGCCCCCACGTCTATACCGTTGGTGGGTTCGTCGATAATGAGTATTTTGGGACGGGTGGCCAGCCATTTGGCCAGCACCACCTTCTGCTGGTTGCCCCCCGAAAGCTGCATGGCCAACATCTGGGGCAAGCGCGGCCTTATATCGAGGGCTTCCATGTATTCTTCCACCAAACGCCTTTCGCTTTCGGCGTCCAGGAGGCCCAACTTGCTCCGGAGTTTCCGGAGCATGGTCACGGATATATTCTGGGCTACCGGCTGCCGCAAGACCAAACCCTCACGCTGCCTGCCCTCGGGTATATAAGCAATGCCCAGGCCCATCGCCTCTTCCGGAGAACGTATGTTGACTTTAACGCCCTCCAAGATAATTTCGCCTTCCTCGGGCACAGTTAACCCGAAGAGGGCCTGGGCCACCTCCGTACGTCCGGCGCCTACCAAACCGGTCAGGCCCAGAATCTCGCCCCGGTGCAGGGTAAAGGAGATGTCTTTAAAGTGTCCCTTTTTAGTTATGGATTTAACCTCCAGGAGCACAGGCCCTCGAGAGGACCGAGACTGCCTAACGAAGTCTATCTTCCGGCCTACCATCAAGGAAATCAGCCTTTCCTCGTTCAGCTCTTCCTTGCGGTACGTACCGATGTACTTGCCGTCCCGTAGAACTGTAAACCGGTCGGCAATGGTAAACAACTCCTGCAGCCGGTGGCTCACGAAAAGGATGGCTATTCCCTTCTGGGTCAAAGAGCGAATGATGTTAAAGAGGTTTTCTACTTCCCCCCGGGACAAGGAGGAAGTCGGTTCATCCATGATGATCAGTCTGGCCTTAAAGGCCAGGGCCCGGGCAATGGCTACCAACTGTTGCTTGGCCACCGGCAACCTTTCCAGGGGCAAATGGAGATCCAACTCGATACCCAGCTCCTCGAGGGTTTTCGTAGCCGTCTCCCGGTTCTCGTTCCAGTTAACCAGGCGCCTGCCCTGGCTAATTTCCTTGCCAAAGCTTATGTTTTCCGCTACCGTTAGGTTGGGAAAGAGACTGAAATCCTGGTAGATCACCGCAATACCCTGCTGGTTGGCATCCAGGGGCTGGCGGATATTGACAGGGTGTCCGTCGATCAAAATTTCCGCTCCCGGATCGGGCTTTTCCACCCCGGATAGAATCTTAATTAAGGTAGATTTGCCCGCCCCGTTTTCACCCACCAGGGCGTGGACCTCGCCGGGCAGAATTTCGAGCTGGACCTTGTCCAGCGCCTTAACGCCCGGAAAGGTTTTGCTTATGTTTTTCAACTGCAAAAAGGGCTTCTCGCTCATATATCCCTTCGTCCTTCCTTGCCTTGCGGTCCTTATGCCAGGCGACCGCCGGGGGCAGCCTTTGCCTCCTCGGCTACCAGTATTTCTATCCCGGCGCTGCGGAACTTTTCCAGCTCTTCCTCCGGCGTGCCAGGGTCGGTAATCAGCTTGTCCACGGCCCTGACCGGCGCCACGGTAGCCAGGGCGGCCGTACCGAATTTGTCGTGGTCGGCCAGCAGAATTACCTCCTTGGCACCTCCCACCATTTGGGCCTTTACCCTGGCCTGAGCCTCCGTAGATTCGGTTATACCTTCCTCCAGGGTAACGCCCTTGCAGGAGATAAAGGCCTTGTGGATGTTGTAGCTCGCCAGGGCTTTCTCCACCAGGGGCCCCACGAAGGAAAAGGTACGGGAATGGAGAGTACCGCCTGTACAGATAACCGTAATATCGGGGTGGCCCACCAGGGCCATAACTACCTTCAACGCGTGGGTGATGACCACCAAATCCTTTTTATCTTTGATAAAATTTACGAACTGGAGGGCCGTGGTGCTGGCATCGACAACGATGACATCGCCGGGCCGGACCAGCTCGGCCGCCTTTCTGCCGATTAACTGCTTTTCGTAGCGGTTGCGCATGTTGCGAATGTGGAAGGCGGTTTCCTCCTGGGTGGAGGCTATCTTGACGGCACCGCCGTGGGTGCGCTGTAAGTATCCTTCCCTTTCTAAACGTTCTAAATCGCGGCGAATAGTTTCTTCCGTAACTGCAAAGGCGCTGCTCAGTTCGCTGACCCTGACAATCCCTTGATCATCCAACCGCCGGATGATTTCCCTGCGCCGGTCTTCGGCCCGCACAACACCTATCCCCCCTTGTATAAGCATGAACGTGAGGTTCCTTAATGTCAATATGATAATTCGCCACATCAAAACAAATTCCTTCTGGTTTAACAAATTTATCGGCCTATTTCTTTGGTATACCACACATTTTATCTTGCTTTTTTCAACACTTTTCGTGGGGAACCGACGGGATTTTTTCGGGGATGGGCGGCCTGACGCGGAAGCCGCCACGAAATTTTGCGACGCCGCGCTAGAGGGCACGGCGGCGTCCGGTATTCTTCCCTGCGACCCCCACCAACAAAAAAACGCCGGCCTGGCCTTTTATCCGGCGGTTGCTGGTAGTCCTCAAGGATCTCCAGATTCACCGGTCTCCACGCAAGGTATCCTGGACACCACCGTAATCTCCACTCCCGACAGGTCGTGTCCTCCGGAGCCGGCGCGACCGGAAACAATAATCCTGGCCACCAGCGCCCTGACCAGGGACTTCTTGGTTCCAAAGTCCAGCTCGTCGAGCTTGTGCAACACCTCTACCGCCACGGCCCGCAGGTGCGACAGCCCTTGATGCCCCGCCGTTCCGCCCTCCAGGCCTGCCGTTAGCTCCGCCCGGCGCTCCTCCAGTCTCTCCCGGCGGCGCTTTAATTGGGCCAATTTGTCCCTGGTATAGGCATCGAGGTCCAGAAGGCCGGAAGCCAGGGCGTCCAACACGGCCGCCCTTCCCCGCTCTATTTCTTTTAAATGTTTCTCCAGGTGCTCTAGTTCCGCATGGATTTCCTCTACACCGGGAGAAGATTCCAGGGCGGCTCTCGCCAGCTTGTCGGGATCTTTAAGCCAGGAACAAACCTGTTGCCAAACCGCCTGCTCCAGGGGTTCGGCCAACAGCATCTTGCCGGGCCTGCACCCGGTTATTTGGGTACCGCGGTTTTTGCGGCGGCACGAATACCGTCGTTCTGCCACCCCCCACCATTGGGAGTAAACGCCGGTCATGCTGTTCCCGCAGTCCCCGCAGGTGAGCAACCCGCTCAAGAGGTAGTCGTGCCGGCCCCTGCCGGCCCACAGGCGCCGGGCTTCCTTCAGTTTCTCCTGGGCTTTTTCCCAAAGGGTGTTATCAACAATAGGGGGAACCGAAATATCGATACCTTTGTATCTCCACCTTCCTATGTATACGGGATTGGTCAATATCTGCCTTACCACCATCCGGTGCCAGAGACCCCTGCGCTTCCGGGTGGGTACCCCCATATCGTTCAGCCGCCTGGCCACCCCGTTGACTCCTATATCTTCGTGGACAAACCACTGAAAAATCCGCTCCACCACCCATGCCTCTTCCTCCCTCACCGACACCCGGCCCGTTTGGGGCTCATAAGTATAGCCGTAGTTGTAAAGCCCTACGGGAATGCCTCCTTCCCTGGCCTTTTGGAGTTTGCCCCGGATCATCCTCTCCCGGATCTTCTCCTTTTCAAACTCGGCAATAGCTCCCCGGATAGCATAAAACATGCGGCCTTCCGGGGTATCCTGCCAGGTAAAGTCCAGGAAATCCAGGCGCGCCCCGGCCCTCTCAAACTCTTCGGTGAGGAGGAGCTGGTGGGCCAACCTCCTGGAGAGCCGGTCCGGATCCCGCACAATTATCACATCTACGCGGCCTGACCGGACGGCTTCCCGCAAAGCATTGAGCCCCGGTCGGTCCAGGGTGGCCCCGCTCACACCCTCGTCGGCAAACTCCGATATCGCCGTGGCGCCCAACGAAATAGCCCGGCGGTAGCAGGACCCCCGCTGCTCCGCCAGGCTATAACCGTGCTTGGCCTGTTCTTCGGTGCTTACCCTTATATAGATGGCCGCCCGCACTTTATCTTGCCGGCCTCCCATACCTTCAGGGCTAGCAGGCGGTATGCATTCTCCAGGGCGGTGGTGTCGCCCGAAGAATAGACGATTTTGAGGTTAACAGGAAAATTCGCCGCACCCTTCCCTTTGCCGTTGCCGCCGGCCACCAGTACCCCCTCCCTCCTACATCTTACGAGGCGACCGGATTGTCCTACCACAGGAAAAGGGCCCCAGTTAACGGGGCCCTTTCAGCCTTTAATAAAACGGTTAGCCTGGAGGGTGTATCTATTCTGACTATATTACCGGGCACACAAAACACAATTGGAGCTACTTCTATACCCAAAGCAGCCCCCGGCCGGGGGGGGCTGTAGTAGCTCATTTAAACTTAACCTCCGTCAGCACCAGGCGGCCGTAACCGTCCTCATAGTAGGTAAACTCCATTTCTGCGCCCTCCGGAGCCTTCCATACCTCCGGCTTGATTTCTTCGGCTACCCAGAATGGAGTAGGTTGGCCCCCTACCATTGCCTCGATCATATTATTATCGATCCAACCAACGAAAACAGCGCTGACAGTCTGACGAGGGGCTTCCGGCTTTGCTATCCTTTTAATTTCCCACTTCCCCCTTGCAAAGGAGCAGTCAAAGCTAACCCTGTCACCGATGACCAGTGCGGGTATGATACCGCATCTCCCGTCCGGAATTCTTAAGTTGGTAACGGTAGAGCTTGGTCTCAATGCACCTGCTTAGTTAAGTTTCTGCTTTTCAACGTAATCCTTGGTAAAAATCCTGCTCCGTCACCCACAACTGCCGCGATAGAATACGCTTCCAGAAGTGCTTGGGGATTTCTTTGTGTAAGGCCATGCTCACCCATGGACGCAGTACGGTACCGTCAGCTAAAACTTTTTCATAACAGTAGTCTCACTAAGACACCTGCCCGCCCACGCGGTGAGTCAGGCTTAAATTACGTGTCTTTATCCTATCGACCGCCATAGGCAGACTGCCAATCCCCCTTAAACAAGGCCACCCGCGCGGGAATAGCCACAAGGCTACATTATCCAGAAAGGCATACTTTTCCAATTCCTCTGAAGTTATACCAAAGTTGTACCTCATGTGGAACTTGGTTACCACCAGGTTATCGCTCTTTAATATCCATGTCTGGAATACGCTCCCACAATCTCGAAAATTGGCATACCTTTTATACCCAGCTTTGGTGTCTTCTCCCGATAAGTCTTTGTCAGTGAGATTTCATTTTCAATGCACCGGGCGGCATAAGTAGCCAGTTTGGTTCCTTTATCGGAATTAAAGGTATTAATGGCCTTGATGAGCCCGATGGTACCAATGGATATCAAGTCATCAGGGTCTTCTCCCGTACCTTCAAATTTTTTAGTGATGTGGGCCACCAGGCGCAAGTTGTGTTCGATGAGCACGTTCCTCGCTTCCCGGTCGCCTCGCTTTATGCGCTCCAGGTAATACTGTTCTTCCTGTTCGCTTAACGGCTGGGGGAAGGCGTTATTGGAAAGGTAGGAAAGCAGCAAGGCCAGGCCTTTGAGGACGGACAGGGCCAGCACCGCGAGAAGGGTGGGCTCCATGGGCATACCTCCCGTAACGTGACGTCACCCTTTATTTATATGGAATACCGGCCCCAGTGGTGCCTGTCCCCGTCCTCCGCCTGCAGCTAAGACTGACGCATTTTCTCCAGGATGCCGGAATTTTCCTTGACCTTCCGGGCAATATCCTGGGCCGACTTGGAAGTGCGGGCCGCCAGGTCCCGCACCGCCTGGGCCACCACGGCAAAACTGCGGCCGTGTTCCCCCGCTCGGGCCGCTTCAATGGAAGCATTCAAAGACAGGATTTTGGTCTGGTCGGCGATATCGCCGATGATGGAGGCCACGGCTGCAATTTCCTCATGAAACCGGTTTAGCTTGTCCAACTGCTCTATAATGTAACTTTCGATGGCCAGCTCCATGTCGAAAATAATGCGTTTACTGAAGGCCTCCATCAGGCGCAGGCACAGGTCCCTTTCTTCGTTGTACTTCCAGACAATGCGTTTGACGGCCCTCCAATGGAGGCGGTAGGCCCCCAGATACCACTTGGGATACAAACCGATCTCCTGGTGTTTCTTACCCACCGCCAGCCGCCGGGCTATGTATTCGTCGTCGATTTTTTCATCTGTTAGGCTGATAAAGTATTCCTTCTGGGTCTTGGAGAGTCTTTCTATAGTGCTGTACTTCTTAATAAGGTTGTCGAGATAGGCGTAACGTTGAAGGTGCTCGTAAAACTCCTTTACCACCCCGTCCGCTTCTTTGATAAAATATTCTCGCTGGCTGTGCATCAACCTTAAATCCTCGTCGGTTATATCCAGGAAACGAAGCTGTTCTTTATAACTGGTCAGCAGGTCCACATCCACAGTCTGAACTCGGCTCATCAGGGTATCGACTCCCCTTTGTGCATAATTGAGAGTTAAAGGATTATAATTCGCTCCCCGGGGCTTTTTCTCCTTCAAGGGAGCCGCAATTGTTGACGTCCAGACTCCCCTTCCGCCGGATAATTTCAGCCGGTTGGAGCTACGGAACGGTACACCCGGACGACAGGTTGCATATTATACTCTTGCCAGGAATTTTCTGCCGTAGTGAGGATGGTTTTGGCTATGGGCTATGCTCTCGCCCTGGGAGGTGGGGGGCTTAAGGGGGCAGCCCACCTCGGCGTCCTGCAGGTGCTGGTGGACCACGGCTTACCGCCGGAAATGGTAGTAGGTACCAGCGCCGGCGCCGTTGCCGCTGCCCTCTATGCTGCCGGCCTCCTGCCGGTGGCCCCCTCCCTTTTCGCGCCGGCTTCTCCCCCTTCCCTCTTCCGCAGCCTTTCCCCCATAAGAGGCCTGCCCCTAGGCCTTTTGGACGGAAAGGCGATCGAAGGGGTGTTCCGGCGTCTGTGGGGAGAAAAAACCTTTCGCCAGTTAAGGGTACCCGCCGCCGTTGTGGCCTGCGACCTGTACACCGGCCATACCGTGGTCTACACCCATTTAATGCCCGCCCGCCCCCTGCCCCCGGGAATCGTGATGGGGGGTGACGTGGAGGTGTGGAAGGCCGTCCGGGCAAGCATCTCCCTGCCGGCCATCTTCACTCCCTTTGCCATCGGTTCCCGCCTGCTGGTAGACGGCGGCGTCACCACTAATGTGCCTGCGGACATCGCCCGCCTCTTCGGGACCCAACGGGTGATAGCGGTAGAGCTGGGTACCCGCACCCCACCTAAGGAGTTCAATAATGCCGGGGATGTTCTCCTGCAGAGTCTGGATATCATGAGCAGGAGGTTGACCGGCCTCAACCTGAAACACCACGCCGACTTGGTGCTGTCGCCCCTAAAGGATTTGTCTTCCCCTCCTGATATGGAAGGGCCT
>DOLC01000114.1 GCA_003509545.1 Peptococcaceae bacterium
TACCCCGAAAATAACTTTTCTCCGGGCCGGCATTGTTTTCGCTCGCTAAGTGGTCCTCGCGGATCAGCCTACGGCTCAGCCTCGGGCTCGAGCGGGGTTCCCGGCCTATTCAGCATCCTTGCTTCAGAGGCCGGCCTCGGACTTCCTGTCCTCGGCCCCGCCTTCCCTCCTCGGCTTCGCCAAGGCTGCTTAACCGCTCGGACCAAATCGCTCGCAGGGGAGAAATGCCGGCCCGTTGTTTTCCTTCTTCTGCCGGTGCCGCACCGGCGGCATGGACGTCTACTCCAGGAGGGCCAGGAGGCGGTCTACTTGCGGGTGGCTTCCTTGGGCTCCTCTTTAACGGGGCGGGCATATTTGAAGCCCGAAGGTACGGAAGCCGGCAGTTGGAGCTCTTCGTGCTTTTTGATGTTCGGTCGGATATTGAAAAGGGTGCTTAGGTTATCTATCAGGCCGCCGGTAAAGGTCAGCCCTTTTTCCAGGGTATGGGGGTCGCCGATGGCTTTAATGACGATGGGATACAGCAATTTTTGGCCGTTTACCGTGAGGTACAGGCTGCGACCTTCCTCCTTGTCGCCGATGAAAGTGGAGACGGTAATCCGGTGTTCGTTTATGGCCACGGCTTCGGCTCCGGACACCCACAGTTCATTAACCACATCGACCAGGTCCTGGGCCAGGAGGGGCGCATCGCCGGTAAAGGTAACCGTAATACCAGGTCCCTTTACCGGGGTAAGGCCCAGGTGGTTTTTTATGCGTACAAGCTCTTTGGTAAGGGCCGCTTCCGCCTCACCCTCCTGCCCGTACCCGCTGCTGAGAGCCCTCAGCTGGTCCTCCAGCTGGCCTACTTCCTGCTGGAGCTCGATGCGTTTGGCACTTAGTTTTTTCCACATGGCTACTAAATCTTCAGTTTTTTGGAATTCCAAGGAATTGGCCAGGAGGCGCTGGGTACGGAACTGGAGGGACAAGAGAAGCCCGAGAACTAGGAGGACCATAGTAAGACAGATCTGCCACCAGCCCTTATGGCTAGCCATATCTTGCTAATTCCCCCCCGCTATTACCGGGCGCAGGTGGTCGGAGGGGAGGCCTCCCTTATAAGCCGGTAGGACGAGGTGCTCGGCTTTGACCACCTTGACGGGGAAGTCCCGGTTCTTAAGATCGACAAACTCCGGAGTCCTTAAAACGGCGGCTTCTAACCGATCCGGGTTGCCCACCGCCTGGATTTCATAGGGTGGCGCCAGGCGGGTCGAATTGACCAGGATAACGGTGCCTACGCACCTGATGTGGGATCCGGTGATCAGGCGTTCACCGTTGATGGCTATTCCTTCGGCTCCCGCCGCTTTCAATTCGTTTACCAGGTAAAGGATATGACGGTCGTGAATAATATAATCTTCGGGGTTATAAGTGGCCGGGGAACCGGTTTTGGCCAGCTGGGCGCCGGCATTATTGTCGTCCAGGATTACCACAATACCCGGACCGCCCAGGGGAACCAGCCCTGCCAACACCTTCAACTCGTCGATTTGCTCTTGGATTTCCCTTAAGCGTCCCTGGTATTTGCTATGTTGTTTCTGGGTCTCCTCCAGCTCCTGGCGCAGGGAGCCGATTTGATTCTGTAGGGCAGTGTTTTCCGCATCGAGGGCTTTGATGATGTCGACGAGGCTAGTGTCCTTTTGGGCCTCCGCGGAGCCGGCCATGTGGCTGCGAAATTGCCAGGAAACCAGGAGGCCCGACAGGAAGCAGATGAGAACCAGCGAGGTATAGAAGCGCTTCATGGGCACCGCCTCCCTTTACAGCTATTCTAGCCTACTGGTGAAGGGGCTGCAACTAGCAAAAACGGGAAGACAACTAAAGAAGGGTTTTTCAAGGTCTCTGTCGAATGAAGTGACCGGGCCGTCATATACTAAGAGAGCACTGGCAAGTAACGGGGTGGAAACCTTGGCGGGAATTGGGGGGTACCTTTCCCATCTGCTCTCGCAGTTTAAATTTATAGACGTCCTGCGCCTGATCGTCGACATCGCCATCGTATCCTACGTTATCTATCGCTTTCTCCTCCTGATCCGGGGTACCAGGGCGGTGCAGCTGTTAAAGGGGCTGGCCATGCTGGTGGTGGCCTCGGTGGTGGCGGAAAAGCTGCAACTGACGGTCATTAACTGGATCTTGACCCAGTTGCGGCTGGTGATCGTGGTAGCCCTGCCGGTGGTCTTTCAACCAGAGCTCAGGCGTGCCCTTGAGCAGCTCGGCCGGGGCAAATTTTTTGCCCGGCCCTTTAATCTATTGGGGACCGAGGATATGGCCAAGGTTATCAACGAGGTGGTAAGGGCGGTCCAGGTCCTGGCCAAGGGGAAGACCGGCGCCCTTATCGTCATGGAGCGGGAGACGGGTCTTAACGACTATATTGAGACCGGTATCCGCGTGGATGGGGTTATATCTGCCGAATTGCTCATCAACTTCTTTGTACCCCTGACGCCCTTTCATGACGGGGCAGCCATCATCCGGGGTGACCGGGTGGTCGCCGCCGGTTGCTTTTTGCCCCTTTCCGACAGCCCCTATTTGAGCAAGCAGTTGGGTACCCGGCACCGGGCAGCCCTGGGTTTAAGTGAGATTTCCGACGCGGTGGTCATTGTTGTCTCCGAGGAAACGGGGGCCGTTTCCGTGGCAGAAGGGGGTAAATTGACCCGTTTCCTGGATGAAAAGAACCTGCGCGAACTCCTGCAGAATCTGCTTTTACCCCAATCCAATCATGGCAGCTCTTTTTGGCCGTGGAGGTCTTAGGCGGTGCTGAAGAACTGGCGGGAAAACCTGGGCTATCGCTTGTTAGCCGTAGCTCTGGCCCTCATCCTATGGTTCTACGTGACCGGGGAGCAGAATCCCAATATGCAGCAAGTTGTGCGCATCCCCCTGGAAACGGAGAATTTGGGTGAAGGACTGGTGGTGGCCGATTTGCCGGCAGAGGTACAGGTGAGGGTAGAGGGCCGCAAGGAGTACATAAGCAACCTGCTACCCCGAGATATCAAAGCCTATGTGGACCTGCGTGCTGCCCGGATAGGGGACAACATCTTCCCTGTCCAGGTGAGCCTGCCGGAAGGGGCAACCCTGGTGCGGGTCAACCCGCCTCAAGTCAAGGTCAAGGTGGAGCAGGTCAGGGACCTCCAGCTCCCGGTGCAAGTTGCCGTGAACGGAACCCCGGCGGGAGGCTATCGTGCTTTAGAGCCGGTTCTCAAACCGTCGGAGGTAGTGGTTTCCGGCCCGGAGGATGTATTAAGGAGTATAAACAAAGTGTACGTAGAGGTTGACATTAACGAAGTCCGGGGGAACTACCTGGCCCAACTGCCGGTGAAGGTCATCGATCATCACGGCCGTCCTCTGGGTCGCTGGCTAACCATAACCCCCGACACGGTGGAAGTTTTTGTACCTGTTGTGGGCAATATGCCCGGCAAGGTAGTGGCCATCCGTCCCCATCTGGTGGGCGAGCCGGCTCCGGGTTATGAGGTTAAGAGGGTGGCCTTGGAGCCGGAAGTGGTGGAAATCTTTGCGCCTTACAACGTGTTGGCCGACCTGGATTACCTGAGCACCTCCCCCATTGACCTTGAGGGGGCCCGTAAGAATATTATAGTAGAGAGCAATTTGGAAATTCCCCAGGGAGTTCAGACCGGTAACTTTCCCCTGGTACGGGTAGTGGTGGAAATAGGGCCGATATAGCATGGCCGAAATCGATTATGAAGGGTGAGACTGACCGGTATGGGTAAATTGTTCGGTACCGACGGAGTGCGCGGAATAGCCAACGAGGAATTGACCCCGGAACTGGCCTTTAAATTGGGCCGCTGTGGAGCGACAGTGCTGGCTAAAGGACGCAGGGGCGCACGGGTGGTAGTGGGCCGGGACACCAGGATATCCGGGGACATGCTGGAAGCCGCGTTGGTGGCCGGGATCTGTTCGGTGGGGGGCCGGGCCCTAAAGGTAGGGATCGTGCCTACGCCGGCCGTGGCCTGGCTGACGCGCGCCTTGGGAGCCGATGCGGGAGTAGTAATTTCCGCTTCCCACAACCCCGTGGCAGACAACGGCATTAAATTTTTCAGCTCCACGGGTTTTAAGCTACCCGATTCTATAGAAGATGAAATCGAAAGACTGGTCCTTAATGAAAGGGACGACCTGCCCCGGCCGACGGGCTCTGCCGTAGGAAGGGTGGAGGCGGTGAAGGCTGCCGAAGAGTATATCAACCATGTTTGCAGCACGGCCACCCGGGGACTAAAGGGCCTAAAAGTGGTCCTGGACGTAGCCCACGGAGCGGCCTATAAGATAGCGCCGGAGGTGTTCCGGCGGCTGGGGGCGGAAGTTTTTGTCTTGAACAATGCTCCCGACGGAACTAATATTAATGTGGGATGCGGTTCCACCTGTCCCCAGGCTCTGGCCGAGGCGGTGCGGCATCATGCAGCCCATGTGGGGCTGGCCTTTGACGGGGATGCCGACCGGGTTATCGCCGTAGACGCCGAAGGACAGGTGGTAGACGGCGATGCCATCATGGCCATCCTGGCCCTTTACCTTCATCATGAGGGCCGGCTCCCCGGCGGCCGGGTGGTGGTCACCGTCATGAGCAACTACGGCCTCCACCAGGTGTTGACGGGAGCGGGCCTGGTGGTACACCAGACCCAGGTGGGCGATCGGTATGTTCTGGAGGAGATGCTCCGTACCGGCGCCGTCCTCGGGGGAGAACAGTCGGGCCATATTATCCTTCTGGAACATAATACCACCGGCGACGGCCTCATTACCGGAGTGCAGCTCCTACAAGTGATGGTGGCCAGGGGTACCACCCTCAGGAAACTGGCTGACGTAATGCCTCGGCTGCCCCAGGTCCTGGTGAATGTTCCCGTGGAGGATAAGGAACGGGCCATGAACGACCCCCAATTGTTGGCCGAAATAGCGGCGGCCAGGGAACGGCTGGCCGGCCGGGGACGGGTTTTGGTGCGGCCCTCGGGGACCGAGCCCCTCCTGCGTCTCATGGCCGAAGGGCCCGACGAAGGGGAACTCAGGGCTATCCTGGAGCGTCTGGAGCAAAGGGTCCGGCGCTTGGGGTCCAAGGAGGTGGTGAGCT
Source organism: Peptococcaceae bacterium (assembly GCA_003509545.1). Taxonomy (GTDB): domain Bacteria; phylum Bacillota; class DSM-521; order Neomoorellales; family Neomoorellaceae; genus UBA12545. The sequence goes on from DOLC01000114.1 coordinate 5,084, forward strand.
GAAGGCCCCCCTTTTGGAGGGGAAGCCTGCCTCGGCTTGAAAGCAGGGGTTACAGGAGGGGGCGAAAGGCAAGGCAGGCCTGAAAAACGACGGTGGGGATACAATAGGGAGGTGACGGCACACTAATCACGGTTTTTCCAGGGGGAGAGGCTGAGGTTCGGAGGGTAACAAAGCGCCAGGACCACCAGCGGATTGGTCCGGCCTCCTGAGGAGGGGCAGGATGCGGCCCTCGGTTGTCGCCAGGGCGCAACCTGCCGGGTCGGTTTTGACCCGGCAAAGCCCCTCGGGGTGCTAGACGGTCTCGGTGGTTGACGAGGAAGGGGTTTATCGAGGTTTTCGGCGGGTGCCCCTCGGTTGGTTACGACCGTCAAAGGCGCTACAAAACCCGGGAGCAATCCCGGGGACAAAGGGCGCCGGGTAACACCTCTGCTCTCTCTACCTTGGGACTTTGCAGCCCCTTTATACCCCGGGGACGGTGGCGGCACCGGGGTATGGCGAACGGCCCTCAGAAACCCCGGCAGCCGAAGGGGGAGGGTAAATTTTCCATGGGAGAGGGAGGTAACCACTTATGTGCGGAATCGTGGGATACTTGGGCTACCGCCAGGCGGTGCCCGTTTTGCTTCAAGGCCTGGAGAGACTGGAATACCGAGGTTATGATTCGGCCGGGATAGCGGTGATAGATGCTGCCGGCCTCAAGATTACCAAGAGTGCCGGAAGGTTGGCGGAACTCAAGGCCCGTTTAGACGGGCATCTCGACGGCGCCACCCTGGGCATCGGCCACACGAGGTGGGCCACCCACGGCCGGCCTACGGATGCCAACGCCCATCCCCACCCGGACTGTAGCGGGCGGTTTGCCGTGGTACACAACGGCATTATCGAAAATTACCAGGAACTGCGGCAGTGGTTAATAGCCGAAGGGCATACCTTTCGCTCGGAAACGGATACCGAGGTCCTGGCCCATTTGGTGGAACACTATTATAGGGGCGATCTGCTCCGGGCCGTCATAGCCATGTTGCCCCATGTGAAGGGCTCCTACGCCGTGGCCGTTATAGGTAAGGATCATCCCCGGGAAATCGTAGGAGTGCGCTACGATAGCCCGCTGATTGTAGGTCTGGGCCGGGAGGAAACCTTCCTGGCCTCCGATATCCCTGCTTTACTGCCCCATACTAAAGATACCTACATCCTCGAGAACGGCGAAGTGGCCTACCTCAGTCCCGAAGGTCCCAGGATCTTGGACGGTACGGGGCACTTGAAACACAAACAGGTATTCCACGTTAACTGGGACTTGGAGGCGGCCGAGAAGGGCGGCTACCCGCACTTTATGCTCAAGGAAATCCACGAACAGCCACGGGCCCTGCGGGACACCCTGGCCGGAAGGCTGGATCCGGCAACCGGGGGGGTAAAACTGGATGGAGTCCGCCTTGGGCCTGAGGAGGCCAAGGCCATACGGAAGGTGGCCCTTATCGCCTGCGGCACGGCCTCCTACGCCGGCATGGTGGCCAAATATGTGTGGGAGAAGCTCCTGCGCCTTCCCGTGGAATTCGATGTAGCGTCGGAACTCCGCTACCGGGAGCCCCTTATGGATAGGGATACCTTGGGCCTGGTCATCAGCCAGTCGGGGGAGACGGCGGATACCCTGGCGGGTTTACGGGAGGCCAAAAGGCTGGGAGCCAGGGTTCTGGCCGTTACCAACGTGGTGGGCAGCTCGGTGGCGCGGGAGGCCGATGACGTGCTTTACACCTGGGCAGGTCCCGAAATTGCCGTAGCTTCCACCAAGGCTTATCTTACCCAAGTGGCCGCCGTCTACTTGTTGGCCCTTTACCTGGGCAGGGCTCGGGGAGAAGCTCCCTGGGCGGCCGAACTGGCCCGGGAACTGAGTGTTACCCCATCCAAGGTGGAGGAGGTCTTGGCCCTCGAGGACCGGTTCCGGGAGCTGGCGGCCCGGATTGCGCCCCATGAGCATGCTTTCTTCCTGGGACGTGGACTGGATTATGCTGTAGCCCTGGAGGGCGCTCTCAAACTAAAGGAAATCTCCTACCTACATGCGGAGGCCTGCCCTGCCGGGGAATTGAAGCATGGGCCTTTGGCCCTCATTGAGGACGGGACGCCGGTGGTAGCCCTGGCCACCCAAGAAAACCTCTTGGAGAAAATGCTGAGCAATATCAGGGAAGTCAAGGCCCGGGGGGGCTGGGTCCTGGCCCTGGCCTTGGAGGGCAACAGGGCGGTGGCTGCGGAGGCCGACTGTGTCCTATATTTGCCGCGCGTTCATAACTTGCTGGCGCCTCTGGTATCCGTAGTACCCCTGCAATTGCTGGCCTACTACACGGCCGTGGCTCGAGGTTGTTCGGTGGATAAGCCGCGGAACTTGGCCAAGAGCGTTACGGTGGAATAGGCCTGACGTATCCACAGTTTTGATCCCGGCCTGCTTGGCTTTCGCTCGCAAAGGCCTCCCTCGCGGGCAGGACTTTTGCTTGGCTTAAAGGCTTAAGGCAGGCTTCCCGGCAGGATTTAAGGTTCCTGGCTCAGTTGCCGGCCGTAGGTTTCTCATGGCATCGGAAGAGCGTCGTGTAGGGAAAGAGTGTAGATCTCGGTGGTCGCCGGA
>DOLC01000131.1 GCA_003509545.1 Peptococcaceae bacterium
AGGCAGTTGACGCTGTAGTAATAGCTCTCTCTGTCAGGAATAGCAATAGTTTCCGCTCGAACATGAAATAGCCGTTATAAAGGCCGGGGAGGCCGGTCACACTAACTTCGACAGGGACAAAATTTGTGAGGAGGTCTCTCCCATGACCATTGGTACCCGCATGCACCAGTGCCTGACCTCGCTGGAAGGGGCGGTGGCCGACCTGAAGAGCTTCGCCCTGGAGACCCAAGACGCAAACGCCAAGAAACAGTTCACCGACTATGCCAATCAAATCGAGAACATCGCCCAGGGCCTCAAGGGTCGCGTCAACTATATTGAAAGCCAGGAGCCCCAGTATAAGGTCTACCAGCAGGCCCGGCAACAGCAGCAGTAACGTCCCTGGCAGAAGGAGCCCCCACAAGGGAGGGCTCCTTCATACATACCCTGCCCGGACCCGGCCGGGACTGGATTTTACTTTATCTCTACGGTTACGACATCCCGACGGGAACCGTCGTCGGCGCTGATCTGATACAACTGGAGAAAGACAATCCCCGGAGGGGGGTCATCAATTTCCAGTTGGAAAAAGCCCCAGTCAGGAGCACCCGAAGCGGCCATAATCCATCCATCTTGGAGGGCGTTTCCGCCGGCGTCCTGCAATTCGTAATTGAGGATGGCCTCGAACACCCTGGCTATCCCGGTTACCCTTATTCGGGCACGGTCAACGTGTACATCAAGGAGCCGTATGTTGCCCTCTCCCCGGGCCAGGTAGTTATCCTTAAGGCCCACCACCCGGGGTATATAATCCATCTTACCGTCGACATCCTTAAATTCAACATCCGTAAACCTGCCCTTTATCTTTCCCACAGCAGACGGATAGGTGATAACCTCTGCCACTGCACCGTCCTCCGGCGGATCTTTAAACGATACGAAAGCAACCGCGCTGTCCCCTTTGCTGACTATCTCCCGAATTTCCACCGCATAGCCGGCCGTGGGCTTGGTACCGCGGCTCACAACGATAAAAGTTTCATCGCCCACCGCCGCCCAAGCCCCGCCTTCAATGGTCTTCATCGTTTCTATGAGATCCTGTACTTCCCTCGGATAACCACTGGCCGGGAAGCTTCCTTCGCTGCTCACGGGGGTGTCCGGGTCCCCATCCTCTCCCGCCGCCGGGGTCGACGGCAGCGTAACGTTCCCTCCTCCTGGACCGCCGTTACCGTGGGTTTCCTTGTCGGCCTGACCCGCAGAACTGCACCCGGCCGACAAGAGGACGACCAACACGACCGCCAGGCTTCGTATCATTATTCGCAACCTAGTTCAAGCCTCCTCTACTCCAGAAAGTTTTTCCGGCCGGGCCAGCCAACATACACAACATCCCGGATCAAGCCCGGACAAACTGTTCTGCCCGATACCCTAGGCCGGCGGAAATCTCCGCCGCCGTCCGCGTTACCAGATCTATAGCTAATTTAAGCCTTTCCCCTTCCAGCCGAGCAACAGGTCCCGCAACACTAACGGCAGCGCAAACCTTGCCGCTGTGGTCGCGAATGGGAGCGGCCACACAGCGAAGACTATCCATAATCTCCTCGTTATCTATCGCATACCCCTGAGCGCGCACCCTGGCCAGCTCCGCCTCCAACGCCTTGGGATCCGTAATGGTGTTCCTGGTAAAACGCGGCAATCCCTTAGTAGCAATAATCCGTCTAACTTCGCTCGGCGGTAGAGAGGCCAGAAGCACCTTGCCCACACCGGTACAGTGGGCCGGCAACCGCATTCCCACCTGAGATACTATACGCAGGGACTCCCGGCTTTCACGCTTATCGATATACAGCACTTCTCCTTTGTCTAAAACCACCAGATGGACGGTCTCCCCCAGCTCATCTACCAGCCTTTGAATATAGGGGGCTGCTACGGTCCGCACATCCCAACCGTGGGCTACAATATTCCCCAGTTCAAAGAGCCTTAAGCCCAGTTTGTATTTCCCAGTAAAGATCGATTGTTCCACGTAACCGAAATCCCGCAAAGTGGAGAGCAGTCCATAGACAGTACTCTTAGCCAGCCCTAGCTTACGGGCAATTTCGTGCAGAGCCAATTCCCCTCGCGCTTCGGCCAGGACATCGATGATTTTCAACGCCTTAGCTACCGACCTTATTTGGGAAGTCTTCTCCATGGTTTAGAGCCCCCTTACATCGCTAACCGAGTGTACGCTATAACCGTATGGTATTCGTCTATATAGATATTAATTCGCTTTATCTATTTAATTTCCTCTCGTAAAAATAAAAGGGGATTGGTCAAAGTAGCCATCCCCTGAAATAGCTTATATCAAACCCTTTATTCAAAAATTGAAAGGATTTACCACCCTCACTTCACCATAATAATATTGACCAGGGTTCAGGAACCCCTTTCGGCTTTACACTTTAATCAATTCCTTAGGATAAGAGGTTAAAATTTCATTACCCCTTTCCCCTACATAAATTACATCCGTTATCCTGGGACCACCGATATCCGGGCGGTAGATGGTGGGTAACAGTAAGTCCACTACCATACCCGCTTCAATAACTTCCGTCCGCCCTTTACCTATGATAGGGTAGAATTCTGACTGCCGCAGGCCCACTCCGTACCCCACTGTATCCAGATAATATTCCTCATACCCTGCCGTTCTGATAACTTCCCTGGCAGCAGCGTCCACTTCCCATGACTGGGCTCCCGGCCTCAGGGCAGCTATAGCCTTTTCCTGAGCCTCTACTAAAAGCCTGTAAATCTTTTCCCGCGCAGGTGAAATGTCTCCCACGGCTACGGTGCGGCACATCTTGGCGCAATAACCTTCATAGGTGGCTCCCAGGTGAATGACCACCACTTCACCAGCCTGGATCTTTTTGTTGCTGGCGCAGGGGTGGGTGAGGAGGGTGCGCTCTCCAGAAACTACCTGGGGGCGAAAAGAAGACCCACCTGAGCCGGCCTTTAGCATGGCATACTCTGCTTCCGCTAAAATGTCTAGCTCACTTACTCCCGGCCGTACTGCTTTTGCAGCCGCTTCCATACCGCGGCAGGCGGCTGCCGCCGCCCGCCGTATTAGTTCTACTTCTTCAGGCTCTTTAATGGCCCGAACACGGTAAAAAAGGTCCGCAGCTCCAATAAAGTTTGTCTCGGGGAAGGCTTGGCGCAAGGCCTCATAAACCGCATAATCCACAAAATATCTTTCGAAGCCTATCCGCGGTGACCGGAAGCCATAAGCCTTAATCCGCTCTACCAGCTTGTTGCCTAAGCTTTCCCGGGGGAAGAAATAGCCGTAAGTGGTTAAGCCAGATTCCCGCTGTACATACTCGGCATCCAGCCAGAGGGTAATAGCGCAGGGCTCGCCTTCTCGCGGTATGAGAACCGCTAGACATTCTATCTGGGTCAAGCCGGTGAAATAGATGAGGTTTTCGCGGTTGACCACCAGCAACAAATCCAGATTCTTTTCGGTCATCAACTCCTGGATCTTCTTAAAACGGTTGGCAAAACGAGGTGCCACAGAGCTCCCCTCCTACGTTTATTCTTCGAAGTCCTTGGGCTCCATTATGAGGGAAACGATGACACCCCCAACTAGGGACCAGAAAGGGGCGCTGATTTTCAATAGGGTTATACCCGACATGGCAATAATCAAGGCAAAAAACGCCCCAAACCTAAACTTTCTGGGAGAGAAAGCCTGTTCAAAAGCGCTCAATAATACCCCTATCATGGCCAGCCCGGCCAGCAAACTTACCAGGTCGGAGGGCAAAGCTTTAACAAAGGGTACAGCAACACTGGCGAAAAGCCCAAAGCTGCCAAACAGGATGCCATTAACCACAGTAGCAGCATAGCGCCCTGATTTGTCAGGCCCAGCCTCTTCGGAGCCGCAGATAGCGGTCATAGGCCCCGCAATATTGGCATTATGACCTCCAAAGAAAGAGGCTACGATCCCCCCGATGCCGCTTATAACAGTCATGGCGTTTATGGGCGCTTTATATCCCTGAGCTGTCAGCACGCCATAAGCCTGGGCATTTTCAGCTCCTATAACGAGTACGGCTAAGGGGATGGCGATTGCAAAGAAAGCCTCTGCAGAAAAGGCCGGTGCAAAGAACTGTGGCGGTATCCAGGCTATTTTAACACTGGCTAACTTAAAGCCGCCAGTTGCCAATGCTACAATAACTCCCACAATTAAAGACCATAAGATAGGCGATATTCTTTTGGTGAGCCTATAACCGACAAAATAAGCCACCAAGGCAGCACCCGCAATTATAGGAGCCTTTTGGGTAGAAGTAACGATACCCAACCCGAACCTGAACATGGCGCCCGCGATCATAGCCATAACGATGGGTAATGGTATCCAGCGCATGGCCTTGCCGATCAAACCCGAGATGCCCAAAAGCAAGACCAGAATTCCTGCTATCAAATAAGCGCCTACGGCCTCATTGAAGGGGAATAGCGGCAGAGCCGAAGCCAGCATAACTGCCCCCGGAATCGACCAGGCGCCGTTAATGGGCATTTTGTAATAAAGTCCCAGAATAAGACTTATAAGTCCACCAAAGAAATAAACCGAGAACAACCAGGAAATGGTCTGAGCATCCGTAAGTTTTCCATTTTGGGCAGCATTCATAATAATTAATGCTGGTCCTGTACACCCGAAGATGGCAGCTACAACCCCTGCAGTAACGGTGTTAGCGTTTAGTTTGCTCCACAGGTCCCTTAGTCCTCCCGGGAATCCCGGACCTTTCTCCCAAATGGGCTCTTTTTTTAAAGAAGTACCAGTTGCAACAGACATTCAGGTTCCCTCCTCTGGTTTTTGGGGTTAGCTGCCCCTCCGGGGACTAAAGCGGAGGGGCAAAGAATTCTTTATTAACTAGCACATTTTCTTAATACCGATAGATCCACACCCCGCTGGCGCAGCCACTTGGGCAATAGTTCATTCTCCACTCGTTCATTGACTTGGGGTGCCTTTTTCAACAGGAATTCGGCCAGGGGTTCGCTTAAGTTTATACCGCCAATGGCCCCATCGAAGATCAAGACCTTGCGGGTACCCGTAGCTTTGTAGGCAAATTCCATGGCCGTTTCCGTAGTTTCGGCTACCACTGCATGTTTCATATAGGTCAAATTTTGAGGATCGCGGTTAAATAGCTCCGCCTGCTCCTGACCCACTACTACTGTAGGAATGTGCTCGCTGAAGAAGGCGCTGGGATATCCCGTCCAGGCGTAATTGTGCACGCACATCTTGATGGCCGGATTGAGGGGAGGAATCTCCTGAAGGAGCGGCCTGCCCCGCTTGCCGTAGAAGGATTCTGTGTACCAGGTATAGGCCGGCAAGGGCATGTCGAGATCGTAGAGATCGGTATTAGCTCCGGCAAAGTTGGCATAAATGACCCCGGCGGCGAAGACGTATACTACCGGGCAGGGGAAGTCCAGGGCTGCGATGCATTCGTCGATCTCACCAAAGAGGGTCATCATTTTGCCATAGTAGCGGCACCCAAGGATGGTAATGCGGTCATTTAAGGCGTAAAGATCGTTATCCGCATCCACTCCCATGATGCCGTTAGGAGCCACTGTGAGGAAAGAGGCGAAGGCAAATTTGCTCTGGACAAAGGGTGAATCGAAGATGGCCCTCGCCGTGAAATTGGCCGCCCGGGGACCCAGGTTCTGGTGATAGGTGGACCTGGTCTCAATGCGGGCATAAGACATGCCGAAGGGCTTTACCGCCCGGTCCACCTGCCGGTGGAAATGGACTTCGCGCACATCGGAGTTATGGGCATGAACGATCCAGTCGGCATCGTATATTTTCTTGATGCCGTATAAAGTGCCGATTTCCGTCTCTATAGGTATGCCTTCGTCAATGGGGGCCACTCCGATGGCCTTGCCCTCGAAGTGCTTATCCAGGCCGTAGCGCTTGATATATTCTTCCGTCTCGCGGAAGCGCAGGCCCACGCCGGCCCGCAGGCGGATGTTTTTACAACCCGTCCGGGCCTGAATAACATCCTTCAAGGTCTTAAGCATCTCGGCATAGGGCTCGCCGCCCAGCAAGGTGAAGCCGTGGTGGGAGGCCAGGATGTTGACCGAGTGCTCCGGCTTGATCATGCTCATATCGACCTTTTGCAGGGCTTCCTCGGTAGCCTTGCGGACAGCGGCGACGCCCTGTTCGCCGGGGTAAATAACCTCCGGCAGGTCGGGGAAAAGCTCTTTAAGCAACACCGAAGTCATGCCCGGCAATTCAGATACCCGCCTTTTCACCAGCGACGGGTCAATGCCGTACTGGGATTGGCGCGGGGGTATGGGCGGAATAGGAGGACGCATCAGGTATCACTCCTTCCTTGCAGGGGTGCTGCTACCACCCGGTCCAGCAGCTTGATATCTTCCTCAAAATAGAAACCGCGGCTGGCGTACTTCTTTTTCACTTCTTCCGGTATCTCCCAGACGGTGGGAGTACGGCCATACCATTGCCAGCCACCTTTAGGCGGCGAAGGCTCTATGCCCGCGGCCTCCAAGAGGCGCAGGATGGGCTGAATGCATTCCACCTTGCAGCCTGTGCGGGCCCCGGTCTGGAAAGATACATCCTCCGGACTACGCGCGCCCTGCAAAATAGCAGCCGCCACTTCCTCCGCCCTGGTAGCCGTACAGTAACAAATAATTTGCTCGGGATGAAGTTTGGCCCTGCGGCAGAGCTCTTCTATCTTGACGTAATCCACAGCGCCTACGTCCACCCGGACCACAACGGGCTGTTCGCGCTTAATCATGGTAATGGCGTAATCGGGACACCGCTGCTCGCAGGCCGCACAGCCCCGGCACCGGTCTGCATCCACTACCGCCTTGCGATCTACTACCTTGATGGCCAGTACCGGACAAACCCTCTCGCAGGTTTTACAGCCCCGGCACTTTTCTGCCTTGACAGCCGCTACCAGGTTAACGACTTTCACTTTTAGTTCCCTCCCCTCTGTTGTGCCAGTTGGTAAGCTACATCGATGATCATATCTTCCTGCCCCCCGACCATCCTCCTCCTTCCCAGTTCTACTAGAATATCCCGGGGATCCAGGCCGAATTTTTCGGCCGCCCGGTAGGTGTGGAGTAAAAAGCTGGAATAAACCCCGGCATAACCCTGCATCAGGGGTGCATTGCGCACTACCTGGGGCCGGTGCATGATGGGCTCCACTATGTCTTCGGCCACATCCATAATCTTGTAAAAATCAACACCCGTCTGGTAGCCGGCCTTATCCAGCACGCCCACCAGGGCTTCTGTCTGGACATTCCCCGCCCCGGCACCTAAGCCCCGGCAGGCACCATCCAGGAAGGTAGCCCCGGCCTCTAAGGCCGCCAGGCAATTGGCCGTCGCCAGGGTCAAATTGTTATGGGCGTGGAAGCCTACCGGTAGTTTGACCTTTTCTACTACTGCTGCCACCCGGGCCTTCACATCCTCCGGTAACATGGCTCCCGCCGAATCTGCTATATAAATGTAATCCGCACCGTAGGTTTCAAATAAGGCGGCCTGTTCCGCCACCTTTTCCGGCGGCGCCATGTGGCACATCATCAGGAAGCCAAAGGCCTCCAGTCCCATTTCTTTAGCCAGGCCGATATGTTGTTCGCCGATGTCCGCCTCGGTCACATGGGTAGCCACCCTCACGGCTTTGGCGCCGCAATCGATGGCCAGTTTTAAATCTTCCTTGGTACCAATGCCCGGCAAGAGCAAAACTGTAAGTTTAGCCCTTCTAATTACGCTGGCCGCCGCCTTTAACATCTCCTCATCGCTCAAAGAGGCCCAGCCGTAGTTATAAGAAGATCCCGCCAGGCCATCTCCATGGGAAACCTCGATATATTCGATGCCTGCCTCATCCAGCCCACCGGCAATGGCCATAATCTGCTCCCCGGTGAACTGGTGGGCCACGGCGTGGCTGCCGTCCCGCAAGGTGGTATCTACTATACGTACAAGTTTATCTTTGTTCATGCTACCGCTTCCTTTCCCAGCATCCTGGCCGCCAGTTTTTCGGCCACGGCCACGGCTGCTGCAGTTATAATATCCAAATTCCCGGAATACTTGGGCAGGAAATCCCCCGCCCCTTCCACTTCGATAATCGTAGTCACTTTATTGCCGTCCAGAATAGGCGGCACTCGCAGGCGGTAACCCGGTACGTAGCTTTGCACTTCCTTGACCATCTTAGCTACGGCCTCGCGTATGGCCTTCTCGTCCGGGTTTTCTACTTCCACGTATATAGTGTTGGTCATGATTATGGGCGGCTCGGCCGGATTTAGAATAATAATGGCCTTGCCTTTCTTGGCCCCTCCGATGGTACAAAGGGCCTTCGCCGTGGTCTGGGTAAACTCGTCGATGTTCTGCCGCGTGCCCGGACCGGCGCTTTTACTGGCAATGGCCGCCACTATCTCCGCATAGCGAGCGCCAGCCGCCTGGTTGATAGCATAGACTATGGGCACAGTGGCCTGACCCCCGCAGGTTACCATGTTGAGGTTGGGCGCCTCATACAAATTTTTAAGATTGACCGGAGGCACTACATAGGGCCCCACTGCCGCCGGCGTAAGGTCGATGGCAATTTTGCCGGCCTCTTTCAGCAGGGGAGCGTGCTGCAGGTGGTGCTTGGCCCCCGTGGCATCAAACACTATTTTTATGCTTTCGTCTTCCAGTACGGGTTTGATACCCTCAGTGGTGGTACGGACTCCCAAGGAGCGGGCCCTTTTAATTCCCTCGGACTCCACAATTCCCGCCATCATTTCCATCTGAAGGTACCGGCTGCGCAAAATTTTATACATCAAATCTGAACCGATGTTACCCGGGCCTATCACGGCCACTTTGATTTTATCCACCGAATTAGCCCCCTTCTATAAACAGCGCTTTAGCATAACTCTATCCCGACTGTAGTTAAACAAACCGCAGATTAAGGGTACCCAGTCCGTGGAAGGACACAGTAAACACGTCGCCTGCCGCCGCCTCTACAGCCGCGGTGATAGCCCCGGAAAGTATAATCTCCCCCGCCTCCAGGGCAATGTCAAAGGCGGCTAGCTTGTTGGCCAGCCAGGCCACGGCTGCCGCCGGGTGGCCCCATACAGCCGCTCCGGCTCCCGTATTGACCACCTCGCCGTTTTTCTCCAGCACCATACCTAGCAGGCGAAGGTCCAGGTCTTTAATAGGCACCATCCTGCTGCCCAAGACAAAGCGGGCGCTGGAGGCATTGTCGGCTATGGTATCGGCCAGCTTTATTTTCCAGTCCCGGATGCGGCTATCCACTATTTCTATAGCCGGCATAATGCCTTCCGTGGCCCGGAAAACATCGGCGATGGTCACCCCCGGACCTTTTAAGGTGTCCTTCAGGATAAAGGCCAGCTCGCCCTCAATGCGCGGCCAGAGTAGCTCCTCTCTCCGGCAGGGTTCACCTTCCAGAAGCAGCATATGGTCCAGCAAGTGGCCGTAATCCGGCTCCTTTACTCCCAGAAGGTCTTGCATGGCTTTACTGGTAAGGCCAATCTTTTTGCCTATTATCCGCCGGCCCTGTTTCAGTTTCATCTCCACTCCGGCCAGCTGGACCCGGTAGGCATCCTCCACGCTTAAGTCAGGGTAAGTAGAGGTAAGAGGTTCAATGGCCTTCCGGGTTGCTTCTGCCTCCAAAAGTTTAGCGGCCATGGCCTGGAAATCCATGGTGTTCGCTACCTCCTTTTCCCATACGTTCCTGCCAGCGCTGGCGCAAGACTCCCGCGATTTTCTCGGCCAAACCGGCATCATCTAGTCCAAAGGCCAGGCCCTCCAGCAAGGCCTGGCAGGCCAGCCGCACCTCCTCGTGGGGGCCCGGCAGGGCTACCAGCCGCGCCATCCCCACCCGGCCCACGGCTATACGTACCCCTTCCTTGTGGTGGCGGTTATTATCGGGGGTAAATTTTAATATCCAGGGAGTGTGGGCTTGGGGATCCAGCCGCAAGATAGCTTCTATATTGCAGTCCTTATCCTCCGCCCCCACACCGCCGGTAGTCACGATAAGGCCATACCCCCGCTCCAGGGCTTCCTCCAGCCGGTTGGCCACCGCCACTACATCGTCTTCTAAAATCCCTCCAAATTCGGCCTGAAAGCCGGCCCCGGTCAGAGCCTCTATGAGATAGGGGGAATTGGTATCGCGAATTTTCCCTGTCAGCACTTCACTGCCTGAAGCGAAGACCAGGGCTCTCCGGGCTACAGCCCGGCTAATTTCAGAGGCCAGCCGGGCTGAAGCGGAAAGTATCTCCCGGGCCTCCTCGGGTTCCAGGGCGATCAGCCCCAATACTCCTTCCGAGTGAACCCCGGCCTCAGGTCCCAGGATTACACCCGGAACCTCCTTAAGCCGCTTCAAAATCTCTTTTTCCTTCCCGGCCACGGCTTCCGCCTGTACCCGGCGCCTTAAGATATCAAAGGCTACCAGGCCCGGCCGCACATCCACCACCATAACTTCGTGAGCCTCAAGATCCAGAGCCCGAGCGGCGGCAGCCGCCACCTGCCCCAGGTCGGCTCCGCGAAGATCTACATCTTGAACCCAAAAGGTAGTTTTCTCTAGCAAATCCCATTCCATCTTTTTCTCCCCAATGATTTTGCTACTATTATGACTACTGTTCCATATATTGCTAATATTTTTTAACATCCAGACTGAAATCCAGCAAGGGAGCATCAATAATGGCCCGGCCGACATCTACAATATCGGCACCGGCAGCAATTACTCCATCAAGATCCTCTTTCTTTACGCCCCCGCCAAAGGCGAGTTTAACCCTTTCCCGGAAGTTTTCCTTAAGGGCTACTTCCCTTACCAGCACCAGGTCCTCATACTTACCGGTATCCACCATGAGGATATGGGCTCCCTCCCCGGCGGCTTCTCTGGCTTCCTCTACCAGGGGCGCACCCTCGCCGCGCAGTTGAACTACCACTACTCTCCCTTCTAGCGCCCGGGCCCTGCGTACCGCCAGGCCTATACCCCCGAACATGCGGACATAATTCTTATCGAGGTAGACAAAGGGCTCATCTACAATACGAATTCCGGCACCGCCAGTAGCTATGGCCCGGCGTAAATCCTGCCTTACCTCTGCCGGTACCTTCTTCCAAGCACCGCAGACAATGCGCACCCTGCCCTGGGCACGATTCACCATCTCCGCTGCTGCTGTAGCTACACCCGACGCCTTGCCAATACACCCCAGGAGCTGCTCTTCAGCCCGAGCTATCTGCCAGGCATCACCTCGGGCTCGGCAGATGCAGGTGCCTTTCTCAAGCTTCATGCCCTCAGAAGCTATCCATTCGAGTTCCAGTCCCAGCTCCTGAGCTGTTGCTTGTAGCTTACCTGTACCGGCCAGGATGCCTTGCTGTCTGGCTATAATCTCCAGAATAAATAAATTACCCGCTAAGGGTGCAAAGAGAAAATCCCTCGGGTCCAAAAGGCCCCTCCTCGTTCGATATTATCGTACATTATTCGTTATTCTTGTTATATATTAATTCGCTAAGCAGTCTGGTTTTCCTGCAAGACCAAAAAGAATGTTGTTCGACATTGACGAAAATTATTTGTTGTTATCGTACTTAGATAAAGCTTTGCCTTCTTAAATTAAATAGAGAAGATAATTAAAAAGGCCCCCTGCCTTGCAAAACCGACAAGGGACCTTTCTAGCTTTTGCTTTGACCTAAGCTCGCGGCTGGAAACCACCGCCGCCTCCGGCCATCTGAGGATTAATACCCCCCGCTTGAGCCTGGAGTTTCATGGCCTCCTGCCTCATCTGCTGCTGAATCTGGCTGATCTCTTGCATATTGGCCATCTGCAGGTTATACCAGCCGTGGGCCTGCATGGAATCAAAGACCATCTTGAGGAAGTTTTGTTCATCCTGGTAGACGCTAAAGAAATCCCGGCGCAGGTTATCGTTGGCGCACTCTGTTATAGCCATGTTATAACTGGAGGCTAAAAACTTCTGGCTGGCCAGGCAATCGCTGGCCATGGCTTTGTGCGCCCGGCATGGGCGTTGGCTATAGGGTGGAAGTCCCGAACGACGAAGGTAGCAGTAGTCGTTAGCTTAAGGCAAGGGTGTCCGTCGTGAGGCGGAATCCGAAGGAAGCCGGCGGCAAACCTCCGGCCCGACGAACAGGAACCGCATAGGAGGCTAGCAGCAGTTGGATGAGCTTGCGAAACAAAGCGAAGTCCTTTAACGTGCGGCTGCTGAGAGTATATGCGGCGGGTGGATGGAGGGAAAGTCAACGCTCTTACCCGGGGAGGCCTGCCAGGTAGGCCAGGTAACCTGGTAACCCGCACTGGAAGGTGCGGCTGAACTGGCAGGAGTCAGCAGAGGTCATAGTACCCCTTTCAGATATCGGAGGGGGGGAAGGACCGAACATAAGGACAGGGAGGCACTTTATGAGTTCGAGAGAAGGGCAACGACAACCGAAAATCCCGGGAGGGAGCTACCCACGGGAGGAAGCGGTGAAACTGCGGGGGACCGTGGGAGTGCTTAAGACCCTCCGGCACGAGTAGGGGAGCCACCCTGCGGGGACAGTACCGACCTGATGGAGAAGGTGGTAGAGCGGAGCAACATGCTCCGTGCCCTGCACCGGGTAGAGAGCAACAAAGGAGCGGCTGGTGTAGACGGTATGGCGATAAAATCCCTTCGACCATACCTCAAAGAACACTGGCCGAGGATAAGGGAAGAGTTGCTCAAGGGGACCTATAGGCCGCAGCCGGTACGGGGGGTCGAAATCCCGAAACCCGACGGAGGCGTAAGGCAGCTAGGGATACCCACGGTGCTGGACGATCTCTCCAACAGGCCCTTCTACAAGTATTAACGCCGATCTTTGACCCGGGTTTCTCAGAACATAGTTTTGGCTTTAGGCCGGGCAGGAACGCCCACCAGGCGGTAAAGGAAGCCCAAGGGTATATTCGAGAGGGGTACAGGTATGTGGTGGACCTGGACTTAGAGAAATTCTTTGACCGGGTGAACCACGATATACTCATGGCCAGGGTAGCCCGGAAAGTTAAGGACAAGAGAGTCCTGAAGCTTATTCGGGCTTACTTAAAAGCAGGGGTCATGGTGAACGGTATCTGTATAACCTCCGAGGAAGGGACACCGCAAGGAGGGCCGTTGAGCCCACTTTTAGCCAACATAATCCTTGACGACCTGGACAAGGAGCTAGAGAGACGGGGTCACAAGTTTGTCCGTTATGCGGACGACTGCAACATATACGTAAAGAGCCAAAGGGCAGGACTTCGCGTAATGGAGAGCGTCAAAAGATTTGTAGAGGGGCGGCTAAAGCTCAAAGTTCATAGGGAGAAGAGTGCGGTAGACCGGCCATGGAGGAGGAAATTTTTAGGTTTCTCCTTCACCTGGGAACGGGGACCGAGGATAAGGTTAGCGCCCAAGACGATAAAGCGGTTCAAAGATAGAATACGGCAGATAACGAGGCGGAATTGGAGTATAGAGCTTAAGCAGCGCATAGAGCTGTTGAACACCTATCTTAAGGGATGGATAGGGTACTTTCGGCTAATAGATACGCGAAGCACCCTGGAAGCCTTGGATGAGTGGATAAGGCGGCGGCTCAGGATGTGTTTGCTTAGGCAATGGAGGAAACCCCGCACCAGGAGACGCAACTTAGTAGCCTTAGGAATACCCGCATACTGGGCGAGCCTTATAAGTGGGTCCCGGAAAGGGTACTGGAGGCTAGCGAACACTCCCCAAGTGAATAAGGCCCTTGGCCTTAAATATTGGAAAGACCAAGGGCTGACGAGCTTAGTTGAGCGGTACTTAGAACTTCGTAGCGCCTTATGAACCGCCGTATACCGAACGGTACGTACGGTGGTGTGGGGGGACGGGGGTTAGCCGCCCCCTCCTACCCGATGCTGGTGCGAGAGGCGGGACTCGAACCCGCACGGACCAAACGGTCCACGAGATTTTAAGTCTCGGGCGTCTGCCTGTTCCGCCACTCTCGCAGACCCCTTGCGTTTCCTTGCCTCCCGGCTCCGAGACCGGCCTTCTCGCCAGGACCACGAGATTTGGCCCCTGACAATAGCATATTCGCTGTACTTACGCGGAATCCTCCTTCGATGGGGAAGTCATTTCCCCTCGAGGAAGGGTCGGTAATTGCTGTACCACCCTGCAGGCAAACCCACTTCACGACACACCTCATAATATTCCCTTATAGCCTGCCGTACTGAACCCGGTCGGGCCTTCCTGGCAATGCGGTCAATCTCTGCCCAGGCATAGTCATACTCTCCCACTATAATGGCCCCATAATGCAGCCTGCTCTTGTGCTGCCGTAGAAGGCTAAGGAACCGTTTTCTGAGCTGCTCCTCAGGCTTGCATATGGGGCACTCTTCATGGTAAAGGGCCACATGCTTCTTACAGGCTTTAAATGGCCGCCTTACACCATGCATAAAGGCCAGTGTAAGTTCAGCCATAGCAGCCTCCAACTCATCCGCAGCCCTTACATGCCACCCGAAGGCGTTAGCACGGGGTAACTTAGCATAAAAAGGCAGCACTTGCAGCCTGTTCCACACAACCCAAAGCTCGGAGCAACTGCCGTTCAGGTAGGCTTCTAGCTCTATATCCTCCCTTCGGGGCAGTGCTTCTACTTTCTTCCTCCCCCTGCCGGCAGCCAGGAAAAAGGCCAGGACGCATAAGGGCATGAGATAGCGGCCGGTCTCCTCTTCATCCGCCAGCCCAAGCCTTTTCACGAGGGGGGAAGGGCCTTCCTGCATGAAGCTGTTTACGAGCGGGACGGCGAAATGGCCCAGCCCTACATGTCTCCACCTGTGGTGAAGCAGGCCATATCAAAGGGCGAGCACATCTTCGTTGTTGAGGGTGAAAAATGCGCCCATGCTTTGGAACAACTGGGGCTTGTTGCCACGACAAACCCGTTCGGAACTGGCAAGCGGCGAGACGCGTTTTCCGAGGAAGCCCGGCAGGTGCCGAGCCTGTATATTGCCCTGGAAGATTAACCCAGCCGCTTAAAGGGTCGCATCGCGCAGGCCGGGTTGCCCACTCCGCTAGAAGGCTTTATCACGACTACATTCCCGTGCATGCCCGCTGCCCTTGAACAGCTCGACCGCCTCATAGAGCGCTACGGGTTGAAGCTCGTGATTATCGACACGTGGGCCAGATTCAAGCCCGCCAGGCGAGGCAAATCGGTTGACATCTATGCCCAGGACTACCACGAACTGGCAGCATTAAAACGGCTGCTCGACGCATACGGCGTGGCCGGCTTGGTGGTCCACCATTTTAACAAATCGCGTGACGGCGAGCACTGGTCAGACCGCATCCTGGGTACCACGGGGGTAACAGGAAGTCCCGATACCTTACTGGCGCTCACCCGCACCCCCGAGGGCGCGGCGCTCCTCCGAGCTGTCGGGCGGGACGTAAGTGAGAGGGAGCTGGCCTTGAAATTTGAGAACTTTCGTTGGCGCATCGTGGGCGAGGCGGCGGAAGTTCGCCTGAGCGAATCGCGAAGGGAAATACTAGAGGCGCTGCGCCTTCTGGGTGGTGCCGCACCGCAGGAGCTTGCTGATTATACTGGGAAGCCTGGTGGTACTATCCGGCGGCTGCTCATGGGCCTGCGTCGGGATGGCCACGTCGCGCGGCTTGGGGGCCGCTACTTTGTTGTGGACGAGCTGGTTATCAAGCACGAAGGGAAGTTGGTGGAAAGTACCGCTGTCGCCTGTGCGGGGCTTGCCGATCCAGAGCAGAATATCGCCGTGTTTGAAGCGCGGTAAACAGGCTCCCAATCCCTCAAGGCAGCCGGTATAGGGCGACGGCTTGAGCTTTTCGAGCAGGGTCCAACCAACAGTTGCCTCCTTTCCTAATCAATGCCATACTTAAATCATGAAACATGAATTAGAGGAACACTACCCGTTACGCAAAGCAGCAGAAATACTG
>DOLC01000070.1 GCA_003509545.1 Peptococcaceae bacterium
CTCGTAGGTAGGCTGGAAACAGGGTAGCCGGTTTAAGGCCTTAACGAAAGCATTGAGTTTCAATCCCTCGTAGGTAGGCTGGAAACCGACCAGGATTATTATAACCCGCTTTACTGGATTATGTTTCAATCCCTCGTAGGTAGGCTGGAAACTGGTGACGGCGGTTGATACTACTACCATTACTGTTATCGTTTCAATCCCTCGTAGGTAGGCTGGAAACTCGTTTTGTGCGCATAAATCAAGGAAGCTGCTTCGCGTTCCATGGCGGGGTTCTCTTCCGTGTTCCAAGGACTGAGACCCTTCATCCTGCGCCGGGCGCCGATTTTTTCTTCCGGCAGGTTGTCGTCGATCCCCGGGCTTTTTTGCTTTATTAGACATCGACGACAATTTTCCTTCCGGAGTTCGAAATTTTGTGCCTCGCACAGCCCCCACCCTGTTTGTTACTTTAATTGTGAAGGCTGTTACGGAGAGTACGTCCAAATATTTACGAAATACAAAAAGGCAATGGCCACAGGTTTGCGTGAGGTTACCATGCGGGGGACGCCCATAGCTTAGACGGCTGCCGCTGCGCGGGCAACCTGTTTGCGTGAGGTTACCATGCGGGGGACGCCGTATCCAGGCGATGACATCACGTGCCGCATGGTGTCTGGGCGAGGTTACCATGCGGGGGACGGCGACGCAAAATGCAAAAAACGAAGGCAACAACCGGATTCCGTCTACTAAAAAATCCAATCCTCTCCGCCCTTACGAACGCCCATAAGTTCTCTTTTGGCATACTTTTCGTTGCCCAGAATGTAAAACAGCACAGAATCCTCCTTGGGGTTAATCACTCGGGCAAGATCGCTTCGCAGAGCGCGAAGGGTGGCTTCGGTTAGTTCGCCTTCGAGCACGGAGTTTTGCACCCAGGTGAGATATCGCCGGGCAGTTTTCAACACTTTACCCACGCGGGAAACGTTAACGTCGTACACAAGAATAACGTACATAATGTCACCACCGGCTGACAAAGGGTTCATAGGGCTGTTCGCCCATCAAATGTTTTTCCACCTTATAAAGCTCCAGCCGCATTAATGTCTGATAGCTCACGTTGCGTTTTAAGCGGCGATGGTAAAAAGTGGTGCGGAGTTTGTCCTCAAACTCCTGGACATAAAGGCGCCGCCCCCGCTCTCTCAACAGGTAGGCTCCGCCGCGGCGTTCAAAGTCTTCAAGACTGATCATTTTCTTCCCCACCAGGCTAAAGAGCACCCGATCGGCGAAGATAGGCTTAAAAATCTCCGCCAGGTCAAGATTTAAGGTGAAGCGCCGGAAATTAGTACTATGCAAGTAGCCGATCCGCGGATCAAGATGGGTCTTATAAATTTCCGTTAAAATTTTGGTATAAACCAGGGAATTGCCAAAGCTTATCAGGGCATTCAGGGGATCGGCTGGGGGTCGCTTGCTGCGCTCCTTGATGGTAAAAGGTGTGTCCGCCAGTATGGTGTTAAAACTTTCATAATAGTACCGGCGGGCGTTCCCCTCGATGGCCATGAGCTCCTCTACGCTGGTGCAGCGAGGTAAGCTCTCTTCTGCCAGGCAGGTGATAGCTTGAATAAAGATATCGAGATCCTTTCCCCGGTTCTGGTAATAGCGCAAGACTTGTAAGGTGTTGGCCAGTGCGCCTTCCACGAACTTCCGGGCCAGCTCCAGGCGACGTGCCGGGTCAAGGTAATGCTCCGCCTGACGCAGGATTACGTAGCCAGAATTGTAATGTTCCCGGGGGTAAAAAGTGCCCACATAATTGCCATAGTAGCCAAAAAAGTGGACGATCACCTCCTGCTCTTCTAAGAATTCTAGGAGCTTTTTATTTAAATCCACTTCGCCAAAAACGAAAATATCCCGCAGGCTTTCTACAGGAAAATACTTTCTGCTCTCTTCGCTTTCTACACAGATGGTATTATCCTTGCGTTGGAGCCGGCCGCTGGCAAAAAGATATAATGTCTTTTGCAAAGCAGTCACCCCTGATTCTACGCCCAGCAAAATTCTGCGTAGGCGCACTTATTACAAAAGACGTTCCTTTGCGGCGGTGGAGGTTGTTCCTGCAAGACCAGGTTGACTATGCAACCTTTTATTTCTTCCACCTGTTGGGCCAGTTTATCGTCTAAAACCAGTTGTTCCCGTCGCCGCTCCTCGGGAAAAAGCAGCTCCCCCCTGGCCTCAATTCCCATCTGCTCCAGTTCATAAAGATAAAAAGCTAACTGCATCCTGGCGGCTTCCCGGGCCCGAGAGGATTTTTTCACCTCCGCCACCACCAGGGTTTCTTCCTCCCGGCGGATAAGGTCCAGGCACAAGTGTTCCAGGCGCACCTCCTTGCGCTCGCGGCCATAGCTCTGGTTTTGTATAAGCCGCCCCAGGTGGAGGTGGGTGTTGTCCTCATCGGGGCATATCTGCCGGGACATGAGCCATGCCTTCCTGGGGCAAATAATATAGGCGTTAACCATACTGCCTACAACCGGTGGCAAATGGAGAGGCGCTGTTTCCTGGAGTTTGGCATCTATTTCCATATAACACACCACCGCTAACAAATACTAAAGATTGCTTCCCTGGCAACAAAGGACTTAGTATATCTCCATGCCCAGGGAAGCCTCCCCTTCACCAGGCGGCATCAAACCCATTTCCTCGCTATAGGGCAGGTCTGTGAGAAAAACTCCCAGGTCACTTAACGGGGAGAACCAGTGGGAAAAAGCTGGTAGCCAATATACGGGCACAGGAACCAAAAGCTCCACCAGACGCCAGAGTTCGTCCCTCTCCTTCAGAGCAAACGCCTCATCCTTAAGGGCTTGCGGGAGAACCTCTACTGAAAGCTGGCCCTTACGGGTGGTAAACTTCTTTTGCATTTCCTCATCGGAGAGATCTATGGTGTAGCAGCCTGATATCCTCTGCACCTCGCACAGCGTTTGCTGCCCTTCCCGCAGGTCTTCCTGATAAGAAGGGCTTGATACCTGCACCTCGTAAAGACGGTTGGTCGCCTGCACCCACTCCCCGTCAGTGGGGTGTTGAGGCATATCGTTTAAAATATCTCTGCTCCAGGTCAAAATTTCCCGGCCATATATTTTTTCTGAACCCCTATCCCATTCGAGAAAGATGAAAACAGGGGCCGGAGGCGCAGTCGTTCCTTCCGGAGTAATTCCCCTGCGGTTAACCCTCCCCAAACGCTGCACCAGGGCATCTATGGGAGCCACCTCGGTGAAAAGGACATCATAGGAGATATCCAAGCTGACCTCCACAATCTGGGTGGCCACCAGGATTGTCCCTGGTATTGTCTTTCCCAGTTGCTCCTCCTTTTTCCAGCGATCCCGGAAAGCAAAGCGAGAATGAAGGAGGTGTACCTGGTAATCACCATGTTCCTGGAGGGCCTGATAAATCTCCTGGGCTCTCCTGACGGTATTGGCTATGACTAGAACCGTTTTCCCTTGTTTGGCAAAAGACAGGACTTCTTCCAGTGCGCTACCTATGGGTTCGGCACAAAGGCGAAGCTCGTGGCGCCTCCGCTGCCAAAGGGGCTCTTCGGCCTCCAAAAGAGGACCTTGGCCTAACAGTTCTGGTAAAAATTCAGGTAAGGTGGCGCTGGCCAGGGCCAGACGGGCCGGCGGTTCCTGGGCCAAAGCTTCCTGAAGGAGCCCCAAGGTGTAGGGATCATAGCTGTGGATCTCGTCCAAAACTATGGTTGCTCTTCTGGCGAGGGACCGGCGTATTTCCCAGTGCCTTCCCTGAAGATGAGCCATGAGATACTGGTCCAGGGTGCCCACCACCACCGGCCTGGCGAAAACAGAGGCCCAAAGACGCACATCCAAAGGATCTTCCTCTAGTTCTTTTCTTAAGATGTACCCGGCCCTGCCGTGGGCCAACCCCACATTTTCTTCGCCGTAAATCTTTTTAAGCCGCTTCCACATGGCATTGGCCGTGGCCTGGGTAGGTAAAAGATAAAGAAGCCGCTCTGTATCTCCAGCCCAAAGGAGAAGGGCTTCAGTTTTGCCCGTTCCCGTGGGAGCGCGCAGCCAGAGCCTTTCCCCTTTCATCTCGCCCGACTTCTTTTGGAAAGACCTTAACTGCATGTTCTTGTCCTTGATGCTGGCAAGCACAAGTTTTCTCCCCCGGTGCAAAAAAAGATCCTCCGCTTGGACTTTACCAGAAGAAGCAACCCAGTCAGCAAGCTGAAGAACTGTCTTTACATCAGCAAAATCCTTGGGAGACAATTCTTTGAATAAACCCCGCAAGCTCTTCTGTTCTGCTCCGTAGGAAAGGACTTCTTCCAGTAGGGATGCAGGATTTCCCCCGGTTTTGCTTAAAAAATCCAGGAGTATTTGGACATTAGGCAAATTATTGTACCTATTAATTTCTTTTAAAAGGGATGTTACTTCTTCCAAAAAGGAGGCCAGCACCTTGTGCCCCATATAATCTGGCGGTTTACCATCCTTGTAGCCTCTGTAAACCTCAGGACCAAGGGGTGAATGATGGCTCAGCACGACAGCTGCTGCCAGAGGAGGGGCCTGCAAAGTGTAAAGCTCGGCGGCTAAAGCAAAGGGAAGGGAGGCGAGGGCGTGGGGGTAGCCCCTGCCCCTTTTCCCGCGCATATAATCCTGAAAGCTTTTGGTGGCCTTGCCCACATCGTGGAAAGCGCAGGCCAGCAGAGCCCGCTTCTCCAACGCTGACGGAAGACCCAGGTACCGGGCCAGTATTTTCCCCTGTTCGGTCACCTCTTTCAGGTGGGCTAAAAGAGGGACGTCCGGCTTTCCCAGGAGGACCAATTCATCCACGTAAAGCTCCTCCCTTCCAGAGGTTCTATGGTCAGGGCGTCCTGGTATCCCTCCAGTTCCACCTCCAAATCATAGGGGAGGAAAGTAAAGGGCCTGATGTTCAGGGGGTGGCGAATCCCCTTCTTATCAACTTCAAAGGCCAGGGGCATGGTTTCAACCGCCGGCGGTTCAAAGGCAATTCCCGGCCGGGGAATCCATTTAAACCGGAGTTTCTGGAGGTCGCCGGGAATAACGGTTCCTGAAAAAAGGGGGGCTCCAGGACAGGTCTCCCCCCTACCCAGCTCTTCGACCACAATCAGCTCATCTTCCCGTCCTAAAGACAAGGGGTAAGCGGGGTCCAGGAAGGCCTGCTGTAATTCTGCCAGAAGTTCCTCAGGCCCCCCATAGAGGATCATAAAGCGGGCATTGAACAGGATTTCCCGGAAATACGGGGAGCGTTCCGCCAGCTTATTGTTCTTGATCTTCATCACCGTCCACATGTCCCGGGCAAGCCCTGGCTTTTGAAGGGCCAAGGCCGCAACCAGGAGATCCCGCAGGGGGGAGGCCTCCTGCCAAAGTTCCTCTTCCGCCAGACCCAGGGCGGCCCCTGCCAATCCAAAAAGGGTGGTGGGGGGCGGCAAAGGCAAGGTGCGCTGGTAGTTGTGGTCCAAAGGCCGGCGAAAAGAGGCCAAAGGCGCCGTCACCTTTACCCAAAGGACATTCATAGCTTTTTAATATCCTCCTTGGCTTGGGCTATGGCCTCGTGGACACTGAGAACAGGGCCGTAGTTCTGAAGCTCTGCCCGGATCTCTTCCTCATTGCCAAAAAATCCAGCCTCTAAACCGAAAATAACTGCCTGCCGGAAATCCTTGAATTTGTCCAGGGCTGTCCGTAAAGGATCTAGAACAAGCTCATACCTGCCCTCTAAATAGCGGGCTTGTAGAGCTTCCAGGAATACCGGATGCTTCACTCTTAGGCGGGCATAAACGAAAAACCGGGGTGAAAGATCGCTCAGCATCCGGGCCGTGCGTCCCCCTCCCCAGAGGAGGCCCAGGGCGTCGAGCAGGGCCTGAAGGCGGCGCTGGCGCTCTTCCCCTGGTAGGACGTAAAACAGGCGACCATTCCTTTCTATTTTTTCCAGCGCTTCTGGTATTTCCTTGTTATTCTTGCCTACCTCCTGGTCGCTGAAAATACCTGCCCGGTCTAATTCCACCAGCATATTGCCCTTAAATATATTGGCGTAAAGCTCGGTCTCGAACATGTTGCCCCCTGCTGCCATATCCTGGCCAAAACGTTCGAAGGAACGGGTACCCAGATCCCGGTCGCCCTGGAAGGGGAATAATC
Source organism: Peptococcaceae bacterium (assembly GCA_003509545.1). Taxonomy (GTDB): domain Bacteria; phylum Bacillota; class DSM-521; order Neomoorellales; family Neomoorellaceae; genus UBA12545. Next base: position 6,114 of record DOLC01000070.1, read on the forward strand.
CCACGGCTGCCGATACCCGAACCGGGGAGGTCCGGCGGCGGTTGCCTGAAGGGTCAAGATAACCGAAAAGGTCTTCGTCCACAAATTCCCAAGGCCGTACGGGCGGCGTGACCTCCTGGCCGCTGACCAGAGCCGAGGCCTCGGACAAGGTGAAGCCCAGATCTTCCAGGCGGTCCCGCAACATGCGTCGCTTGGCTTGCCCGGAAAAATAGGGAACAGAACTGCCATCGGGCAGGGTGACTTTTTTCGCCACCATGACATTGCCTTCTGTATGGGAAGCGTTGATGTTCCCTGCCGATACTTTCATGAGATACCCTAAAGCAATGGCTTTACTCTGCTGCAGGTTGTTCATAGGCATTTCCTCCTTCTTCAGTCCTGGAGCCCCTGGCGGCCCTCAGATAGCTGTTCATGGCGTAGATGGAAAGCAGGGTTTTTACCCGCAACCAGGGGCTGCCCGCTATGCGCTCCCCCTGACCGATTTCTACAAGCCTTTCGGGGACTGTAATCTCCAGGCGAAACTGGATATCATTCAAGACCCGTAAGAATTCCTCCAGGTTCTTGGCATTGCGCAGGGCATAGAGGAGCCCCATCTCGTTAGACTTTTGGGCCTCGGTCCCCAAAGTATAGCCAAAGCCCCTTAAAACTTTCAACAGGTTTTCGTCCACATGCAACACCTCCTTGGCATAATGGCTTAACACGGCTTCCGTCCCCCGGAATAGCGGCGGCGGATTTTTCTCCTTAGCCCGCGCCTCGAAGAGGAAAGCCTCTACGGAAGGCAGGGGGTCGTCGAATTCCAGCACGGCCCAGGAAATCTTTTCCCGCCATAAAGTGTTGTACTGGTTGCCCTCCCTGACCTGAAACTGGCGAAAAACGTTGATTAAGGTCTGTTGAGGGTTCTCCGCCGGCACCACCTCCAGCCAGTCCCGGTAAAGGCGGTAGAGGGCGTGTAGGTGGGAAAATTCGCGGAAAAGCTGCATGTTGAAGGCTTGTCCCGGATTACCGGTAATAGCGTACAGCGTAAGCGGCGCACGAGGCAACGTTTCGCCTGCCCCCAGGAGGGAGGCTAGAAGCATTCTCCCTTCTTCTGGTATCTGATCCGAACTCTTAACATGGGCAAAGAGTTTCAACAGCAGGGCCATGGTTGTCTCGTGCAGATAGGGACCGTAAAAAGGTAGACCTATGTTACCGCCCCTGCTTCCTGAAAGGGCTAAAGGCTGGATCACCTCCTTCTGCAGCCGGGATATTTCGGCCAAATCGCTGTGAAAAAGGAAGAAGTGCAAAGCCGTCCTTCCCTGGGCTACCCAGAGCCAGGTCAGGTAGCCTGCTGTTCCCGCTACGGCACACCGGGGGCAGAGATTGATCCCCCTCTTACCCCGCGAATAAAAGCTGCCGAATTTGTCAGGGGCGACAATAAAGGGGAACATCCACATCTTGGCGTCGGTAGCTGGAGCCTGGGCCCCGCAGATGTCACATTGTTTTTTTATTTTGCTGAACTGGAACTCCAGCTTGGGATGAGGGGGAGAAAGGGGATACTCTTTACCATTGACCTTCTTTTTTGGCGGAGCATCCACAACCTTGATAAAAAAACCAGTTGGATAAATCCAGGTTACTTTGTCGTAGTTCTTTAATTCTCCAGTAACTTCATCAAAATACTGGCCCACGTTACCCGTTTTTTGCAGGAGACGTTCCTGCACCACTGCCAGGATGTCGTCAACCGGGTAGGTTCCCTGCCCTAACTCGTTGACCAGATACACCAAACCGTTGTCTATCCAAAAGTTGCCAGTAGAATGCTGGAAATCTAGCTGCACTTGAATATTGACTTGCTTTTGGGGGTTTTTGAATTGCCCTGAGAGAGCCCTCTTTTGAGCCATCTGGCCACCTCCTTCCTCTAGCGTTGCGCTTTCTCCTAACTTTAGCGTATAACGGGGCTCCTGTCGAAGCATGAAGCTAACATTTTAAAATAGTAGCTGTTTACTATAAAACCTTTCCCCTGAACCGGGCAGGAGACCTTCCGCCAAATTGCAGTAATTAACTCTTCATTACTCTTCCGCGTCTGGTGACCACTGCCTTGAGAAGCCTTCCAACAAGTCGCAGCAGCCGTAACCCTGGGAGTTTTTGGCCCCCAGGCCGGCGTCGAGGGCGACCTGCAAAAGATCGGGGTCGCCGCGAAGTTCATATTGACCCATCCACCCTTTGACCACGGTTTCTTTATAGTAAGTGACCTTTAGATCCCGGTCATCCACCCGCGCCGGCCGGATGGCAAAGCCATCCACCCGGGCCGGACGGCCGTAAACCAAAAGATGCTTTTTCGCCAGGTTATTGGCCACAAGCTCAATGAAGCGCGGCTCAAAGGGCGAATAATAATAAGTATATTTCCGCCCGTCGCCGGGAAAAGTGCTGTAAACCACTATAGGGGAGAGCATCCGCACGCGGATGGTCCGCCCTGTAACACGGGGGGCTGCGGTGGCCATCTCCTTCACTTCCATAAAAACATCCCCCAGGCGCACCCTGCCCTGGCGCAAAAAGCCGGTTCCCAGCTCCTGCAGGATAAAGGGTACAGGTGAACAGATCACCAGTCGCAACGGCGGCGCAAGCACCAGCCGTCCAGTTGCCTGGTCGTAGGTCACCGTCTGTCCCATCAAGCGAGAAAAGGTGAAAAGCTTAAATCGGCGCTTTTCCAGGGCAAAGCCGTGCTCGTGCAGGTAGCTCCTGAGCACCGGATTATCCATCTGGCGGTAGATTAGCCCCTGGAGCAGGTGTCCGTACTGAACGGGAACGGCCACCGGGCCTGGGGCGGTAAAAAAGATGGTGAGCTGCATGGGTAATACCTCCCGCTTCACATGTAGAAACCCAGACGCCTGTCAGCGAAGGCTCTCCAGCAACTCTTTGTACCAGTCTTTATCCAGCGACTTCTTTTCCCGCCCAGCCTCTTTCACCTTGGCCACGATGGCTTCAGCTATGCGGCGCTTGTGTACCGAACTAACCCCCAGCTTGCGCCACTGCTCGTAAAAGGCCTGGATGCGTCCTGCCACTTCCGAGGTCCTCAATGCCTGAATCTGGCCAATTAACCGATCAGCTTTTTCTCGATCCGTGTTAGCAACGAACGGATCCGGTTCCAGCCTTAATCGTCCGTACCCGCTGGAGGTTTTCGCGCCCACGCCGAGGTTAAGAAGCGCGTGTTCTAAAATATCAAACGCCGCTTTCACCCAGGGGTCTGGGCCCGCTAACGCCACCATATACTTACCTGAAGCTGAGGGAAATGGGACAGGGTTCGGATCGTCCCAGTCAGCCGGGGGCGCGTCAGCTTTTTGGTAGTAATCTTCATGATGGACAGTAATTACGTCAGGGTATATTAGCTTGGAACCCGGTAGGGGTAGCGCATCGAAAAAAATGACATGGCCTGCATTGTCCCTATCTCCAAAAACGATCCTGAAAGCATCCGTTCCCGGCCGCCACTCTTCTCCCAAGTACTGACGGGTAAAGCTCGCAGCCAGTCCTTTAAGGGCACTACCAGGAATGTATGGCACGCCATACGTGTGGTGCAAGGCGACTGAAGTTTCCAACACGCTTTCTTCACCCAGGCCCACAGCCATACGCCCCAAGACCTCGGCTACCCTGCACTTAGCACCATAATCATTTAATACCCGCCGCCAGCGCTCAAACCAGCGTGCGTACTCCTCTGGCACCGGTATATCAGATACATCCCGCACTAAGTCACGGCGACTATTCTTATCCTCCTCAGCCTGATGGCGGACGAATTTGTCCAACCAAAGCCCGGCGTTCGTCGTCGGCTTTTTTTGCTCATTGGCAAGAGTTGCCCGCCTCGTGCTCATACACCCTCCCCTCCTCTCAAGCACCTGCGTCCACACCCAGGACAGACTGGGCAAATCGCTTGTACCAGGCCAGCGCTCCTAGTACGTCACGCGTTAGGCACATGTACTCTGGGAGTTCTGCCTGGCGGCTTCGCTCCAGCAACTTGTCTTTATCTTCGAATCTTAAGACAGTAGCTAGATCATTAAGCAGTCTCTTCCCTGGTTCTTTACCGCGGGCATCAACAAACGCCAGCGCCTGCGCCAATCCCGCCGTGCGAATGAGCACTGGCAGCCTGTGGGCCAGGGAGCCGTACTTTTTGCGCTCTTCTTCACTTACCTGCGTCACCTGCTCAAAAATCTGCGCAGCATACTCCTGATTGCGTGTTCGCACGGTCAATTCCCTCCCGTCATCCGCAGGCGGCACAAGCCTCGACCGACTGTGGCCTTGCCGCCCAACTGCAGCGGCTTTTCTATTAACTTCCTAATGGTCTCGAACACCTCTTTGGGTTCCGCTTTAACAGGAGTGGCCACCACCAGCCCTGCAAGTATTGTCTCTGTCGGAAGGGCCTCTTCATACCACAGCCCACCTTCTTCCACTGTCTTAGTACATTCGTGCAGCCTGACGCGGGCGAAAACTTCCGTCGCCGTGTCGAGCAAAAAGCTCATCACGTCGTCATGGACGACGCAAAAACGTGCGGTTACCATCTCCTGCCAGGTTTGGTCGTCCGGAAAGAGCTGCCCGCCAAGCCATTCAGCCCACTCGCGCACGTTATTGCTGGCTTTGGCGATCAGGTCCAAATCTTCAAGAATGACCCGGTTATTTTCCTCAATCTTGCATCTCACATCGGAAACAAGGCAATAGCTTATAGAGGCAGGAACAGGGACGTCCGAGGGTGTATCAGAAACCTCAACGTACTCTACGTCACGTATGAGGCGGCGCAAAATATAAGGTGAGGTAACCCACGCAAACGTTCCCTTAAGGCTACGCACGGGTAACAAGAGTATCCGCTGGTCCGATATCTGGACCGAACCGGCATGCTCGTCAGCTCTGGAGGTATCGGGACCGAAAACCTTTTTCCGCATTTCATTGTCCTCACAAGCATCGCGCAGCACCCCTTTAAGGGAAGAGCCAGGGAGATAAGGCAAGCCCGTTGCCTTCTCGCGGGCCACCGGCAGATCGATCACCCCCACGCCTTGCCCGGTCCCTGCGTGAAGGGGGGAAAGGGCGTGCACAAAGAGCAATCGTGCATTCATCATCGTAACCCCCTTGTTTTAGAGAGTGTTTAAGAAAACCTGCAAGACATCTGGGTTGCCATTCAGTAGCGGAATCTGCCGAGCCTCTTGAGGATCAAGTTCTGCGTTCACCGGCCAGCTTATATGCGGTTCTTCCTTCTTTCCGAGAAGCAAGCCACCTGGAATGGCCATGACGCCCGTTCCTTCCAAAATTAATGCCAAACCAACAGCGCCATCCGCACAGGCCAGTGGCCGCAGGATAAGGGGACTGGCCAGGCGCTTGTAACCTTGCCCGCCCTGCAGGACAGTATCATAAGGATCACCAATCTTCTCGTCCTTGAAATGGAATACAATCGGCAAGCCGAAGGCCGCCCGCGGAAACTTACTGACCTGCGATACAGGCTTGGCGTGTCTCTCGCACCACCGTTGTGTAAGTCTTCTGATTTCATCCGGCTCGGGCCACCGGCTGCGTCCCGGCTGTCTTGAAGAAGCGCTTGGGTAGCGGTACTGGCGGAAGCGCTGAAGACACTTGATTAAATAGCCCCAAGCAGCTCTATGATCCGGGAACCTATTCGTAAATTTCATGCGCGGATCCGGAATGAGATGGGGTACGCCTTCGGGCCAGATCCCGTGTAGCACATATTTCTGTAAGCCTTTGCGAATTTCGGTCTCCATGTTATCGGCCTTTGGCAACATTACAGGCCTGCCATCAACGCTGACCAGCTTCAATGCCCCAAAGCCGCGCCGTGTACGGGCGCCGATACCGCCAAAAGTCTCCCAGCCCCAGAGTGCGGCTTCCACCTCCTCTCCCAGTTTTCGGGGATAGGCAATTTTCAATGTAAACCGAACCTCGCTAATCACCCGTTTCATTTGCCTTCTGCCAATGCCAGCCTGCATTTCCTCCTGCGACGGTTGCAAGGGAAAGGCCGCATAAGGGGGAGCAACGTTTTCATTCGCCCTAAGTTTTAGTTTACCCCCACGGCCCTCCTTCGCTTCGACAAACTCAAATGGATACTCGTCTTTCCCTCTTTGCTCAATTGAAACCACTATGCCCACCTGGGATGGTATAGGCTTTTTCTCCGTACCGGCCGCTCCCCAAAGCTTGTCTTCTGCTTCTTTCAGTGCCGCCAGATCACCATTGAATCGCCCGCCCCGCAAGGCCCGCCACCAGAAACGCAACTGTCCACGAATTGCCGGGCCCCGTATGAGCGTTAATGGATCGGGCTCTCCCGGCTCTACACCACCCCCAAATAAAGGGGTAATCACTTCATAACTGCGAACTTGGCTTATCACCGGTACCACCTCATCAGGCATTACCCGCTGGTTGAGCTGGGGTTGGACCGGAGGCGGTACAAGTTCCCTACCGTTCTCGTCTGTCGGCACTCTTCTCATAACGTCCTTACACCTCCATGCGGTGAATTTGTCCGTCCCACACCCCAAGAACCGCCAGGCCGAACCCGTCGCGCCGATCCTGCTGCTCATCGCTTATGCACTGCATCCACGTGGTGTCTATCCATCTCTTGATATTAGCGCTATTGCCCTCAAGTTTCAGGAAAAAGACCGTGCCCGCAGGTGCCAGACGGCGAGTGGCTTTAGGCTGTTTTTTATCAAAATCCCAACCCGAGACAGTTTCATATCTTCTTAGGGCCACCGCCTGCGCAGAAGGCTTTACCCCCTCCCTTTCTCTAAGGAGCCATGTCGGCTTCCAGCCTGCCTTGAAGTGTGCCGGCGTAAGGAGAATGAGGCGGCAGTGGCGTTGGTCAGCGATATTCTCCTTTACCTCCTCGGGAAGAGTAGGAAGCATTTTACGACTTTGCCGCCAGAAGACCAGGCGCCGCTCGCCACCCAAAGGAGCAATCTGGGATTTCAAGTTGGGGGCGTCCGTAGCCACCGCCAGCCCTAGCCGACGCGCGCCGGAAAGCTTTTGTATCCCCAACGCATGCGTGAACTCCAAACCCTGGGTCTGAAAAAGAGCACCCCGTTCTTCATCAGCTGTTTTCGTCTCCGGTCTTATCCCCACATGGATCCGCGCCTCCCGAACCGGTCCATCGTGTCCTAGGTCGGCAAGGGAAACCTCGCGTTCGCGGGGATCTGAAAGCCATTGTTGGAAGAATTCCCAGTACCAGTAGCGGGGTGCTCTGTTAGACGGCTTACGCGGATCGCGTCTGGGCATTCCTACCGGCGCCAGAGCGTTTGGAAGATCTGTCCTTGCTCCCGGTGGCATTTGTAATGGGACGAGTGGCTTAAGCATCAACCGGACGGTATTATCTGGGTCTAGGTCAAGTAGAAGCGCGTCAGCAGGTGCCGGAACCAGCCAGTGAGCAACATCCCCCGTGCCAGAATCCAATTCCACCAGTAGCGGTCCCCGGGCATTAATATCCTTCACACGGTGAACCTCGCTGAGCTGGAAGCGGCCTGCCGCATCGAGCCCGTCATGTGTGCGGACGGCCCCTGTAATTGTCGAAGGGAACGGAAACGCCAGCGATACAGCCCGCGCACCGGGCACTGGCCCGAAAGGGCGACCGTCGCGAACAACAAGAGGATCACGGGGTTCAATGATCCAGACGGTCATTTTTCTGACACCTCCCCGGGCATTGGTGTAGATAAAGGTACGTCGGCCAAATCCATGGCGGCAGCAAACTCGCGGGCAATGATGAGTTCGTCAGCCAGTTGTTTAAGTTTTTCGAAGGAAAGCTCACTCTCTTTGAGGAGTGCCTCCAACTCCCTTAATGTATCCTCTGCTATCCGTTCGGTACCACGCCGGGCCTTCTTGCGGCGTAAAATACGCTTGGCCTCCTCTCGCGCCGCTTTTAGAAGTGTCTCCTTTAGCTCGTCGTCTGAGGTCTCAAGGTGGTTGACCACGTCACGCAGTTCGTAAGCGGCTCCGTCGGGGATAGCTTCAGTTCGGTGGAGTTTAACGAACCAATCGAGTCTCCGGTCTAGCGTGCCCCAGGTGCCTTTAACCGTCCGCACTACTCCGCTTCGCTTGCTAAGCGCTACTGCCAGCGCGTTCTTATTCTTTATGGATTTCGAGGCTTTTTCTGCCGTACGAGCCAGCTCAAGAACATCAGAGAGCGGAGCAAGATGGTGAGCCACAACAATGCCGAGAGAAAACGTGGGAGAAATTTCTTCCTTCCCGTCCTTCACCTTAAAGTTAGCGAGCCGCTGGCGGAACGTTTTGGCCAGTTTTTTAGCGCACGTCAGCACCGTGTGCAAGGGTACAAGAGCCAATACGTCATCGCCGCCGGAAAAAATGAGGGTCCCTTGATGTTCCTTTACTATCTCTCGCGCTTCCTGCGCAAAACTACTTTGGACGCGTGAAAGTTCCCGGTGGTCTTGAGGTGTTGCCTGAGCATCGATAACTTTACCCATATGATCGCCATCGCCAAGGAAAAGCGCGTAATAAGGGAGCGGCTTTTTGCCGTCAAAGGCTTTTTCTAGGAAGGTACGCAGCGCCTTCTTGGCTTCCATCAACTTCTCTTCTTCTGGGAAAAATTCGCGTAAGCGTTCTTCAAATAACAAATGGCCATCATGGGGACCAAATACGGGATGTTGTGGCCATACTGTTTCCAGAGCATCCGCCGGTATCCCAAGTTCTTTCAACTTCGCGATATATTTTCCCACAAGAGGACGGTGTTCCTCAGTAAGCCCCTCTAATAAGGGAAGGGCAGCAACGTGGGAGGTGCTGAAGAAATACTCCTGCGGCCCCCGCCTGCCGTGCCTTTTCAGCAAACACACTCCACACAAGCGCTCGCCACGCTGCAGACCGTATTTTTCGCGGAGCTCGCTTTCCTTCACCTTATAGGCATCCTCCGGGATAACCGACTCCCGGCTCCCATCGAGAGAGCATTTGGGAGCCGTGCTTCCCCAAGTAACAGGCGCGAAGTTGCGCGTCACCTTTCGGGCGCTCAGGAGAGCTTCGGCGAAGTCACGCGCTTTTTTGTAGTCGTCGTTAAAGGAGTAAGAAGCCCAGAAAAACTCGGGAAAGTCTTTTACCTGCTGCTCAGCTACTGCACGATTAAACCCGCTGACCTTTCTGTAGGCATCATTACAAATTTTACCAAGGCGCCGGAGTAGGGCTTCTTTAACGGCATTACCCAATTCTGACGGATCGCATTTTACCAGAGCCATAACTTTGTTGGGGACGCTGAAATCGAAAGATCTCAATTGCTCCAAGTCGTCAGGCGCCGGAAATACAAGACAAGAAATGTCGTTCCCATTTTGCTTTACGATTTCCAATGCGGCCGCTTTGGCCAGCTCACTCAACAGCCAGGAGCCAAACCACAGGTCCTGACTGCGCCGCGCGGCGGCGATGAAATCCTGCACCGGTCCGATGTGAAAAACGACGAGGTGCTTCTCTTCCATAACCCGGTATCCTTCCTCCTTTAAAACTAGGCCAGGCAAAGAATTTTTATCTTTCTATCATTGAACGCTACACCGAATCTCCCTTCCCATGTCGCGCAAAGCTTGCAAGTCAACAACTTGCGCAACCTCGTACTGGGTGCGGTCATTGGGAGCTTGATAAATTACCATAATCCGGGGAAAGCCCCCCCGCAGGCCGTGAATAGTGGCCAAAATAGCCGCCGCGACAGGAGCTAGACCCGAGAGAATAAGAATTATGTTTTCCTCAGACCATTCCTCAGGGGCCAGCCCCACCTCTTCAATCCATTTCTTCACCTGAGGCTTCAAGTCTTCTTGGGTATCAAAATGGACCGGTAGTTCAATCAGCTCTTCTATGTGGAAACCAAATCTATCCCGGAGTTGTTTCTGCTGAATAGTGGTAAGCGGATGGCCACTAAAGTTAATAACGATAACTTCTTGAGGTGGCGGTTGTGGGGAGGGTTGTGCCATGTCGATGATTTCTTGAGGAGTTGCTTTAAATGTAGCAGTACCACGGCGTATAAATACATCATGCTGCTCAATCCCAGTACTCCCACGAATGAATTTATGTGGCCTCCTGGCAGAGCGGGGGATCGTTACTACGCCAATGTTGCGGCCAGTTTGGGGATGCACGACTTGGCTAAACTCGATTACCGGAATCGGATCGCAATAATTGCTCAGGGCGGTTATCATTTGCCTCTCTAGTTCATCCGGATCCTGTGGTGAAAATCCCACCACATAGTTCTCTGGCTGGAACCGATCTCGCGGACATTTTGTGTTGTCCAGGACACCTATAATAATGTACCCGTTACCGCCCGGCGTGTTAGCAATAGCCGTAACGTCCTTGACAAACTCCGCCTGCTTCTCCCTTGTGGAAAGATCCAAGGTTTGTTTGAGATCTATTTTTGAGGCTTCGCGGCCTAGATCAACATACCTTTTGATGCGCCGCCAAATGGCCTCATTCACGTTTCCTACCCCCATCAAACATATCATAGACAGCACCTTACCCCAGTTTCTCGTGAGCGTGTCACTTCACAGCCCAAGAACAACTCACTTCCGCCGTTTCAGGGTAATCCTCCCATATTTCTGGACCATCATTGTTTCGGCATCCTAGTCCCCCCTCTCCTCCGCTTACCGTTTCCCGCGCCCCTCCTCCCGCACCGCCTGCAGGTTAAGGATCTCGGCCACCTCGAAGCGGGGCGGTACGGAACCGGAGACCGGCCGCAGACGTACCACCGCCGGAAAATAGCCGCACCTCCCGTGCAGCTCCGCCAGGAGGGTCACCGCGCTGAAGTTCAGAGACGGCGGGTTAATAAGAATGGGCAACGTCTGCCACTCCTCCGCTGTGAGACCGGCCCGGTCGGCCATGGCCGCTACCTGGGGAACTAAGGGCTGCTGGGGATCGATCTGGGCGTCGATTTCGATCACCCGGTCTATCCTTTTTTGGGTAAGGTCCTCCAATTGCCGCAACTGCTCCGCGGTAAAGGGATGGGAAAAGTTGAGGAGAATCAAGGTTTTTAGCCTCCCAGTTCTCTTGTCACCGTCTGTATCAGCTTTTCCATGTCTTCTTCCGACAACTCTCCTTTTTGCGCCGAGGGAAGTTCGATTACCGTGATCCCATGCGCCCTGGCCAGCTCGAGGTTGTTGGACCCATATTCACGGTCCAAAATGAGAAACTTTTTGGTATAGGTTCCCAGGAAACGCGGCTCGGCGGCAGTGTTTAGCTGGTCAATGCCTTCCTTACTTAGAGCCTTGTTCCCACTTTTCACTTCGGCGATGCCTACACGGTTACCGCAGCGCAGCACGAGATCAATTTCAAGTGCGTTCGTGGGTTTCACGGAGGTCTTTATTTGGTCAAGCTTTTGTTGCAATACCCCGGCCACCCTTTTTTCAAAATCATTCTTGAATTCACCTTCTGTATATTCTCCAAGGTGTACTCTCAAGTAAAGGTCAATGTTAAGCACCGGCGGTACCTCGTCCACCCTTTCGAGCACTGGAGCACCATCAAAAAAGCGGTAATGGTATACTACGCTTTTCTTCCCCTCGCTCTGTACGTAAAGAAAAGGGCTAGAAAACTGCTCCGCCAGGCGGTAAGCCGCCAAGGCCATGGGCTTAGTGCCACCTGTAAGGTTAAAAATAATTTTGTCCGGAGACCAGTTTCTCTCCTTGATAACCATCTTAAGCTTGCTCTCGATATCTACCATATCGTAAGGGTGAACCTCTACAAGATCATCACTACCCTTAGTCTCTTCTTCACGCGCAGCCTTCACCGAAATACTGCAATCTCTGAGGACCGAGCGCAATCGTTCACTAACACCTTTAGTGCGCTCTGTACAAACAAAAACTGCGTGCTCGGGCTGTGCATGGAGCACCGCCAGCAAGTTTGGTACCGGTTGTTCACCGACAAGAGAAATCATTACCGTCCCGCCCACGGCCTCTCTTCCCTCCCTGCTTTTTCACTCCTTGTACCCCTAATGGCTGCGAATTGCCAAAGTTTAAACCCCCGCCTCACCCTTCCAATTCCGCCAGAGCGAAATAGGGCGCGAATTCGGCGATCAGTACGTTGCGGTCCACGCTGCCCTCTGGGTAGTCAAGCCACTCCCTGAGCTTTTCATAAACGTTGCGGAGCTGGTTGGCTACGGTCTGTTCGCTCTTGCCCAGGGCTTTAGCGATACTGGCATTGTCGAGGCCCCGGCAGGCCAACCGGACCACTTCCCGCTCCGCGCCGGTCAGCCAGTGCCGGATGAACTCCCGCTGTCGCCTGCGGCGCGCATTCCGGTTTAACCGCTCGTACCAGGCCACCACCTCTTCCGGGTCATCTAGCTCCGCCACCGTCCGCATGAGTGTGCCGGCCTCAGCCCAGCGCAGCACTGGTACCGGAACCAGCCAAACCCTGTCGCCAGGCGAAAGGTGCAGCCTGCGGTCCGCTCCAGGATGCCACCCCTCGGTAACCAGGTGCCAGGCGCAGTCTTCGGGGCCAAACAGTAGTTGGGCCACCACCATAGCCATAATGCCCATTACCTTGCGGCCGCCGGAAAGGCACAGGTGGACAATGCGACCCTCCTGCCTCGTACGGCGCACGACACCATAAAGGGTCCGCAAAAGGGAACGCAAGTCATCTGGGCCATAGAAATCCTCCGTCCGCCCTTCCGGCGAAGTTACGGGAACAGGTCGGAGTTCGATGCCCGGGTAGAAGTTGCCCGCAAACTCGCAGGCTATGGTGTCTAGGGCCTGGCGCACCCCGGGATTCTCGGTATATATTACTATAACTTCGTCCACCGGCCTGCCCCTTGCCAACAGGCAATCCAAGGTGATAGTGACCACCTGGGGTTCCAGCCCCAGGGTGGCAATAAGGCTGTCACGGTTTCGTCCTTGTCTTGGTGTTGTCGGTATTTTCATTTTGCTTTCATTGTCCTTCTGTGGGCTAAGCTGTAAAAGAGTTCTGTTTACCAGATTATTGTGGTAATACGCTACTATATGTTTAAGATAGCACAGGGCTGCAATCCACCAGTGAACAGCATAAGAGATCGCAAAGGAATTGCGGCCTACTGCTCGCCCAGGCGTTTTCCTTCTCCGCCCGAAATCGGTGGACACCTTTAACTCCCGCCCCAAATTCCTCCCGAAAAGAATTTCGACAAGTTACTGCCTTTTTCCTCCTCCCAAGGTAAAATATTCAACGATTTCCGTATCGAGTAGGAGGAGAGCCGGCTAGCTCCCATCCTCTCACACCACCAGACATGCGGGTTTGCATCCGGCGGTTTCCCCAGCGTTACGATGGGACTGAAACTGGTCCCAACCGTGTGATTACCAAGGCTTCCGGGCCTTGGAAAGACTGCCCGTCACCAGGCAAAGGAATACGGCAGGTGAGTTTGAGGTTCCCTTCCCTGTCCACTTCAGCCCTGGTGAACATGGCCCGCACCAGGGTTAGCTGCTGCTCCCGGGTCATTTCGGTGTCGAAGTTCGTGAGGGCGGCGAAGTATTCCATGATGTAGTCCAGGCCTGCCTGCTCGCCGGAGAGAAAGGTTAGCTGCTTGCATATTTCCTGCCGCTGCTTTTCGTTGAGCCTGATTTGGGCTTCCAGGGCTTTTTTTCTGTTCATCAAGGAAGGATTTGTCCCAGCCGCCGTCTAAGTGTAGAGCCAGCGGAAGTAGATGAACTGCCGGGCCGCCTCCGGGGAGGAGCCGCTGGCCTGGACGGCTGCAATGACTGCGGCTTCACCATTTTCACCACCAAGTTAACACCCATGCCGGGCACACATGAGGAAAGCCCCGGATGTTCCGGGGCTTTCCTCAAATATCCCCTCCGCGGTCGGCATACACTATTTTTACGTTGGCCTTGAACTCCGTAAGTTTTCCGTTTTTCACGTTGGCCGTTAGGTTGCATATTTCTACTCCCGAAATATTGGGGATTTCCTTGGCCGCCTCCGACACGGCCGCCTGGACGGCGTCCTTCCAATTGGACGGCGACTCTCCTACCAGCTCGGCAACCTTTACGGGCATTCCTTTCCCCCCTTCGCTCCAGAAGTCCACATCAGTTCTAGGCATTATTATTTCCGCGCGGGGGAACGAGTATGTCCCGTCGCTGCGGTAGGTAAAAAAGAGGGCAGCGATGCCGGTTCTTCAGGCAAAATTTGGGGCAGGCGGCCTCAAGGCGAGCGCAGGAACTCCCGGAGCCGCGCTAGGGCTTGGCGCTCGATACGGGAGATCTGCACCTGGGATAAACCCAACCTCTCGGCCACCTCGGTCTGGGTTTTGTCCTGAAAAAAACGCATGACAATCACCTTGCGGTGCTTTTCGGGCAGCTTCATCAAAACTTCCTTGAGGGCTATTTTATCCAACCACACCGGTTCCTGTTCGTCCTCATCGGTGAGCTGGTCTAAAACGTAAATAGGGTCACCGTCGTCCTGGTAAACCGTGTCATGGATGGAGCCCGGGGACTGGATGGCCTCCAGGGCGGCTACGATTTCTTCTCGGGAAAGATTCAGAGCCTGGGCGATTTCGTTTATTCCCGGCTCCCTCCCCAGCTTCTTAGCGAGTTCATCCCGGGTGCGGTTGACCTTGAAGGCCGTCTCCTTTAGGGACCGGCTCACCTTCACCGAACTGTCGTCCCTTAGAAACCTTTTTATCTCTCCCAGGATCATGGGCACCGCATAGGTAGAAAACTTGACCTTATAACTGAGATCGAATTTGTCAATGGCCTTAATTAGCCCGATGGTACCGATTTGAAATAGATCCTCCAATTCGTATCCCCTGTTTTCGAAACGCTGTACGATGTTAAAGACCAGCTTCAGGTTGCAGTTGATCAGCCGTTCCCGGGCCACCTTGTCGCCGGCCTTGGCCCGTTCCAGGAGTTCCTGGGTTTCTTCTTCTGACAACAGGGGAAAGCGAGGTAAGTTCATCTCCGAAAGGCGCAATTCCCCCGCCCCCCGCCCTTCAAGATGCCGGAGTGGACGGACTGAGTTTCCGGCGCATAATTACCTTGGTGCCCCGGCCTTCTTCGGAAACAACTTCTACCTCATCCATGAAAGACTGCATGAAGGCAAAGCCCAAACCCATTCGTTCGGGATCGCTGGAATAAGCAGGCTGCATGGCCTGGGCTATATCGGCAATACCCTTGCCGTCGTCCTCCACGATTATTTCCAGGTCTTCCCGCGTCCGGCTCACCTTGACCCGCACCCAACCCTGGGGTCCGCCGCCGTAACCGTGGATTACCGCGTTGGCCACTGCTTCGGAAACGGCCACTTTAATCTCTTCCAGTTCGTTTAGGGTTAAGTCGGTCTGGGCCACGAAGGCCGCCACGGCCACCCGCGCTAGGCCGACGTTCTCCGGGAGGCTCAGAAACTCCAAGCGCATGCTATTGGCCACCTCGCCGTTACCTGGGGCCACCGCTTAAAACACCTCCCTGCCGGCAAACCCGTCGGGGTCCTCAGATACTATGTCTACCAGCTTGCTGATGCCGGAAAGCTCCAGGAGCCGCCGCACCTGGGGCTGGGGCCGGCATATAACGACCTTGCCCCCCTGGCGCGCCAGGCGGCGGTAGCGGCCCAAAATAACTCCTAGGCCGGAACTGTCCATGAAGGAAACCCCTTCCAGGTCCAGATACAGTATACGGGGGCGGGCGTGGTCCAGGCTGGCTTCCAGTTCCTGCCGCAGCCGGTCGGCAGTGCCTAAATCCAGCTCCCCCTTAATACGGGCCACCAGGGCCTGACCTTCCTGACTGAAGAACACCTGCAAAAGAAAAAACCCCCCTGCTCTCTTTTTGTATTTCAGAAGGGTTAATTTCGCTAAAAGAAGGCCATTTTCCTGCAAAAATATGGTAAATTATTGTCGAACAGCAAAGACTGCTCGGACGGCCCGCTTAATAATCTGCTTCAAGCCTGCCCTGGGGATACTTTTCTCGGCCACCAGGTCCGTGCGGCCTATTTCCCGCCCTTCTTCCAGGATGATGATCTCTCCTACCTTCTGACCCTGAGCTATAGGAGCATCGATGACCTGCGGGAGGACGAGGCGGGTGGTGATAAGCCCTTCCTGCTTTGCCTTGCTCCGGGGCACCACGGCCCCGACCTTGCCGCCGGCCAGAACCCTCAGCCGTTCTTCTCGTCCCTTATTGGTGGCCACCTCCGTTACTACTTCCCCCGGTCCGTAGATCTTTTTCCAGGCCCACTGGCGGAAGGCCCAGTTATAAAGTTTCATGGATTCTGTGAAGTGTCCCTGGGGAGTCTCTACTCCCATGACTACGGCTATGAGGCGGAGGCCGTCCCTGTCTACCGTAGAAACCAGGTTTAGCCCGGCAGCTTCGGTATACCCCGTCTTGAAACCATCGGTTCCCGGGTACCAGTAAAGCATTTTATTGGTAGTATCCAGTATGGTTAAGGGGTCCTGGCGAAAGGTGTAGCGCTTGATGGAAGTCCACTCGAGAATCTTAGGATATTTGAGGGCATAACGTGCGACAAGGGCCATGTCATAGGGAGTGGTATAGTGGTTCGGATCGTGCAGGCCGTGACAGTTGGTAAAATGGGTGTTCTTCAGGCCCAATTCCCGGGCTTTGGCATTCATGAGCTCCACAAACGCTTCCTCTGTTCCGGCAATGTGCTCGGCCACGGCAACGCTGGCATCGTTGGCCGAGGCCACGGCCAGGGCGATGAGCATCTTTTCCAGGGGAACTGTTTCTCCCTGCTCCAGGAACACCTCCGCCCCGCCGAAGCTTTCGGCCCTCTCGCTGGTAACTACCAGATCGTCCAGACTGGCCTCGCCCCGGGCCACGGCGTCCATAGTCACTACCATGGTCATCAACTTGGTCATGCTGGCCGGATAACCCCTGTAATGGGCGTTCTGCTCCCACAAAATTTTGCCCGACTGAGGGTCCATGAGCACGGCGCCCTTAACGTTAAGCTTCAGGGCGGCGGTGCTTGCGCTGGCCTCCTCCACCGGCTCCCCTTCCAGAGCCTCGGCCCGTAAAAGGACAGGCTGCCAGCCGAACAGAAAAACGGCAAGCAAAATCCATCCTATGATACTACGCACGATATCCCCCCTTAGGCCAACCTCCCCTAAATTTAGATATTCAGGCCCGGGGGTGAGTATGATTATAAATCTCCCTAATTTTTTTCTGGGTTAAATGGGTATAGATCTGGGTCGTACTGATATCCGCATGTCCCAGGAGCTCCTGGACGGAACGCAGGTCGGCGCCGTTTTCCAGCAAGTGGGTGGCAAAGGAGTGGCGCAGGGTATGGGGTGTTATGTTAAGAGGCAGCCCGGCCGCCCGGGCGTAGGCTTTGATGATTTTCCAACAACCCTGGCGCGACAACCTTTTGCCCTGTTGGTTGACGAAAAGGGCGGTTTCCTTCCTACCTTTAAGCAGCCGGCCCCGGCCCTGCTCCAGGTAGGCTTTGAGGTAGAAACAGGCCACCGGCCCAATGGGCACCACCCGTTCCCGGCTTCCCTTGCCCGTACATCTTACGTAACCCTCTTGTAAGTCTACCTGGTCTACGTTTAGGGATACCAGTTCCGAAACCCTAAGGCCGCTGGCGTAAAGCAATTCCAACATGGCCTTATCCCGCAGCCCAGCCGGCGTCTTGGTGCGGGGTTGGTTGAGAAGCATTTCCACTTCTTGAACAGTCAACACCCGAGGCAGCTTGCGGGCCTGGCGGGGAGATTCCATGGTGGCCGTGGGGTCGGTAGCCAACACTCCTTCCCGTACCAAAAACTGGTAAAACGAACGCAGGGCGGCCAGGTGCCGGCAGATGGTGGCCGGGGAACGGCCTTGCTGCTGGAGGCGGACCAAGTAGGCCACGATCAGGCCGCGGCCGGCTTCCTCCAGGGAAGTTACCCTGGCCTCGGCCAGGTAGTTGAGGTATTGTTCCAAATCGCTGTGATAGGAAGCCAAAGTATTTTCGGCCAATCCGCGCTCCACGGCCAGATAATAAAGAAAATCGTCCAGCAGTTGCTGCATGGGCCTCACCCGTCTCCAAAACTTTTACATTTAATTTCCACATTTGCTGGCAAACTCCTCCATTTACGCACCATAAAAAAAAGCGGGTTGTCGTCCGCCAAGGCTGAAGCATCCCCAGTTTTCGCCGGGGTGGCCATGCTTTGGCTTGAAAGCGAGCGAGCAAGCCTTCGCGGTAGCCAAACTTAACGAGGCTGAAAGCGGAGGCGGACCCGAGGGC
>DOLC01000119.1 GCA_003509545.1 Peptococcaceae bacterium
AAGCTTGGCCCGAGGGCATGTATCCTTGCGGCCGGCAACTGAGGCAGGATGCTTAAATCCTGCCGGGAAGCCTGCCTTAAGCCTTTAAGCCAAGCAAAAGTCCTGCCCGCGAGGGAGGCCTTTGCGAGCGAAAGCCAAGCAGGCCGGGATCATAAACTGGGGATAACTCAGTCTTGCCGGGTGCTAACATTTGGCAGAAGGTGGGGAGAAGGATTGGAGACTACAGTGGATGCCCGCGGGCTGCCCTGTCCCCAGCCGGTTATTCAGACCAAGAAGGCCCTGGAGGGGCTGGGGGAGGCCGGAGAAGTCGTAACCATAGTGGACAACGAAGTGGCGCGGGACAACGTGGTAAAACTGGCCCGCAGCCTGGACTGCACTGTGGAAGTGGAAGAACGCGGTTCTGATTACTACATCCATATCCGCAAGGGAGGCCTGCCCGCCACCCAGCTCTGTGTAGCCCCGGGGCAGGTGATCCTTATCGGCACCGACGCCCTGGGCCAGGGCTCCCGGGAGCTGGGGGAGATTCTCATGCGCAATTTCCTGTATACCCTGAGCGAAGGGGAGGTCATCCCGCGGCGCCTCCTCTTCATCAACAGCGGGGTAAAGCTGTGTTGCGAGGGCTCCCCGGCCCTGGCGAGTCTCATGGCCCTGGAACAGAGGGGCGTCGAAATTCTGGTCTGCGGTACCTGCCTGGACTATTACCAACTTAAAGAAAAGCTCTGCGTGGGTTCCATTACCAACATGTACACGATCGTGGAACACCTTATGTCCGCCGAAAAGGTCGTCACCCTTTAGGAGGATCTGCCTTGCTGAGTGGGTGGTGGCGCAGGGGCCGGAAAGAGGACCCGAGGAGGCTGTCAGAAAAGCTCTGCCGCTGCAGGGGCAGGCTTCCTTCTTCCCTCAGGGAGGCCCTCCTCAAACTGGGGGCCGGGGAAGGGGCCCGGGTTGTCCTGGAATGCTGGCCGCGCCTGGGGCCTGAGGTGCGTGGGGAAATCAAGGCCTTGGCCTACCGGGAGGACTGGGTGGGTGACTGGCTCCATATGTTGAAGGGCGGCGGGGCCCGGGAGCGGGCCCTGGCGGCGGAGGTGCTGGGGCTTTTAGAGGTAGATCGCGCCGCGGCCCCCCTGCTGGAAGCCCTGGCTGACGGGGATGAAGGGGTCCAGATGGCCGCGGCCACGGCCCTGGCCTCCATTAGGGACCCCCGCTGCCTGGAACCCTTAGCCTTGGCCCTGGCCGAGCCCCGGCGCATTCCTCCCGCCCGGGTGGCCCAGGTCATAACGGCCTTTGGGCGCCAGAGCATACCCCATTTGGTATCGGCCCTCCGGGCCGGGCCGGAGGAAGTGGCGTTGCGGGCCGTGGAGATCCTGGGCAACCTGGGTGAGGCCGGTGTCCTGCCGGTCCTGGGGCAATGCCTGGAGAGCCCTTCGGCCGCCCTGCGGGCGGCGGCCGCCCGGGCCCTGGGGGATACCGGGCTGGAGGAGGCCGCGGAATATCTCTCATCCGCCCTGGGGGACCCGGAGCCCAAGGTGCGGGCGGCGGCCGTTCTTGCCCTGGGCCGCCTGGGGCGAGGGGAGGCCCGTCCCGCCCTGGAGAAGGCCCGGGAGGACCCCGCCTGGGAAGTGCGGGTTTGTGCGGAGGCGGCCCTAAAGGCCGTGGGCCACCTCCCACATGGGAATCAGCATCTCCCGGCAAGATAAAACCTTTGACATCCGCCATGCCCTTGAAAAGGAGGCAACATTTGGTTGGACCTTCGCGTGGGAGACGTTGTAGAGATGCGTAAGAACCACCCCTGTGGCAGCAGCCGTTGGGAGATCCTGCGGACGGGGATGGACTTGCGGCTCCGGTGCCTGGGTTGCGGCCGCATGGTTATGCTTCCCCGGGCCAAAGTGGAGAAGAGCATAAAGAGGGTGTTACCCCCGGAGGAGGGAATACCAGTAACTTAAATTCCCCAGCCGGCGCAGGCATTCGGGCGCGCTGGGTATTCCCGGGACGGCGCGCCGCACCGAGCGGAGGCCTGCGGCCTTGTCGGCGGCGACATAAGTTCCCAGCAAAACGGGGAGGCCGAAGGCGGCCTCTATTTTTTTGCCCAGTTGTTCGCCCCGGGGACAGTGGCCGGCGAAGAACAGGCAGGAAGCCAGGGCGAACACCTGGACGTAGTCCCGGGCGAGCATGTCGGCGGCCAGTTCGACCATGCGGTCCCCCGGGCAGCCGGGACAGGGGCGCAGGCTTACGATGCGTCCCTCCCGCAGCCGCCCCAGGGGGCCCTTTTGTTCCCCCTGGGCCTGAAAGCAGAGAATATGGGAATGGAACCCAGGGCAGCCCCGGTACCAGTAATGGCGGCAGCCGATAATTCCTACGCGGACCATTTCGACATTCCCTTTCCCGTGGAATTCTGAGACGCAACCACGCAACGAACGATATTCTAGCATAGAAAGGGCAAAAAACGTGTCGGATTATGTAGGCCTCGGGCCGCCGGCTTCAGAAGTCGGCCTCTCATTTTGGGTGTTTCCGGCCTGAAGGCTTCTGGCAGGCCTTCCATGTTGTCTTTACGACGTCCGGGTCCCGGGCCGGGGCACCGGGAAAGGAAGTTTATCTCCCCTTCGCCGGCCGGGGCAAGTTCGACCGCCGCACCTTTCCTCTGGTAGACTCCGGACCAGAAGGGGGGTGGAAAAATGGCAGTAGTGGTAACACCCGTCGGGGCGTCCCTGCGGCTGCAGGTGCAGACGGGGACCGATGCCGAGGGCGGGCCGGTGTACCGGTGGAGGACCTTCAGCCGGGTAAAGCCGGAGGCGGCCGACCAGGATCTGTGGGATGTGGCCCAGGCACTGGCCGCCCTCCAGGTCTATCCGGTGGTCGCCGTCAACCGCGTACAGGAAGCCAGCCTGTCCGCCTAAAAACCGGGAAGGGGGATTAGATCGTGTTGACCAGGCGTCTGGAGCTCGTCTTCCAGAATGCCGCCGGCCGGCGCACAGTTTTGACCGTTCAGGAACCGCGGCCCGACATTACCGCCGATGAGGTAAAGGCGGCCATGGAGCTCATAGTGGCCCGCGATGTCTTTACCTCCCCAGGTGGGGACTTGGTGGCCGTGGTAGGCGCCCGGCTGGTGAGCAGGGAAACCGTGGATCTCATTACGGCGTAGACGTCCATGCCGCCGACGCGGCACCAGCAGAAGGATGAAAACGCCAGGCCGGCATGCAAGCAAAAACAATGCCGGCCTGAAGAGAAGTTATTTTCGGCGTAGGGATACGCGGCCGGGCCGGGTTTCCCGGCCCGTGGCCCGGCTCCCGCGAGGGGGCGGCCGGCAGTCGGCGTCGCCTGGCGGCCGCCCCGGCGGGGGGCAACTCCGGGAAGCCTACAACAAGGGGGGAACCGGCGAATGGAGGACCTATGGACCCAGGTAGGGAATGTCGGCTTTCCCATGGTTATGGCCTTTTACCTCCTGGTCCGCATGGAGCCCCTCATAAAGGAGCTGCAGAAGTCGGTTACTTTACTCACGGTGGTGGTGGCCCGCTTGGGCGGTCTGGACTACCGGGAAGCCAAAGGGTTGCTGGAAGGCCAGGTTGTTGATAAATAGCGCGCCTCCTCAAGGCTTTCCACCCAAAGCCCCAGGCCCTGCCCGGGGACGGCGGGTCTTCGGGGGAGGAGCATGGCGCAGGCAGCCGCCCGGGCAGGACCTACTCCGGGGCCGGAGCCAGAAGCCGGATAATATCAGGGGCCGCCGCCTGCGGCCTTTTTCTTTTGCTGGTAAAGGGAAGCCAGCTTTTCTCCCAGGGAAGGTTCCTGGCGGGCCACCTGGAGGAGGTAGGCGGCGATACTTCCCGAGAAGGGCATGTACTCCCCGAAGAGGGCCCGCTCCATGGCCCGCCGGGCGATGTTGATGACGCAATCCTCTTCGTGGTTGTCCTGGCAGCTTTGACACTGGAGGAGGATTTCACTTAGGGTTTCCAGCAGGTCGTCCTGGTAGTAAAGGCGGAGGTCGTCTTCGGGTATGAAGTTGTGCCCCCGGGGAATGCGGACGGCGTTTTTGGCCCGGGCGTAGTCCATGACCGTCTGGGTAAATCCTATAAGGCAGCGGGCCTTATCGCAAGTGCCGCATTCTTCCACCGTCTTGCAGCACTTGTCCACTGCGCGGCGTATGGCTTCTACATTTACGCTCCTGACCGTCATAGGTATTCACCGCTCCTATGGGGTAGTTTGATTTAAGAACTGGAGGAAGTCGCTTTCCTCTTCCTGCTGCTGGAAGGAAGCCAGCATGTCTGCCGGCGGCTGGAAGGGTTCCCACCCCGCCCGCTGGAGGGTGTGGCAGAGCCTCTCTTTGGGCTGGGCCAGCTCCTGGTAACGGGCCAGGACATGCTCCAGGAGGGCCAGAACCCCTTCCCCGCTTATTTTCTCCGCCAGCAGCCGGCCGTGGATGGGCTTGCGGCTGGCGCCCCGGCCGCCTATGTAAATGCTGAAAGAATCCTCGCCGGTGGCCACTACACCGAAATCGGCGCAGAAGGGTTCGGTGCAGCCCCGGTGGCACCCGGCCACCGAAATCTTGAAATCGTTGGGCACCGGGCGATTCATAAACCGATCCTGCAGAATGCCGGCCAACCGGAAGACATCGGAGAGGGAGCGCTGGCACAGCTCCGAGCTGCCTGCGCAGGCCTTGACGTTGCGCACGGTTTCACCGAAAACCCCTATTCTAAGACCCAGGCCCTCCACTCCTTCCCGCAGGACCGGGAGCTTTTCTTCGGGAATGAGGAAAATTAACGTCTGCCGGGTGGTGAGCTTGCAGGCCGTGCATTCCAGCTCCTGGGCCAGCCGGGCCAGCCCCATGAGCTGTTGGGGGCTGAGGACCCCGCAATTGGCCACGATGCCCACTCCTATAATGCCTGATTTCTGTAAGAAGATGGCATCACCCATGCCCTTCCTCCCCTTGATAAAAGTAGTTATGATTAGAAAATATGATGATAATAATTCGCCGTTCTCCCGGAAGATCCTGCCTGGATATTCAATTTTTTGGCTTAAGAAGGGTCTGCGGACTCGAGCCGTCCTCAAGGCTCCGGTTCGGGGGCTAGGTCTACGAACTTGGTAAATTCGGGGAGGAAGGCCATCTCCACGGTTCCCACGGGGCCGTTGCGGTGCTTGGCCACGATGACCTCGGCGATGCCCTTCTTTTCGGTGTCGGGGTCGTAGTACTGGGGGCGGTATAGGAAGATAATCACGTCGGCGTCGGCTTCTATGGCCCCGCTCTCCAGGAGGTCGGCCATAACCGGCCGCTTGTCCTGACGCTGCTCTACGCCGCGGTTGAGCTGGGACAATACCAGGATCGGCACGTTCAGTTCCCGGGCCAGGGCTTTGAGGGCCCGGGAGATGAGGGCGATCTCCTGCTGGCGGTTGTCTACCCGGCGGTGGGCCTGCATGAGCTGGAGGTAATCGATCACTACCAGACCCAGGCCGCGCTCGGCCTGGAGGCGGCGGGCCTTGGCCCGGACCTCCATGGCCGTGATGGCCGGGGTGTCGTCTATGTAAATGGGCGCCTCCGCCAGGAGGCTGGCCGCGTTCACCAAGCGGGCCCAGTCCTCTTCCTTCAGGTACCCGGTGCGGAGGCGGTGCTGCTCTACCATGGCCTCGGCGGCCAGCATCCGCTGCACCACCTGGTCCTTGGACATCTCCAGGCTGAAGATGGCCACCGGCACTTTCTGCTGCAGGGCCACCTTCTGGGCGATGTTCAGGCAGAAGGAGGTCTTACCCATGCCCGGCCGGGCTGCGCAGATAATGAGATCGGAGGGCTGCAGGCCGGAGAGGAGGCGGTCCAAATCCGTAAAGGTGGGAAGGCCGGTAACCTCCCCTTTGTGAGAGGCCAGGCGCTCCAGGTGTTCGAAGGTTTGGAGGAGGACCTGCTTGATGGTTACAAAACCGTCCCGGTAGCGGCCGGCGGCCACCTCCAGGATGAGCCTTTCAGCTTCATCCACGATTTCCCCGACTTCCCCTTCCTCCCCGTAGGCCCTTTCGGCGATGCGGTTGGCCGCCTGGATAAGCTGCCGGAGGGCGGCCTTCTGGGAGACGATCCGGGCGTAGTGGCCGGCGTTGGCCACACTGGGAACTACCGCCGTGAGCTGGGCCAGGTAGGTGGCTCCTCCCACGGTCTCCAGCTCCCCCCTGCGCTTCAGCTCCTCGGTTACCGTCAGGAGGTCCACCGCCTCCCCCCGGGCTTCCAGGTCCAGGACGGTCCGGTAAATGACGCGGTGGGCCTCGCGATAGAAGTCTTCCACGCGGAGGATCTCAGCGGCCGTGAGCAGAGCATCCCGGTCGAGGAGGATGGCACCCAGGACGGACTGCTCCGCCTCCAGGCTGTGGGGGGGAAGACGTTCGGCCAGCTCCTGCATGGACTCCACCGCCCTACTCGTTAACCAGCAAGTGTTCCAGGGCTTGGGCCACGGTGGCCACTGGGATCACCTGAATGCCCGGGAGGTCCCCGGGGACTTCGGAGGCATTGGCCTCGGGCAGGATAACGCAACGCATGCCGGCCTGGCGGGCGCCGTAGATCTTTTCAACAATTCCTCCTACGGGTTTTACCTTACCCTGGATGGAGATCTCGCCGGTCACGGCCACATCCTGCCGCACCGGCCGGCCCTGGACGGCACTGATGATGGCCGCGCATACGGCCAGGCCGGCCGAAGGGCCGTCGATGTTACCCCCGCCGACCACGTTCACGTGGACGTCGTAGTCCCCCAGGTCCTCCCCGGTGAGGAGACGGAAGACGGCGGCGGCGTTGAACACCGAGTCCCGGGCCATACTCCCGGCGGTCTCGTTGAAGCGGATGTTGCCCTTCCCCGGGTCACGGGCCGGGAAGGCTACGGCTTCCACTTCCAGGACGGACCCCACAAATCCTGCTACGGCCAGGCCGAAAACGCGGCCGATCTCCGGCTTCTCCTGGGCTCTGGCGGTGACGAAGGGGGTGAGGCGGGCCGTCTGGGCGACCTCCAGGATGTGCTGCACGGTAATAACCCGGCGGCGCCGGCCCTTCTTTTGAGATTGCTGGTAGAGGGCCAGGCCGTAGGCGTCGGCCAGGATGCTCACGGCCTTCCGGCCTTCGATGGTATATTCGGCAATGAGGGACGGCACTGCGGGCTCCAGCTTCACCCCCAGCCGGGCCGCCGCCTCCCGCACAATGGTTTCGATCTGCGCTGGGGTCAGGGGCTCGAAATACACTTCGGCACACCGCGAGCGCAGGGCGGGGCTCAGCTCTTCGGGATCGCAGGTCGTGGCTCCGATGAGGACGAAATCCGCCGGCGCCCCTTCCTCGAAAAGTTTTCTTATATATTGGGGCACATTCTCGTCGGCGGGGTCGTAGTAGGAGGAATCGAAGGTGGCCCGCTTGTCCTCCAGCACCTTCAGCAGTTTGTTGAGCAAAAGAGGGTCCATTTCGCCTATTTCGTCTATGAACAGCACCCCGCCGTGGGCCTCGGTGACCAGCCCCAGCTTGGGCTCCGGCACGCCGCTCTCGGCCAGGTCCCGCCGGGCCCCCTGGTAGATGGGATCGTGGACCGACCCCAGGAGGGGGTTGGTTACCTCCCGGGGATCCCAGCGGAGGGTGGCGCCGTTAACTTCTATAAAGGGGGCGTCGGCCTTGAAGGGCGAGCCCTTGACCTTCTTGGCCACCTCCAGGGCCAGCCGGGCTGCCGTGGTCTTGCCCACGCCGGGGGGGCCGTAAATCAGGATGTGCTGGGGGAAGGGGGATACCAGTTTGGCCAGGAGGGAGCGCACGGCCCGCTCTTGGCCCACAATCTCCTCCAGGCTCTTGGGCCGCAGGACCTCCATGGCCGAGCGGGCCAGCCTGGTCTGTTCCATCTTTTCCAGAATTGCCAGTTTCTTAAGGGTTCGGGCATTTTCCGGGCCTGCGTTTTCCCTCAGGATCTGCATACGGATTTCCTGCAGGTACTCCTCATGGCGCTCCTGCATCCTTTCGGCCACCCGGCGTTCCAGGTTGTCTTCTACGGAGCGCCGGGCTATGAAATCCGCCAGCTCTTCCTGGATTTCGTTTAAGATCTGGGGGATGGCCTCCAGGGAAGGCGCTGCATCGATGGTGGGGTCCTCGTAAACCAGCTTCTGGAGGGCCAGCACCCGCTCCGGGAGTTTATCCGACTGCAGGTAATCAAGGGCCTCCAGCTTGCTGGCCTTGAGCACCAGTTTATCCGTCCCGTAAATGTCGGCCAGGATCCCGTACAGGGCGCTGACCTGTCGGGCGAGAAAATCGCCTTCGTCTTTAAAAAGAGCTACTTTAGCTCTCCGGGGCATGGGGCTTTAACTCCTTTCCGCCACTACCTGTACCATTACTTTGGCCTGCACCTCGGGATGCAGGCGCAACACCACCGGATAGGAACCCAGCATTTTGATGGGCTCCTCCAGTTCAATTTTACGCCTATCAACCTTGATGTGAAAGGCGTTTTCTATTTCCTGGGCTATTTCTTTATTGGTAACCGAACCAAAAAGTTTGCCTCCTTCGCCGGTCCGGGCCGTAATCGTTACCGCGGCGCCTTCGAGCTGCCGGGCTATCCTCTGGGCTTCTTCTTTTTCTTTCTGCCGCTTTTTTTCCTCCTGGGCCTTAACCCGGGAGAGCTCCTCCAGACGGCCTTTGGTGGCCGGAACCGCCAATTGGCGGGGGAAGAGGTAATTGCGGGCGTAACCGTCGGAAACTTCTACTACGCTTCCCTTGGCGCCCAGTTTGGGTACGTCGCCGGTCAAGATAACCTTCATCGGGTCTTACCCCCTTGATACAAAGATAGTACTCGGCGTTCCTTTACTAGCTATCCGCCTCCCGGGGCTTGCGCCATCCCAAGAAGGGGTCGAAGAGCCCCAGGCCTAGTACCACCACGAGGCCGAGGGGAATATTGATCAAGAAGACCATAAGGAAGGCCGCCTTAAGGAACCACGACCACCTGAGGCGGTGGGCGAAGAAGGTGAGGACGGCCAGGCCGTTGCCCAGGACGAGGGGTAGATAGAGGTAGAGAATGTTCAGCCCGAAGGTCTTTAGCCAGGCCGCCTCCCGGTAGTCTCCCAGCAGGGTTAAGCCCAGGCCGGCGATAACCCCCCAGAGGGTGTACCAGGGAAGCTGCCAGTACCGGAAGGGGGGTAGCCGGTGTTCTGAAAGGTTTAGCCTGCGGAGGAGGGTTGCGGCCATCAGATAGTTAATAAAGGCCGTGAACAGAGCCACGGTGGCCAGCATGGCCGGAAAAAGGCGCCGGAGGTAGTTTACCATGCCCTCAAGGTAGCTCCGGAGCTCTTCCGCCGTCACTCCTTCCCGGGCCATCTGTTCCAGTATCCCCGACTGCCGGTACATTTCCAGCACGTGTTCCGGCATCTGTTGGAGATCGGACGCCAGGCGGGCCGGGGACCACCCGACCAAGTAAAAGGATATAGCTAGGGAGGATAGAAGGGATATTAAGGCCACCGCGGTGCCGGCGGCCACCATGCGGCCGGGGGCCGTCCCCCGCTTAAAGAGGTAGCCGTAAAGGAGGCCGACGGCCGCGTATTGGGTGAAGAGCAGGAAGGCCCGCACCAATCCTCCCATCAGGGCCACCAGGAGGCCGGCGACGAAGGTGGCCATAGCCCCCGTACGCAAATCCCGGCGCACCACGAGGACGGTGATGGGGAGCGTCCATATGAGGTTGGTGAAGAGCTGTAAGGGGGGCAGAAAAAGCCCCACCAAGGCCAGCCCGGCCGCCAGGGCGGCCATCAGGGCACCGTCGGCCAGGGCCGTAGTGTTCTCCCGCCGGCTCACCGCCATCCCCTCGCTTCCCGCCTGGAACTGAGTCTTAACGGCCGTGGATAACGAAAGAGGGAGCTTTTTGGCCGGCCCCCTCCATTAATGGCTGACGACTAGTTCCCTTCCGCCCCTTTATTCTACGGTGAAGGGCAACAGGGCTACCATACGGGCCCTTTTGATGGCCCTCGTGAGCTGACGCTGGTGGCGGGCGCAGTTGCCCGAAATTCTCCTGGGGATGATTTTACCCCGCTCGCTCATGTACTTGCGCAGGCGGTTTACATCTTTGTAGTCGATATAATCTATCTTATCAACGCAGAAGCTGCAGACGCGCTTCCGACCGCGCTTTCTATCCCGCGCCAAAATCCTTCACGCTCCTCCATCAGGTTAAAAGGGAAGCTCGTCTTCTCCCATTTCTACTTCCGTACCCAGATCCCCAAAATCGGAGAAATCGTCCATGTCCTGGTTTCCGGAACCGGCGGTCCGGTCTTTGGGCCAGTCTAGGAACCGCACATCTTCGGCCACTACCTCGGTGACCTGACGCCTCTGGCCTTCGGGCGTCTCATAAGATCTTACCTGCAGGCGTCCTTCCACGGCTACCAGCCGCCCTTTGCCCAGGTGATTGGCACAGGTTTCGGCCAGCTTGCGCCACAGGGAAATGCGAATAAAGTCGGTCTCCCTCTCGCCCTGCTGGTTCAGGTAGGGGCGGTCCACCGCCAGGGTGAAGTTGGCTACCGGCACCCCACTGGGCGTATAGCGTAGCTCTGGGTCCCTAACCAGGCGGCCGATGAGTATCACCCGGTTTAACACAGCTCTCTCCCACCTTGTAAGAAAGATCTCTACGCCCTGCAGGTCGGTTCCGGCAGGACTAGCTCGCCTTTTCATCTAGGCGGGTTATGAGGTAGCGGATAACCTCGTCGGTTATCTTGAAGACCCGCTCCAATTCCTGGGCAACCGACGACGGCCCCTTAAACTGCAGGAGCACATAGAAACCTTCCCGGAACTTCCGCACCTCATAGGCCAGGCGCTTCTTACCCCATTTGTCTACCTGGAGCACTTCTGCCCCGTTGTCGGTGATGAGTTTGGTGAACTTATCTACCACCGCCTGGGTTTGTTCGGCGTCCAGGTCGGGCCTGATAACAAACAGGGCCTCGTAACTGCGCATACCTCACTACACCTCCTCCCTCTGGACTGACTCGGCCCCACCCCTCCGGGTGGAGCAGGGAAGCATTTTTCCGGTGTATTATAGCACACCCTCCCCCTGCAGACAAGGGCTCCCTTTGTTGAGTTATCCCCGGTTTTTGCAGGGCAGGCCTGCAAGAAGTAGGGATAACTCAGCTCAGACAGCGGTTGACAAGGTAGGACGGTTGATTTAGAAAGCCCCCGGCCGCCGGCCGGGGGCTTTCTGACGCGAAACCTTTATTTGTCCCGCTTCAATAGTTGCTGGAAGAACTCCACGGGAACGGGGAACACTACAATATTGCTCTTATCCGAGGCGATTTCGCTCAAGGTTTGCAGGTAGCGCAGCTGGAGGGAGGCGGGCTCGGCGGAGATGATCCGGGCCGCCTGGGCGAGCTTTTCGGCCGCTTGGTATTCACCGTCGGCATGGATGATCTTGGCCCGCCGGTCGCGTTCCGCTTCGGCCTGGGCGGCCATGGCCCTTTGCATGGTCTGGGGCAGCTCCACATCCCTGATTTCCACTTGGCTCACCTTGACCCCCCAGGGCTCGGTACCCTCATCGATAATCTGTTGGAGCCGCTGGTTGATCTGCTCCCGTTGGGACAGGAGTTCGTCGAGATCCGACTGGCCGAGGACGCTCCGCAGGGTGGTCTGGGCCAGCTGGGAAGTGGCCATGATGTGGTTGACCACTTTGATGACTGCATTGGCGGGGTCTACGACCCGGAAGTAAACCACGGCGTTGACCTTTACGGTAACGTTATCCCTGGTAATGGCCTCCTGGGTGGGGACGTCCATGGTCACCACCCGCAGGTCTACCTTTTGCATGCGCTCAATGAAGGGTATGAGGAAGAAGAGACCAGGCCCCCTCACCCCTACATAGCGCCCGAGGCGGAAGATAACGCCCCGCTCGTACTCCTGGACGACCCGTATGGCCGAGGAAAGGACGCTGATAATTACCACTACCAGGGCTACTAGGGTGATGAGATTCTCCACGCTGATGACACCTCTCCTTTCGCTATAGCTTTCTTACTTTTAGTTTTAACCCTTCCATGCCGACAACCTGCACCTTTTCACCGACTTCCACCGGTTCTTCGCTCTCCGCCTTCCAGCGTTCTCCCTCTATCAGCAGGAAGCCCTCGGGTTTCAGGTCCGTCAGGGCCACCCCGACGGCGCCGGCCAGGCCTTCCTTCCCGATTACCGCCGGCCGGCGCTGGGCTTTGACCACGGCTCCCAAGAGAAAGGCTACAAACCCGGCCATAGCCAGGGCAGTGAAGGCTATTAGGTTGGGGCTCACCCGGAAGGCCGGGGGCCCTCCGCTGAAGAGCATAAGGGAACCCAATACGAAGGAGACCAGTCCCCCCGCTGCCAGGAGGCCGTGGCTGACCACGAAAACCTCGGCCGCCAGGAGCCCTA
Source organism: Peptococcaceae bacterium (assembly GCA_003509545.1). Classification (GTDB taxonomy): domain Bacteria; phylum Bacillota; class DSM-521; order Neomoorellales; family Neomoorellaceae; genus UBA12545. Next base: position 12,341 of record DOLC01000119.1, read on the forward strand.
GACCGAGGAGGAGCAGGGCCAGGCCGCTTAAGTGGGCATTGAGGCTTCCGAGGGCATAGAGGCCCAGTACCAGGCTGATGCCCCCCACTACTCCCGGAAATACGGCGCCGGGATTGTAGAGTTCGGCCAAAAGACCGATGGTTCCGATGCTCATGAGGATATAGGCTATATTAGGATCACTTATCCCGAACAGCAGCCGCTGAACCGAACTCATGGATACTTCCCGTACGGGGAGGCCGGCCACGTTTAAGACGATTTCGCGTCCGTCTACCAAGGTGACCCTTCGCCCCTGGAGCAGGGCCAGGAGTTCGGCCCGGTCCGCGGCCCGGAGGTCCACCAGCCCGGCCTGGATGGCCTCACCGTCGGTAAAGGACTTGCTTTCCAGCACGGCCAGCTCGGCCTGGGCGGGATCGCGACCCCTCCATTGGGCGATGCTGCGGACCCAGGCAGCTGCATCCTGGGCCATTTTCTGCTTTTGGGTGTCCGACAATCCCCCGTCGTTGTCTATAGCCACGGGATGGGCGGCACCGATGCGGCTGCCGGGTGCCATGGCGGCCACATGGGCGGCTATGGTAATAAAAGTGCCGGCCGAACCCGCCCAGGCTCCTGCCGGGGAAACATATACCACTACAGGCACCCGGGAGTTCAAAATGCTTTCTACGATTTTCTGGGTGGTTGCGTACAGGCCGCCGGGGGTGCTAAGCTCAAGGATGACGCAGGTCGCGTTTTCCTCATAGGCCCGCCGGATCCCGTCGTGGATATAGTCGGCCACCACGGGGACAATGGGGCCCTCCACCCGCAGGACGTGTACGGCCGGTGTACCGCCCTCCGGCCCGGGGGATCCGGCTGCCGGAAGGGTGAAAAGGGTTTGGAATAAAAGGAAAAACAAGAGAAAAAGGTTAAGACTTCTCGCAAAAACGCCCTTCATCGTTCCCATCCATCCTTCAAAGTCATTTTATCATGTTTACAGGCAATACGCCAGGACCTTTTCCGTTAAGGGGCTTTTTACCTGTGGGCCGGGGGGAACGAAAAAGGCCCCTTGGAAGGGGCCGTATCTTGGTGGAGGGCAATCCCCGGGGGCGTCCGGTTGTTTACTGTACCTTAAGCAGGACTTCGAAAAAGGCGCGGGGGTGATTGCAGGCCGGGCAGGCCTGGGGCGCCGCCTGGCCCTCATGAAGGTAGCCGCAGTTACGGCACCGCCACGTTACCTTTTCTTCCCGTTCGAAAACGCGCCCCTTGCGGAGGTTGTCCAGAAGGTCGAGGTAACGCTTCTCGTGTCCCTTTTCTGCTACCGCAATGGCCCGCAACACGGCGGCAATTTCCGGAAAGCCTTCTTTTTCGGCGGTTTCGGCAAAGGAAGGATACATCTGGGTATGCTCGTGGTTTTCCCCGGCGGCGGCTGCGGCCAGGTTGTCGGCCGTAGTCCCGATAACGCCCGCGGGGAAGGCGGCCGTGATTTCCACCTCGCCGCCTTCCAAAAACTTAAACAACCGCTTGGCGTGCTCCTTCTCGTTTTCGGCGGTCTCCAGGAAGACGGCGGCTATCTGTTCGTAACCTTCCTTTTTGGCCTGGCTGGCGTAGAAGGTATACCTGTTGCGCGCTTGGGACTCTCCGGCAAAGGCTACCAGCAGGTTCTTTTCGGTTTGGGTTCCCTTGAGGCTGGGCATGAATAAAGGCACTCCTTTCCTTTTACAACTAATATTTATTATTTATTTTAAGGGAGCCGGGCCCCGGAGTCTAGCCAATTTTTCTTGAAGGCGGAAACAGAGGAAAAGTATAGCACGCGGCAGGGAAGGGGAAGGGCGCCCGGTGAGCCGTTGCCGGCCTGACCCTGTAACCGGCCGGATTTATATGCTACCATAGGGGAAGGTTAACTTAGATGGTAAGGAATATTTTTTTGCCGATAGCGGGAGGCGAGGGAATTTAATGTTTCGCGAGGGAGATTGGGCCATCTTCACCGATAACCGAGTCAGTATGATGGAACGGCTGGTGTCCCGCCGCCGCCTGCATACCCACTGGGGTTATATCGAACACGATGCCGTGATCGGCCTGGAGCCGGGCAGCATAGTGGAGACTTCGCGGGGCAAGAGGCTCTATGTTTTTGGCCCTACCCTGGCCGACTACGTAATGCACATGCCCCGCAAGAGCGGCATCATTTATCCCAAGGAGACGGGCATTATTTTCCTGTGGGCCGACGTTTTCCCGGGGGCTCGAGTGCTGGTAGGCGGGGCGGGCAGCGGAGGTCTCCTGCTGGGGGTGCTGCGGCAGGTGGGAGAAAAGGGCAGGGTGGTGGCCTATGATGTGCGCCAGGATATGTTGGACCGGGCGGCGGAAAATGTAAGGGGCTATTTCGGGGATCTGCCCCCCTGGCTGGAACTCAGGCTGGGGGATATTTACCGGCCTGAAGGCCTGGAGGAGGTGTTCGACCGGATTCTGTTGGACGTGCCGGAGCCCTGGCGGGCCCTGGAGACGGTTCGCCGGACCCTCCTTCCGGGCGGCATCCTGTGTTCCTACCTACCTTCTATCCTCCAGGTGGCCCGGTTCGAGAACCTCCTGCGCAGGACGGGCTCCTTTGCTCTGGTAGAGACGGTGGAGGTATTGATGCGGGGCTGGCACATAGAAGGCCGGGCCGTACGGCCCCAGCACCGCATGGTTGGTCATACCGGCTTTCTGACCTTCGCCCGCTTCGTAAAGGGCGGAGAAGGGTAAACCCGATTTTGTCCCGGGCGGGCAGCGTTTTTTTAAGAAGGGGTTTAAACCGGCCGGGGGGACTTGAAGCCGGCCCCCGGCGCCCTCCCTTGCCGGGGAGGACCCAGGCGGCGGAAGGCGGTTCCTTTCATCTGCCCGGAGGGAGCCCGGCTGCTATCAAACCGCTACTGCTTTCCGTACACTTCCCTTACCGCTTCCAGAAAGGGAGGCACCAGGGCGGGGTCGTAGCAGGTTCCGCTGTACCGGAGCAATTCGCCGGCGGCTTCTTCCAAGGACAGGGCCTGGCGGTAGGGCCGATCGGTGGTCATGGCATCGAAGCTGTCGGCCAGGCGCACAATGCGGGCCGGAAGGGGGATTTGTTCTCCCCGCAAACCGTCGGGATAGCCGGACCCGTCGTAGTTCTCATGGTGGGAGCGCAGGATCTGTGATATTTCCTGGAAAAATACTAAAGGTTTCACCATTTCCGCTCCCCATACGGTGTGGTTTTCCATGGCTTCTCGTTCATCAGGGGTCAAGGGCCCCTTTTTGGTCAAGATGGCGCTGTCCACTTCGATCTTGCCCAGGTCGTGCAAGTAGGCGCCGTAACGCAGGTTTTCCTTTTCCTGCTGGGAAAGGGATAATTTTTCCCCCAGGGCCAGGGCGTAGGACATGACCCGTTCCGAGTGGCCGAAGGTGTAGCGGTCTTTAATGTTAATCAGGGCCACCAGGACCTGCAGGGTGGGGAAGGCCTCTTTTACCTTCATGGTGCTGATTTCGCTGATGATGGAATGGTACAGGTAGTTCTTGTCCCGGGAATACTTGGCCCGGAACAGGTCGTTTTCCGCCGCCCGGATAAGGGCCAGGGCATCGTCCCCGTCGGCGGGGTAGGCGGCTAGGCCGATGGAGAGGGTAAAGGGCTTGAAAGGAGGCCTTCCTTCCCGGCCCACCAGGGTTCGGGTGGCCTCCTCCATGAGTTTTACCTTTAACCGGCAGGCCGTTTCCGCTGCCCCGCCTTTCCCCTTGCCGGGAAGGACGAGGGCGAACTCGTCGCCGCCGTAGCGGGCGGCGCAGGACGATTTTCCCCCTTCTTTCTGCAACAGCCGGCCCAGGGCGGCCAGGATCTGGTCTCCCTTGGCATAGCCGTAGACGGTGTTGAAATACTTGAACTGGTCGATGTCAAACAATACCAGGGAGAGGGGCAGGTTGCCTTTGGCCGCCTTCCGTATGCGCTCCCCCAGGTTTTCCTGGAGGTAGCGGTGGTTGTACAGCCCCGTGAGCTGGTCGTAGTCGGCCAGGCGCTGCAGCTCTTGTTGGGTTTGTCTCTCCACTTCCATCAGGCCGCCCACGAGCCAGGACAGCAGCACCACCACGCCGGTCAATATACTGTTGGCCTGGAAGACGTCGGCGGGCAAGGAGCCGTAAAGGCGGTAATCCAGGAGAAAGAGGACGCCGGAGGCCCCGGCTGCTGCCGCGATGCCGGCCGCCCGGCCGAAACTGGTGGCCGTGATAACGACCGGGACGAGGACCAGGATCTTGGCGCTGTAGAAACTACGGCTGTACCAGAGGAAGGCGAAGGTTACGGGGAAAATGATGGCGAGGAGCAGGAGTTCAGGCGTCCGGGATTGCTTGAGGGAGGGGATGGACGGTACAACCTTGCCGACAGCATAACCGATGATGGCAATGGAAGCTATACTGGCGAGAAACGTCAGGAGCACAGGAAAACCAAAACCCAGCGGAAGATCATGAATGCTAAAAAGGACCATCAAAAAGATGAGGAGGCTTATAATATGGGTCACCAAAATGTACTCCGATACTTCCCCGGCTCTTCTTTCATCCCATCTGCGCATGCGAACGTCTCCCGTTGGCCAGAATAAGGTCGCGTTTATCGTGCTCCGAAGCCATGCGCCCGCTCCGGGCTTCTTGAGTGTTTGGGGTGGAGGGGAAGGGCGGGCTCCCCACCACCCAAACGAACTCTACTTACTTAAGGAGACTCTTGGGAACTTCGGGCTGATGCCATGCCCAAAGGCATGCCGGCTTTACCCCGATGGCGGCGGCAAGGGCCAGCAAGCTGAAGGCGGCCGGCAGCAAGCGGTGGAATAATTTTTTCATCCTCTCTACCTCCCCAGTGATGTGGTCAGTTTATCTATGAAAGTGGCAAACCTGTGACCCGCCCTCGTCAACGAAAAGGTTTGCCACCCCAGGCCCAGGCTCAGGGCAAGAACGAGGCTGTAGGCGCCGGCCCTTAAAAGGAGAACCTGCGCGGTAGTCAACAAGACAACGGCCGCTACCGAAAGGTGGTGAAGCCTGCGGCGGTAGTCCGCTGCCAGGATGGGTTTGGCCGGAGAATCCACGGGTGCCAGCCGGTAGACCACGGGCAAGCAAAAGGCCAGACCCGCCACCAAGACCGTAAGGGAGGCGGCAGGCGTTAGGGCCTCCGCAGCCAGGACCGCAGCCTTGCCCAGGACGGCAAAAACTACCGTACTGGTTAGGGCGCAGGTTAGAGGAGACCCGCTGTGGGCACCGCCGGACCACAGGCGCAGGAATCCGGCTGCCAAGGCGGCGGCCAGGGTAGTTGCCAGACAGCCGAAGAAGTGGCCGGTCAGCACGACGGCCGCAAGGCCGGTTACGGGATAAAGAATGGTTTGCAGGCCGTAAAGGGCTATTTCCTCTTGTTCCGGGGTTAGCTGAAGCTTGTCCCTAAGGTAGGCCGCGGTCGGCCGCGTAATATTCAATTTCGGCATACCAGTCCCCTCTTGCGGTTGTAATAGTCCTTGGCCAGGGCCAGGGCCAGGAGGACCATCATGTCCGGGAGGGCAAAGGCCGCCCTTAAGAAGGGATTGGCAAATACTTCTTCATATTGTAGTCCTGTATAACTTAAAAGGGGTTTCACATAAATCAGTTCGGCAGTAACGATGGCGGCGAAGCAGACCAAGGTTGCCAGGAGGGCGTTGCTCAACCTGGTCCGGGTAAAGAGCCGGGTGTAGACGGATATAGAGATAATCAGAATCACCGAATGCATGCCGAAGGCAATGGGCAGTAGGCGCACCAGATTGGTGAAGGTCTGCAGGAGCCCGACGAACATAACCCTCCTGTCCCTGATATTTAAATTTAGCAGGCTGAAGACTGCCATGGACAGCAGCAGACTTTCGGGCAGATCCTGCAACAGTAAGGCATACAAGACGGCGGGAAAGGATTCCTGGACCATCCGATTACTCCGTAGCTGGTTATTTTTGTTTTTTTCTTACCTAAGAAGTTGAATTCGACAGAAAGGAGTTTTTTCCTGCCAAAGGCTGTAAAGAGATCCAAAGAAGACGCCGGCCGCTGCCCCTGGCGGCGGCCGGCATCCATAGCTTTAGAGGAGGATTACGAGGAAGGCGAGCAGGAGGCAGGCGGCCGTGGCCGCTATATCGGCGGGGCGGAAGGCCAGGGGCCGGAGGTGGGTGCGCGGTCCGGAACCGAAGCCCCGGGTCTCCAGGGAGATGGCCAGGGTGCGGGACCGCCGGATGGAGACGAGGAGTAGGGGAAGGGCCAAGGGAACGACGGCCTTGACTCTCTTAATAAAGTTGCGCCCCTCCAGGTCGCGGCCCCGGGCCCGCTGGGCCTGGAGGACGAGGTCCAGTTGCTCCTGGAGGATGGGGATGAACCGCAGAGAAGTAACCAGCATGAAGGCGTAGAGATAAGGCACCTTCAACTTTTCTACAAAGGCCACTACCATATCTTTAGGATTGGTGGTGGCCAGGAGCACCGGGATGGTAGAAGTCATGGCCAGCATCCTTAGGGCCAGGACGGTGCAGGCGTAAAGGCCCACGTCCGTAACCTGCCCAATCCCCTTCGCGGGGAACAGAGTGAAGACCGTGTTGCCTTCTCGAATTAAGAAGACCTGGAACAGGAAGAAGAGGCCGGCCAGGAGGGCCAGCCCTTTGAGGGCCGGCAGGACCTGCCGGAGCACCTTACCGGCCCCGGCCACGGCCAGGACCGAGGCCCACAGCAGGAGCAGGGGGAGGGGCCCCTGCAGGAAAAAGGCGGCCGTCACCACGGCCAGGGACCAGACCACTTTGGTAAGGGGATGAAGATTATGCAGGAAGGATGCGGGCGGCATGGTCTTCACCCCTCAGGATAGTACAGACTTCTCGGAAGAGGTCTTCGGGGGTTAGTACGCCGGGGATCAGCCCGGCCTTCCGGTACGGGGCGGTCAGCCGCAGTACGGCCGGGGGAAGGAGGCCGGCCTCGGCCAGGACGTCATCCCGGGAGAAGACCTCGGTCAGGGGCCCTTGCAGCAATAGCCTTCCCCCTCCCAAAACGAGGGCTTTTTCCGCGTACCGGGCTACTAACTCCATATCGTGGGTTACCAGGATTATGGTATGCCCCTTCCGGTGCAAGGCTTTGGTAATTGCCATTATCTCCCTGGCCTGGCGGTAATCCTGCCCTGTGGTGGGTTCGTCCAGGACCAGGATGTCGGGCCCCATGGCCAGGACGGAGGCCAGGGCCACCCTCTGGCGCAGGCCCTTACCCAGCTTCCAGGGGCTAGCGTCCAGGTATTCCGTCAGGCCCACCTGGGCGGCGGCTTCGGCCACCCGCCGTTCGATCTCCCGACCTTTAAGGCCCAGATTCCGGGGACCGAAGGCGATTTCCTGGGCCACCGTAGGCAGGAAAATCTGGTGGTCGGGGTTTTGAAACAAAAAGCCTACTTTCCGGGCCAGTTCGGCCGTTCTGGCCCGGGCGGTGTCCAGGCCGGCAATTAGGAGGCGGCCGGACGTGGGCTTGAGGAGGCCGTTGAAGTGCTTCAACAAAGTAGTTTTCCCGGAGCCGTTGCGGCCGATTATGGCGGCGAACTCTCCCTTCTTTATGTGAAAAGAAATATCTTTTAGGGCCTGCAGGCCGTTGGGATAGGTGAAACTCAAGTTCTCGGCCCGGATCACAGTATTCCCTCCTTGGCGAAGAGCCTGCCCAACTCCTCCCGGCCTTCCTCCACCGTCAGGGGTAAGTCCCGGGAATAGAGCCCCGCCCGCTGCAACTGCCGGAAAAAGGCGGCTACCGGCGGGTCCTCCAGTCCCAGCTCCCGGAGGAGTTTTTCCCGGCGCAGGATCTCGCGGGGCGGGGCGTCGGCCACCACCCGGCCTTCGTGGAGGCAGACCAGCCGGGAAATATAGGGAGCCATGGCGGCCAGCTTTTGTTCAAGGAGCACGATGGTGAGGTGGTGCTCCCGGTTGAGAAGGCGCAGCACTTCCATGACGTCCTGGGTGCCCTGGGGGTCGAGTTCGGAAGTGGGCTCGTCGAGGACTAGTACGGCGGGCCGCATGGCCAGGGCGGCGGCAATGGCCACCCGCTGCTTCTGGCCTCCGGACAGCTCCTTGAGGCTGCGGTGGCGCAGGTCGCGGATGCCCACCATGGTTAAGGCCTCTTCGATGCGGGGAAGCATTTCCTCCCGGGGAAGGGCCTGGTTTTCCAGGCCGAAGGCCACTTCTTCTTCGACATCCGTAGCCACCAACTGGGCTTCCGGATCTTGAAAGACGCTGCCGATTATCCGGGCCAGGCGGGAACAAGGCGTTTCCGCCGTGTCCATCCCGGCCACCACAACCCGGCCGGACCAGCGTCCCCCCTGGAAGTGGGGAATTACTCCGTTTAGGGCCAGGGCCAGGGTGGTCTTGCCTGCCCCCGTGGGACCGGTAATGCCCACGAATTCCCCCCGCCGGACCGTAAGGTTGAGATCCGCCAGGGCGGGCACCGGGCTTTCACCGTAGTAAAACGTGAAGTTCTGGACTTCGATTAACGTTTCCATATTGTAGCCCTCCCCTCGGAGGTAGAGGTAGGGGTTGCCCTTACAGATTCTTTATAAGCTCCTTTAAGGGGAAATAAAGGATCTGGGCCATGACGGCGTTTACCCCGCCGGTCACCAGGACCACCACTAAGAGATAGGTATAGGCCGGGTTGTGGGGCAGGGACGCGAAAAGGGTGGCAGCCTTGAAAATAGTGATGTAGGTCAAGCCGCTGGCCAGGGTGCCCAGAAAGGTTACCACCAGGGGTTTTACGGCCGCCAGGGGCCGGCTCTTGTCGAAGGGGAGGTAAAGCAGCAGCCCGGCGACCAGCGCGCCTACGGGCTCGCTGATGAAATTCAAGTAGGGCAGAAGGGATTTGGTGGTAAAGTGGCACACGGCTGCGGCCACCAGGCCGATGCCCAGGACCTGCCCCAAACGGGGCTTAAGGAGCATAATGGCCAGGACGTACATACCGATGACCAAATTGGGGGTGATGCCGAAAAAGGGCGGGGTGATCATGCGCAGGACGGCCCCTGCTGCCAGCAGTACGGCCACCAGCACCACATCGGCGGCCTGGAAGCCCCTCCGGGAGGCCTCGTGCAGTTTTACCTCGCCTAGGGATGGTTCCTTCATGGGTGCAGCCTCCTTTGCCTTTTATAAAAATAAAAACAGCCCGACGACAACCGCCAGGCTGTTCTCCTCACCGGCAAGTCTCGTCTCCCCTCGGCTCTTCTCCTCTTCTCCTCGTCTCCGCTCGCATCCCTATGCTGTTCTACGGTCTGCTTCCAGCATACTAAAGCAGGCCCGTCCGTGTCAAGTACAATTCCTTGACTTTTTCGACGTCCTGGCGCTATAATGGGAGCGGCTTCCGGCCGGCCGAGGAGGGCCGTGGGCTTTTCGGCCCTTGGAGCGGTCATAGGCACACCTAAGGACCGGGGAGTTCAGGGACGGAGGGAACGGTCCCCGTCCGGGAGTAGAGGTGCGGCCGGAAAATGTCTTTTGGCGGTGAAGTTTGTTGCCGCCTTGCGGGGGAGATGGCCGGAAATGGAAGAGTGCTGCTGTTGCTGCGAATCCACCCCCGGAAGGGACCGGTGTCCCCGGTGCGGGCAAACGGGTATGGCCGTGAAGAAAATCACGGTAAAGACACCCATGCCGCTGGTGCGGCACCAGCAGAAGGATGAAAACAAACGGGCTGGCATTTGTTTGGAGCAAG
>DOLC01000121.1 GCA_003509545.1 Peptococcaceae bacterium
CTTTCCCTACACGACGCTCTTCCGATTTCCGAGGCCGGCCTCTGAAGCAAGGATGCTGAATAGGCCGGAAACCCCGCCCGAGCCCGAGGCTGAGCCGTAGGCTGTCCCGCGAGGACCACTTAGCGAGCGAAAACAATGCCGGCCTGGAGAGAAGTTATTTTCGGGGTAGCCGCTCATGAGGGCCGGCGCCCTCTCCACGAACCATGAAAATGAGAAGGCTATTTTCGGAGGAGGCACGGCTGGGTCTCAATCGTGGGCAAGTCTAAGTCATGGGAAGGGAGCGATTTAAGATGGCCACCAGAGAAGTGGACGTACTCATAATCGGGGGCGGCCCGGCCGGTTTGACGGCCGGCATGTATGCTTCCCGGGCCAGGTTGAATACCGTCATTTTGGAAAAGGGACGCCACGGCGGCCAGATTGCCACCACGCAGGTTATTGAGAACTGGCCCGGTACCCTGAAGGCCGGGGGTGCGGAACTTACGGACAAGATGGCGGAACACGCCCGGCATTTCGGGTGCGAAATAGTGAAGGATGAAGTAACCGAGGTAGATTTTAGCGGGTACGAAAAAGTAGTAAAGACCAAGAAACATGACACCTATAAAGCCAAGGCCGTTATTATAGCCTCCGGCGCCGAGCCCAGGGTACTGGGCATCAAGGGAGAGAGGGAGTTCCGCGGCCGGGGCGTGTCCTACTGCGCCACCTGCGACGCCGACTTCTATACCGAGGCTAGTGTAGTGGTAGTAGGCAACGGTGATGCGGCCGTGGAGGAAGCCATCTACCTTACCAATTTCGCCGCCGAGGTTACCCTAGTCGTCATCCACGACGAAGGCGTTCTGGACGCCACGAAAGTAATTCAGGAGAGGGCCTTTGCCAATCCCAAACTCAAATTCAAATGGAACTCGGTGGTGGAAGAAATCAAGGGGGATGAGGCCGTCACCGGGGTAGTTATCCGGAATATCAAGACCGGGCAGTTGGAGGAACTACCTACCGAGGGCGTGTTCTTCTTCGTAGGAACCATCCCCAACACTTCCTTTCTGCAGGGTAAGATAGAAATGGATGCCCGGGGGTATATTAAGGCCAACGATATGATGGAAACTTCGGTAGAGGGAGTTTACGCTGCCGGCGACTGCCGGGAGAAATTCCTGCGCCAGGTGGTTACGGCGGCGGCCGATGGGGCCATCGCCGCCATGGCGGCGGAGAAATACATCCGCGAAGAGGAATTCTTCCGCCAGGAAGTGTTGCAGCAGGAAAAACCCGTTCTTTTGGTCTTCTGGAGCCCCATGGTGGAAGCCAGCCTCCCGGTGGTGGCGGAGGCCGAGAAACTGCAGGAAAAGTGGGGAGATAAGATTAAGGTGACCAAGATCGATACCTATCGCAATAGCAAGGTGGCCAGGCGCTACGGTATTGAGGGTGTCCCGGCCGTCCTCCTCTTAAAGGGGGGCCAAGTGGTGGCGCAAATCCGGGAGTTAGAAGGCGAGGAAATGGAAAAGGTGCTGGCTTCCCGGCTCTCTTAAAACTCCATGTCTGAAATCCCTAGTTAAATATACTTCAACTCCCACGAAGAAAGGAGGTGTACTATGCTGGAGGTCCATAAAGACAATTTTGAGGCAGAGGTGCTGGGCGCCTCCGGCCTGGTGGTGGTGGATTTCTGGAGCCCGAATTGCGAGAAGTGCCTGGCCCTCATGCCGGACATGGAGGCCCTGGAGACTAAATACCAAGACCAGGTTAAATTTGCCAAACTAAACATCCAGGGCAACCGCCGGCTGGCCCTTTCCCTGGGAGTGCGGGGGTTGCCGGCCATGGGCTTCTTTAAGGGAGGCCAGAAGGTGGCCCTGCTCACTCCGGAGGAGGTATCCCCGGAAGCAGTGGAGGGAAAGATCCGGGAACTCTTATAGTAACCAGGCTAAGGTAAGGAGGTGCAGCTTGTGAAGCTAACCCTGGGGTACATTCACATAAGGGACGTCCAGTTCGGTCCGGCAACGGAGATAAAAGGAGGCGTGCTGTACGTAAACGCCCAGGAGCTGATAGAAAAGATCAAGGAAGATGAGCGTATTGCCGGGGTAAAGGTGGAGCTGGCCCGGCCGGGAGAGAGGGTCAGGATCTTACCGGTCAAGGATGTTATCGAACCGAGGGTTAAGGTAGAAGGGCCCGGAGGCGTATTCCCCGGCATGGTCGCCAAGGTGGAAACCGTAGGCAGCGGCCGTACCCATGTACTGAAAAGGGCGGCGGTGGTGACCTGCGGCAAAATCGTCGGTTTCCAGGAAGGCATTATCGACATGAGCGGCCCCGGAGCCGAGTACACCCCCTTCTCCCAGACCTACAACGTCGTCCTGGTCATCGACCCGGTTAAAGGACTGCCCCAGCACGAACACGAGGCTGCGGTGCGCATGGCGGGGCTCAAGGCGGCCGCTTTCCTGGGTGAGGCCGGCCGGGAAGTGGAGCCCGATGAGGTGAAGGAGTACGAATGCCCCCCGCTCCCCCAGGCGCTGGCCCGCTATCCGGACCTGCCCAAAGTCGTTTACGTCTACATGCTCCAGAGCCAGGGGCTCCTCCACGACACATGGGTGTACGGGGTAGATGCCAAAAAGATTTTGCCCACCCTGATCTCCCCAACGGAAGTCATGGACGGGGCCATCGTCAGCGGGAACTGCGTGTCGGCCTGTGACAAAAACACCACCTATCATCATCAGAACAACCCGGTTATCGAGGACCTGTATGAGCGCCACGGCAAAGATTTGAACTTCATCGGCGTGGTCATCACCAACGAAAACGTCACCCTGGTCGACAAGGAGCGGTCTTCCAATTATACGGCCCGGTTGGTGGAGTTCCTGGGCGCGGACGGGGCCATCATTACCGAAGAGGGCTTCGGGAACCCCGATACCGACCTGATTATGAACTGCGTCAAGATCTCCCGTAAAGGCATCAAGACGGTCCTTATCACCGACGAGTATGCCGGACGGGACGGAGCGTCCCAGTCCCTGGCGGACGCCGCTCCGGAGGCGGATGCAGTGGTAACGGCAGGGAACGCCAATGAAACCATCACCCTGCCGCCCATGGAGAAGGTCATCGGGTACCCCGAAACAGCCGACGTCATGGCAGGCGGCTTTGCCGGCAGCCTGCAGGCGGACGGCAGCATTACAGTAGAAATCCAGGCCATAACCGGTTCTACTAACGAGTTGGGCTTTAGCCGGTTATCGGCCCGGCAGTATTAAACAGTTTAAGGGAAGGAGTGTTCGAATATGGCCGTTGATTTCAAAGGCAAAAAGGTCATCGTCCTGGGAGACCGGGACGGCGTACCGGGGCCGGCCATAGAGGAGTGCGTTAAGAGCGCGGGCGGGGAAGTGGTTTTCAATACCACCGAATGCTTCGTCTGAACGGCGGCCGGCGCAATGGACCTGGAAAATCAGGCGCGGGTAAAGGAACTGGCGGAGAAGTACAATCCCGCCGACCTAATCGTCGTTTTGGGCGGCGCGGAGGCCGAAGCTTCCGGCCTCACGGCCGAAACGGTGACCAACGGCGATCCCGCCTTTGCCGGTCCATTGACGGGAGTCCAGTTAGGACTCAGGGTGTACCATATTCTGGAGCCGGAAGTCAAAGAGGCCGTTGACCCCGAGGTATATGAAAAACAGGTCGGCATGATGGAAATGGTGCTGGATGTTGAAGCCATAACCAACGAAGTCCGGACCATTCGCGAACAATACAGCAAATACTAGGGAGCCGGAAAGGGGGATAACGGGTGGAAAAAAAGAAGGTCCGCATCGTCCATTATCTGAACCAGTTTTTCGGCCAGATAGGCGGCGAAGAGAAAGCGGACGTACCCCCGATGGCCAAGGAGGGCGCTGTGGGGCCGGGGCTGGCCCTGCAGCAGGCCCTGGGCCAGGAGGGGGAAGTCGTCGCCACCGTCATATGCGGGGACACCTATTTTGCCGAACATCTGGAAGAGGCTAAGGCGGAAGTAGTAAGGCTGATAGCCCAATACGATCCGGATGTAGTGGTAGCAGGGCCGGCCTTTAATGCCGGCCGTTATGGGACGGCCTGCGGCGCCGTGGCCCAGGGCGTCTGGGAAACCCTGAAAAAACCGGTGGTTTCCGGCATGTACCCGGAAAATCCCGGCGTGGAGCTCTACGGCCGTTATGCCTATATCATCAAGACCGGCAATTCCGCGGGCGCCATGCGGCAGGCGGTCGGTCCTATGGCGCAGTTGGCCGTCAAACTCGGCCGCGGGGAGGCGGTGGGATCGCCGGAAGAGGAAGGCTACATTCCTCGGGGTATCCGCAAGAACGTTTTCTGCTCTGAACGTGGTTCCAAGCGCGCCGTAGATATGCTGGTGAGAAAGCTCCGCGGCGAACCCTTTACCACCGAATATCCTATGCCGGTTTTCGACCGGGTACCCCCCAACCCGGCCGTCAAGGACCTCGCCCGGGCCAAGATCGCCCTGGTAACCTCAGGAGGCATAGTGCCCAAGGGCAATCCGGATAAGATCGAGTCTTCCAGCGCCTCCAAGTTCGGGAAGTACGATATTGCCGGCCTAGCGGATTTGACGGGCGAAACCCATCAGACGGCCCACGGCGGCTATGATCCGGTCTACGCCAACGAGGACCCAGACCGGGTGCTGCCGGTAGATGTCATGCGGGAACTGGAAAAAGAGGGAGTCATCGGCGAACTCCACCGCTTCTATTACGCCACGGTGGGGAACGGCACCTCGGTGGCCAATGCGAGGAGGTACGCCCAGGCCATTGCTGCCGAGCTCAAGCAGGACGGGGTGCAGGCCGTAATCCTCACCTCCACCTGAGGAACCTGCACTCGTTGCGGCGCAACGATGGTCAAGGAAATCGAAAGAGCCGGAATCCCTGTAGTTCACGTATGTACCATCGTACCCATTTCCCTTACCGTAGGGGCCAACCGTATAGTTCCGGCCGTGGCCATACCCCACCCCCTGGGCAATCCCGCCCTTGCCCGGGAAGAAGAGAAAAACTTGCGGCGCAGGCTGGTTATGAAGGCCCTGCGGGCCCTGCAAACGGAAGTAGAGGAGCAAACGGTCTTTGCAAATTAGAGGGAAGAAGGCCGGTGGGCACGGACCCGAGTATCGCCAGTTTTTGTTAGGGTAGACATCCATGCCGCCGGCGCGGCACCAGCAGAAGGATGAAAACAACGGGCTGGCATGCAAGCAAAAACAATGCCGGCCTGGAGAGAAGTTATTTTCGGGGTAGGCCAGCTTGGGCTTGGAAGCGAGCGATTAAACACGAGCGGCTGCCAAACCTCGCGAAGTCGAGGGCGGAGGCGGACCCAAGGCCTTAAGAGGCCTGCGGCCGCCAACTGAAACAGGACGTCGAATTTGCCGGGAAGTCCGCCGGAGCCCGAGACTGAGCGTTGGTTTGGCCCGCGAGGGTTTTTGGAGCGAGGGAAAGCCAAGCAGGCCTGGAATAAGAACTGGGGATAACTCAGGGCAGGGGAACCTCTTGCCCGTCTGTCCTAAACCTCTCCAGGAGGTGACCAGATGAACTTGCCGGTTCTTAAAGGAGCCGCCTACGCCCTTTTCCATTCTCCTGACATTCTTTTTATCGGAGGCTCCACCCAGAGGGTGGAACGCCTTAAGAATCCGGAGGGAGAATACCTCCGACAACTCCCTTCCCACCTGAGGTCGTACGAAGAAGTAGTTCAATATCCCCCTAACCAGGTCTTTATCGGTAATCTTCTACCGGAGGAGCTGGAAGGCATACCCCGGCCCTGGTACTCCAATCTAATTACCGGCGCTTCCGACCGTGGAAGGTTCGGGGATATCGTTTCCGAAGACCTCCTTTACGGGCTGCTGAAGCTGGCGGACAGCTTCGACCTCGTCTACCTGGAAAAGGATTTTCAGGCCCGCATAAAGGAAAAGCTGCTCCAGACGGGGCTCTTTGGGGATGAAGACTTTGCCAAGTGGAAGGAAGGAAGCGGTCGAGAGGAAATCGAGAAATATATCCGCGAAGCGGCAGCGGAAGAACTGCTGTTAGACGGCCAGGTTGTGGGCTGCGTACGCAGGGCCCATGATGTAGATGAAAATCTGCAGGCCCACGTTATGCTGGAGAACCTGGTTGCCAAGGCCACTTCCATCTGGGCCGTGCGCCGCCTTCTTAAACTGCTGGGTTCCACCGGGGAGGAAGTGGAATACATTATAGAGACCTCCGAAGAAGCATGCGGCGACATGAACCAGCGGGGCGGGGGCAATTTCGCCAAAGCCATCGGTGAGATGTGCGGCCTCCGCAATGCCGCCGGGGCGGATATGCGCTCCTTCTGCGCCGGTCCGGCCCACGGTCTGGTGACGGCGGCGGCCTTAGTCCAGGCGGGTATTTACAGGAACGTCCTGGTTGTCGGCGGGGGTGCCGTGGCCAAACTGGGGATGAACGGCCGGGACCACGTGAAAAAGGGCATGCCGATGCTGGAGGACGTGCTGGGAGCCTTTGCCGTCCTGGTGGGCGAGAACGACGGGGCGAATCCGGTCATCCGCACCGACATCATTGGCCGCCATAAGATAGGGTCTGGGGCTACCCCCCAGGCAGTAATGGAGGCTCTGGTTACCGAGCCCCTGGCCCGGGGCAATTTAAGGATCGGCGACATCGACAAATACGCGCCTGAAATGCAGAACCCCGAAATTACGGAGCCGGCCGGCGCCGGGAACGTCCCCAAGGCCAACTATAAGATGATCGGTGCCCTGGCCGTAATGAAGGGCGAGATCCAGCGGGGTGAACTGGAAGATTTCATAAAGCGGCACGGTATGCCCGGATATGCTCCCACCCAGGGCCATATACCTTCTGGGGTACCCTTCCTCGCCTTTGCCCGGGAGGGAATTTTGAACGGCAGGTATAATCGCGTCATGATCATCGGCAAAGGGAGCCTTTTCCTAGGAAGGTTGACCGGCCTCTTCGATGGGGTGTCCTTTATTTTGGAAAGAAACCAGGGCGTGGCCCCGGGTAGAGCCGAGCAACTGGACATGGACGAGGTCCGCCGCCTGGTGGCCGAGGCCATGCGCCGAGTGGCCCGGGAAATCGGGGGAAACGTTCATGCCGCCGAGCGGCACCAGTAGAAGAAGGAAAACAACAGGCCAGCATTTGTTCGGAAACAATGCCGGCCCGGATAGAAGCCATTTTCTGGGTAAAGTGAGGTGAGGAGCATGTCCGGCTCGGCTGTCAAGCATGTCGTAGGAGAGGTCTTATTGGAGCTGGCCGATGCCCTCGAGGGCAGGACGCCGGCCCGCCGGGTACGGGTGGGCCTAACCCTGTCTGCCAACGAGGTGGGCCGGGAAGAGCTGGTCAGGGGGGCCGTGAAAGCGGTCCGGGATCGCAGCGACATCCAGGTGGTACTGATAGGGCCGGAAGTCGAAGGCCTGGAGGAGGCCTGGCGGTTGGGAATCTCCCATGTGCCCGCCGGCGACTGCGAGAAGGACCTGCACCAGGCCATGGAAGAATTGCTTAGAAGCGGAGAGATCCAGGCGGCGGTGACCATGCACTTCAATTTCCCGCTGGGCACGGCTACCGTAGGCCGGGTGGTTACCCCTGGCAGGGGGCGGGAAATGTTCATAGCCACCACCACCGGGACCTCCGACGCCGACCGGGTAAAGGCCATGGTGAAAAACGCGCTGGCGGGCATCGCCTGTGCCAAAGCCTGCGGTATCCCCCGGCCCAAGGTGGGTATATTAAACGTGGAAGGTGCCCGGGCGGTGGAGCGGATTTTGAAGAGGCTGAAGGACCGGGGTTACGACCTGGAGTTCGCAGCTTCCGTGCGTTCCGACGGCGGAGCCGTTATGCGGGGGAACGATCTTCTGGCCGGGGCCTGCGACGTCATGGTGACCGACAGCCTTACCGGGAACATACTCATGAAGGTCTTTTCCGCCTTTAGCACCGGCGGGGAATATGAGGCCCTGGGGTACGGCTACGGGCCGGGAATAGGGGAGACCTACGGGCACCTTGTTGGCATCCTGTCCCGGGCTTCTGGGGCGCCGGTAGTGGCCGGAGCCATCCGTTATGTAGCGGAGGCGGTCCGGGGGGGCGTCTTGGCCCTCTATAAAGAGGAACTGGCCCGGGCCAAAGGGGCTGGTCTGGAGGATCTCTGGGAGGCCGGAGAGGCAAAGGGAGGGCCGGCTGAGGAGCCCGTACCACAGCCGCCGGTAAAGCCGGTGAGCGAGGAGATACCCGGTATCGATATTCTGGAACTGGAGTCCGCCGTCCGGGCCCTGTGGAAGGCCGGGATTTACGCTGCCAGCGGGATGGGATGCACCGGACCCGTCATTCTGGTGGCCCCCGAGGACGCAGAAGGGGCCGTAAACCTGCTGCGGCAGGAGGGTTATCTTTAATAAAGGCCTTCAGGGCTCAAACCCACGGGTTAGAATAGCAAAAGCCGCGGGTTGAGGGTTGCTTACCCGCGGCTTTCCTTTACCAGGGACGTCTAATGGGGACGTTTCGAAGGCCGCCAGGCAGGCCGTCCACCGGCAACGTCGAGATCCGCGCCTCTTCCGAAATCTTGCCCGCCCAGGGGCCGCCGGACTTCGCAGAAAATCCGGCCCGGCGGCGTCTGGGCGAACCCGAACAAGACAGGGGGTGCAGGCGGACGCGGAAGGGGGCGTGCCCGCCCGACCGGTGGGAGTATCCCTGCCGTCCGGCGGCCGAGGTCCTGCGGCTGAGGGACCGGCCGGTGCTGTTAGTTCGTACGTATCTCCTGGCGCATGAAGAAATAGTAGGCCGCCGCGAAAACGAGCATGGTGGCGGCGATGAGGCCCACCAGGTGGGGCCATATGAGGAGTAGACTCTGCCCGAGGGGAAGGAACCCCGGGATGGCTCCTATGAGCTGGTGAATCAGTACCGGTCCCAAAGTTCGCACGCCGGGATTGAGGAGGGTTATGGTCGCCTCGTCGTAAAGGGTGGTGGGCGAAAGGCGGCTCAAGCCCTGCTTCCAGGCGGCATTGCGGAGCACCAAGTCGGCGGGGGAGTCCTGGGCCACGGGGAAGAGCCCATCGGCAATGATTCCCGCCAGCATGGGAGCGAAGATGGCGAAGAAGAGCCACACCGCCATACCGGCCAGGGCCGAGGTAGCTGTCTGGCGGAAGACCAGGGAAAAGAACAAGGACAGGCTCAGCCAGAAGGCTATATAAATAACCGTTACCACCAGGTAGGCGATCATGCGTAACAATTCTTCCCCCCGGGGCGGCACACCGAAGAAGGCGAGGCCCAGCCCGGCCACCAGCAGCCCCAAGACGGAAACCATAAGGCTCAACACCGCGATCCCGGCAAGAAATTTACCGTTGATTACGTCGTCCCGGTAAATGGGTTGGGCCAGCAGGCGGCTCAGGGTGCGCTTGTGGTACTCGCCGTTTATGGCGTCGAAACCCATGGCCAGCCCCAGCAGGGGCCCTAAAAAGGACATGAAAGCGATGAAGGCGGGCAAAGAGCCGCCGCTGGTGGTAAAAAGGCGCAGGAAAACGAAGGCTGAGGTTTCGTCGTTCACCGCCTGGCGGATGTTCTGACCAGCGACGTAAAGGGACGACAGGCAGGCTACGGCGACCAGGGAAAAGATAATAGTCATCCTCGTACTGGTCAGGTGGTCGCCCAGTTCCTTGAAAAAGATAACCTTCAAGCCGCCGCTGCTGCGGAAGGCCTCCCGCCACCAACGGGCGAAGTCCCGGAGTGCCTGGCGCCAATCCCTCATGGTTTTCCCTCTCCTTGGAAGTATTCCAGGTAGATATCATCCAAGTCATAACCCCGGGCCCGCAGGTGTAGCAGGGTTATTCCCCTTTGGGCCAGGAGTCCGGCCAGTTGAGGACGGACGTCCCGCCCCTTGGCGCACCGCAGGCGCACGTAGGGGCCGTCCCTGCACACATCCTCGACGCCCTCCAGGGACGCCAGGAGGGACAACACTTCGCCGTTCTGGGGCTCTACCTGCAGCTCGATTTCCAGGGGCTTTCCGGACATCACTTGACGGCCCAGGGTTTCCAGGGGGCCGACGGCGAGGAGCCGGCCGCCCACAAAAATGCCCACCCGGTTGCAGATCTGTTGAATCTGGTGGAGGAGGTGGGAAGAGATAAGGATGGTTTTCCCCTTTTCGCGGGAGAGGCGGGCGATCAAGTCCAGCAATTCCCGGACGCCCTCCGGGTCGATTCCCAGGGTGGGTTCGTCCAGGATGATAATGCGGGGATCCTTTACTAACACGTCGGCGATGCCCAGGCGCTGCCTCATGCCCCGGGAGAACTCCCTTACCTTGCGGTCCCCGTGCTGGGTGAGGCCTACCTGCTCCAGGGCGGCGTCGATACGCCTCGCGCTCTCCTCCGGGGGAATGCGGTTCAGGCGGGCCGTATAAAAGAGATTTTCCCGGGCCGTCATATCGTCGTAGAATCCCACGTTGTCGGGTAGGTACCCCACTATCCTTTTAACGGCCAGGGGTTGGCGGGTGGCATCCAAACCCGCCACCAGGGCCCGCCCGGCGGTAGGCTCGGTAAGGCCTAAAAGCATGAGAATCGTGGTAGTCTTGCCTGCGCCGTTGGGGCCCAGAAGGCCGAAGATTTCACCCTCGTAGATTTCCAGGTTCAGCCCCTCCACGGCCGTTACCGGGCCGTAACGCTTAGTTAAATTCTCTGTAACAATTATGGCCGTACCGTTACCCATGGCTATCGCCGCCCGTATTTATGGAAAATCCACGCCACCCCGGCGATAACACCCGCGACAAGCAGAATGGCTACGATACCCCATAAGGTGGAGGTCTTAACGGTTACCCGGAAGGTAGCCGTGGTGCTGGCCACGGAAGAGTTGGCGGTGATGCTGACCGCATAGTCCCCAGCGATAGCCTCCTTAGGGGGCTTAAGATAGGCCACTACCTGCCGGGTTTCGCCGGCCGGAAGGACGTCGATGGTGTCCGGCTCAAAGGTTACGGCCCACTGGGAAGGAGCGGAGGCGGTAAAGGTAATGTTCTGGATGTCGGAGCTGCCCGTGTTCTTAACGAGCAGGGTAAGCGGGCTTTCCCCCCCTGCCGTGGCCTCGGCGTTGAGCCTCTCCGTAGGCGTGGTGATTTCCAGGGTATAGGTACCCGTGATAACCACCTTTAGTACCACCCCGGCTTTGCCGGCGCTGGAAACGGCCTCCACGGGGATTTCGTAGGTGCCGGCCTTAACCCCTTGGGGCGGCTTAACGTTCACATCCAATCCCTGGCTCTCTCCCGGCTTCAAGCTCAAGCTGGCGATTTGTTTGCTGTCGTAGGCGGGGCTAAAGGTTACCTGCCAGCCGGGGGGAGCCTGGGCGTTCAAGCTGTAGGAGCGCTCTTGGGCTCCATTGTTGGTGAGGTTGACCCGGAACTGGAAGTTAGTGGTAGTCGTACCGCTCAGCACCGGATACTGGGTGGTCATCCTGTCGCTACCGCTGGGAGTATCTTTAATGACCATTTGCAGGGAAAGGGTGGCCGTACTCCCTCCACCGGCAGCCCTGACCACGCAGTTGTAAGTGCCGGGCTTAGCATCTTGAGGTACTTCCACCTGCAGGTTGACTTCAGCCGGTTCCTGGGGGTCGACCGAGATTTGATGCACTATCATGCCTCCGCCTTTAAAGGTCGACGACCAGCCCTTTGGAGCGGAGACCACCTGAAGGTCGACCGTTTTAGATATTCCGGTGGTGCGCAATTCCAGGGGGAAGGTCACCGTCTCCCCCGGGCGGACTTCGATCCCGGGAAAGGGGGTTGTGAGGGACAGCCCGTTACTGGCCAGGGCGGGCGGAAGGATGACGAAAAAGTTGAGGCAGAAAACGCAACTGAGGAGAATAAGCACTCCTAATTTTCTGGCCATTATCCTCCACCTCCAATTAGATCTTGTTCGACGCCGCCCTACAAAATCCTCCCCCAGGGTATGAAATAATGCCCTTTCGGAGCAAACTAAGAAGTGGTGATGACGGATGCGTCTCCTCCACCTTTCCTGGGAACACCCGCCCCACAGCGTAGGCGGCCTGGCCCGGCATGTGGAAGACCTCACCCAGGCCCTGGCCGCTCAAGGCCAGGAGGTACACGTCATAGCTATAGGCCGGCCAGCGGCCGGCGGGGGACGGCGGCCGGAAAAAGGCGTGTGGGTACACCGGGTGGAAGCCTATCCCGTCCATACCCCGGACTTTCTCACCTGGGTACTGCAGCTAAACATACGGTTCCTTGAAGAGGCTATGTTCCTCTGGCGGCGTTACGGCCCCTTCCATTTGATTCATGCCCACGACTGGCTCGCGGCCTTTGCCGGCCGCGCCCTTAAGCATGCCTATCGCCTCCCCCTGGTCGCCACCATCCATGCTACCGAGGCCGGCCGCAATCGGGGAATACATAACGACCTCCAGCGATACATCCACAGCGTGGAATGGTGGCTCACCTATGAGGCCTGGCGCGTGATAGTTTGCAGCCAGCACATGCGAGAGGAGGTCCAGGGGCTGTTTCAGGTACCCCTCGATAAAATCGTCGTCATCCCCAACGGCGTAATGCCCTCCAAGTTCCGCGAACCCGACCCTTCCCCCGAAGGGCGGCGCAAATATGCCCTGCCCCAGGAAAGAATAATCTTCTTCGTCGGGCGCCTGGTGGTGGAAAAGGGGGTCCAGGTGCTCCTGGAAGCCATGCCCCAGGTGCTGGCCGGTTGCCCGGAGGCCAAACTGGTGGTGGCCGGGCAGGGCCCCATGGAAGGGGAACTGAAAAGCCGGGCCTGGGAGCTGGGAATCGCCCACAAAGTATGCTTCACGGGGTACATCGACGACCGCACCCGCAACCGGCTCTACCGCCTGGCGGAAGTGGCGGT
Source organism: Peptococcaceae bacterium (assembly GCA_003509545.1). Classification (GTDB taxonomy): domain Bacteria; phylum Bacillota; class DSM-521; order Neomoorellales; family Neomoorellaceae; genus UBA12545. Next base: position 12,776 of record DOLC01000121.1, read on the forward strand.
GTTCCCCAGCCTTTACGAACCCTTCGGTATAGTGGCCCTGGAAGCCATGGCCGCCGGAGTACCGGTGGTGGTAAGCGAAACTGGGGGTCTAAAAGAAATCGTCACCCACGGGATTAACGGTATGCGGGCCTTCCCCGGGGATCCCCGCTCCCTGGCCGACAACCTTCTCGCCCTCCTCAGAGATCCCGGCCTGGCCTCCAGGGTGAGGGAAGGGGGCAGGCGGCTGGTGGAAGAGGTCTACGACTGGCGGCAGATAGCCCGCCGCACCCTGGAGGTTTACGCTGCGGTCTACGACGAATACCGCCGTACCCCCTGGCCGGAAAGGCCGTCCCTGGGGCAGAGGCTCCGGCGCTACGCCCTGGCCCTGGGTGGCAATAGGGAACAAAAGGAGCCACAGGGACATATGCCCCCCTTCAGCGGGCGCTACGACCTGGTGGGCCACCGGGCGGCCTTGGTCAACCAGGGCCGTGGAAAGGAGCGGCTATAAAGGCAGGGGCCGTCGGGAATGTTTTGAGGCGAGAAGGGGCAAAATGCAAAACGGTGGTAATCCGTAGTAGACCTTCATGCCGCCGAGCGGCACCAGCAGAAGGATGAAAACAAACAACGGGCCGGCATTTCTCTTGAGCCGGCGATTTGGTCCGAGGGGCCCAGCAGCCTTGGCGAAGCCGAGGAGGGAGGGCGGGGCCGAGGACAGGAAGTCCGAGGCCGGCCTCTGAAGCAAGGATGCTGAATAGGCCGGGAACCCCGCCCGAGCCCGAGGCGTAAGCCTTAGGCTGCTCCGCGAGGACCACTTAGCGAGCGAGATCGGAAGAG
>DOLC01000120.1 GCA_003509545.1 Peptococcaceae bacterium
CCAAGCAGGCCTGCCCTGCAAAAGTGGGGATAACTCAGGGTGACTCCTTTAGAGGTATCTTGTTGGCGTTCCGGTCGGCCCTCCTATAGCCTTTGATTGCGCCGGCAGTCTTGCGGGGGAAACGGGTATTACATTCGGGGGAATTAACCGCCCGTGAGGCTAGCGATTGCCGGATCGTCGGGAGCCGGCCCTTCCGCATGCCCCTTCCACCTCCCACGGCTTCGGTACGGCAACAGGGGCCGTTCTTCCTTTGCTAAGGGTCGCGCGCCTTGCCCGCCGGCCGAAGCGCCCCTTAAGACAGGGGATGACCCGTGGTGCTCCCTTAAAGTGGTGCGCCGGGGGCTTGCGGCGAGACGGCGGGATTTGCTCTAACCCGGCCTTGGATGTGGAAACAGAAGGATCGGGTGCCCACCGGCGGCCCCACGCAGGGGGAACGTAGAGGGCCGACCCAGGGGGCGGGTAGTTGAAGGCCACCCGGGTCTTCAGCAGGAAGGGGGTGAGAGCTCTTGCGGGCAGTGGTACAGCGGGTGTCGCGGGCGCGGGTAATTGCGGGAGGTGAAGAGATAGGAGGCATAGGACCCGGCCTGCTAGTCTTTCTAGGGGTCGGGATCGGGGATACTGTCCAGGATGCCCGTTACCTGGCGGAGAAGATAGCGGGCCTGCGTATTTTTGCCGACGAAGAGGGAAAACTCAACCTCGCCGTAAAAGATGTCGGGGGAGGGGTTCTGGTGGTTTCCCAGTTCACCCTTTACGGCGACTGCCGCAAGGGACGGCGTCCCAGCTTTACCGAAGCGGCCCCTCCGGCGGTAGCGGAAGAACTGTACCGGGAGTTTATTTCCGCCGTGGAAGAACAGGGCCTTAAGGTCGCCAGCGGCCGCTTTCAGGCGCATATGGAGGTGGAGCTTGTTAACGACGGCCCCGTCACCCTGCTCCTGGACAGCGGCAAGTTGTTTTAGATTTTACCGCGGGAAAAGGGAGCCGGCAGGCTCGCGCCCCGGTGGAAATAAGTCAAAGCTAGGTCCCTTGGGAGGCGGAAATTCTTTTTCGGGCCAAGCCGAGGTTCCGGCCCGCGTTAGGGGGCTGGTAGGGCCGGTATTATCATTCTTACTTTTTAAGGGGGTTTCTTAATGTTTATAGAAACTTTAGTGGTGGGAGCGCTGGCCACCAATTGCTATCTTGTAGCCTGCCCGGAGACGAAGGAAGGTGCGGTCATCGACCCGGGTGCCGAAGGCAAGCGGATTCTGGCCGCTGCCGCCAAAGCCGGTATCCGGCTGCGCTACATTATCAATACCCACGGACACATCGACCACTTCGGCGCTAATGGGGAAATTAAGGCTGCCACGGGGGCTGAGATTTTGATTCACGGGGAAGACGCCCCGTACCTGACGGATCCCCGCCGCAATCTTGCCGCCTTTGCGGGGGTAATGGGCGACGGCCTGCCGGCGGACCGAACCTTAAAAGAGGGCGATGTTATCCGCCTGGGTAAAGGAGTAGTCCTGGAAGTTATCCACACTCCGGGACACACCCCGGGCGGCATTTGCTTAAAGGGCGACGGCCTGGTATTTACTGGGGACACTTTGTTTGCGGGTTCCATTGGCCGGACGGATTTTCCTGGGGGCTCCCTGGAAATACTCCTCTCCTCCGTGCGGGAGAAATTGTTCCGCCTGCCGGACGACTTTGCCATATATCCCGGCCACGGGCCGGCTTCCACCATCGGCGAGGAAAAGGCCGATAACCCGTTTTTTTGCTGAGGGAGGTAAGGCATGTTAACCCACAGACCGCGCGGTACCGAAGACATTCTGCCGGGGGCGAGCGAAAAATGGCAGTATCTCGAAGAGAAGGCCCGCTCCCTGTGCAGGCTTTACGGGTACCGGGAGATCAGGACCCCCATTTTTGAACATACCGAGCTTTTCCTTCGCGGAGTCGGGGAGACCACGGACATTGTGGAGAAGGAAATGTATACTTTCCTCGACCGGAGCGAGCGCAGCCTCACCCTGCGGCCGGAAGGGACGGCCCCGGTGGTGCGGGCCCTGCTGGAACACCGGCTGTACGGCGGCGTCCTGCCCGTAAAGCTCTTCTACCTGGGACCCATGTTCCGCTATGGCCGGCCCCAGGCCGGCCGGCTGCGGCAGTTCCACCAGTTCGGTGTGGAGGTCTTCGGCAGCAGGGACCCCGGTGTGGATGCGGAAGTCATCGCCTTAGCCATGGATTTTTACCGCCAGGTGGGCGTGGAGAATACGGAGCTGCGCATCAACAGTGTGGGCTGTCCCGCCTGCCGGGCGGCCCACCGGGAGAAACTCAAAGCCTACCTGCGGCCCAAGCTGGCCGAGCTGTGTCCCACCTGTCGGAACCGCTTCGAACGGAACCCTTTACGCATATTCGACTGCAAGAGCGAAGCTTGCCAGGAACTACTGGCGGCGGCTCCTACGATAACCGCTTCCTTGTGTCCGGACTGCGCCGAACACTTTCGACGGGTTTTGCGCTACCTCGACGACCTGGGCCTGGAGTATGTCCTGGACGAAGGTCTGGTTAGGGGTCTGGACTACTACACCAACACGGCCTTCGAAATCACCGTACCGGACATCGGTGCCCAGAGTTCCATCGGGGGCGGCGGCCGTTACGACGGTCTGGTGGAAGCCTGCGGAGGGCCTCCCACACCGGGCATCGGGTTCGGCCTGGGCCTGGAGCGCATACTGCTGGCCCTGGAAGCGCAAGGGAAGGATATAGAGGTAACCGGTGGGGTGGACGTTTTGGTGGTTACGGCCGGCTCCGGTTTGGAGGGCCCGGCCATGGATTTGCTTAAAACCCTGCGGGAGCACGGGATTGCCGCCGATAAAGATTACATGGGCCGCAGTTTAAAAGCCCAAATGAAATACGCCCACCGCTATCCCGCCGGGCTGGCCATTATTCTGGGGGAAGAAGAGTTGAAGGCGCGGAAGGTCACGGTGCGGGACCTGTTGCGGGGGGAACAGCAGGAGGTTGCCTGGGAGGACATCATACCCTATTGCAGGCGGAAGAAGGAGCGTGAAGGCTAAGTGATAGAAGGTATGGGAGATTGGTCCAGAACCCATGGCTGTGGCGAATTGAGGAAAGAGCATGCGGGTCTGGAGGTCGTCCTTGCGGGGTGGGTTCACCGCCGGCGGGATCACGGCGGGTTAATCTTTATGGACTTGCGCGACCGCTCGGGGATGGTACAGGTGGTCTTCAACCCGGAAGTTTCGGAACAGGCCTTTACCAAGGCGGAAGCCCTCCGGGGGGAGTACGTCGTAACCGTGGCCGGTGAGGTTGGCATCAGGCCGGAGGGTACGGCCAACCCCAATTTGGCCACAGGGGAAGTTGAAGTCTATGCCCGGGATTTGCGCCTGCTCAACGTGGCCAAAGTGCCACCTTTTTACATTGCCAACAATTTAGAGGTAGACGAGGCTTTGCGCCTGCGCTACCGATACCTGGACTTGAGGCGGCCCGAGATGCAGCGTTTACTGGAACTGCGCCACCGGACCACTAAAGCTATCCGGGACTTTCTGGATGGCCGGGGCTTCTGGGAAATCGAAACCCCCATGTTGACCAAAAGCACCCCGGAAGGGGCCCGGGATTTTCTGGTGCCCAGCCGGCTACACCCCGGCGAATTTTTTGCCTTGCCCCAGTCTCCCCAGCTCTTCAAACAGGTTCTGATGGTAGCCGGGGTGGAACGCTACTTTCAAATCGTCCGCTGTTTCCGGGATGAGGACTTGCGGGCCGACCGCCAGCCGGAGTTTACCCAGCTGGATATGGAGATGTCCTTTGTGCGGCGGGAAGATGTTATGGGGATTACCGAAGAGCTGCTGGCCTATGTTTTTGGCCGCGTCCTGGGGGTGAAGCTGGACCTCCCCTTCCCGCGGCTTACCTACCGGGAAGCCATGACCCGCTACGGTTCCGACAAGCCCGACCTGCGCTTTGGGCTGGAGATTAAGGACATCTCGGACTTGGTTAAAAACAGCGGGTTCAGGGTTTTTGCCGAGGTTGTAGGCCGGGGAGGAGTAGTGCGGGGCATCCGGGTTCCGGGCTGCAGCACCTATTCCCGCCGGGAGCTGGACGAATTGACCCAGCTGGCCGGCACCTTCGGCGCGAAGGGCCTGGCCTGGATGGCCGTAGAGGGTGAGGGCATCCGCTCTCCCATTGTCAAGTTTTTCGCCTCCGGCGAGCTGCAGTCCATCAGGGAACGGATGGAGGCCCGGCCGGGGGATCTCCTCCTGTTTGTGGCCGATCAAGAGGATACGGCTGCCTCCGCCCTGGGGGCCCTGCGGCTGGAAATAGGGCGGCGCCTGGGCCTGATGGACGACGGGCGGCTGGCCTTCGCCTGGATCGTCGATTTCCCCCTCCTGGAATACGACCAAGAAGAAGGGCGGTATAAGGCCGTACACCATCCCTTTACCTCGCCCCGGGAGGAAGACCTGCCCCTTCTGGACCGGGAACCCTTGAAGGCCAAGGCACTGGCCTACGACGTCATATTGAACGGAGTAGAACTGGGCGGCGGCAGCATCCGTATTCACCGCCGGGATGTGCAGGAGAAGATGTTCGGCCTCCTGGGGTTGAGCGCCGAGGAGGCGCGGGAAAAGTTCGGCTTTCTCTTGGAGGCCTTTGAATACGGCGCCCCTCCCCACGGCGGCATTGCCCTGGGCCTGGACCGCCTGGTCATGCTCATGGGGGGAAGGGAAACCATCAGGGACGTTATTCCGTTCCCCAAAACCCAGAGCGCTACCTGCCTGATGACGGGCGCGCCGGGTCCGGTGACGGCCGAGCAGCTTAAGGAGTTACACCTGGCCCTACGGCCGTCGAAGTAGGCTGCATGGGGATAATCCTGTATGAGGATAATCCCTTCCGGGTGACAGGCCTCAATGGTTCCAGGGCCCAAAAGGCGCCGGCCCGGGGGCACCTGTCTCCTGTCGAAGGAAAAGACCGCTTCGGGTGGCAGGGCTTACCGGGAGAGCCCAGGGTAGACGTTCATGCTGCCTGCGCAGCAGCAGAAGGATGAAAACAACGGGCCGGCCTGCAAACAAAAACAATGCCGGCCTGAAGAGAAGTTATTTTCGGGATAGGTCCCTGCGGCCGAAAATTGGGAAGGGCTCAGGTTACTTACCTGAGTTATCCCCAGTTTTTGCAGGGCAGGCCTGCTTGGGCTTGAGATAGAGCGAACAGCCTTCGCGGCCAGCCCAGGCTTTAAGCTTGGCGAAGGGCTTAAGAAAGGCCCGAGGCCACGGATGGCCGAGGCCGGCAACTGAGGCAGGAAGCTTAAATCCTGCCGGGAAGCCTGCCGGAGCCTTGAGCCAAGCAAAAGTCCTGCCCGCGAGGGAGGCCTTTGCGAGCGAAAGCCAAGCAGGCCGGAATCAAAACTGGGGATACGTCAGAGTGGTAACTCGTTGACCACGGGGGGATGGGGACTGGTGAACAACTTGGGTCTTCTAGAGTTTCGAGAAATGACCAGGGGTATTGTGGCCGCCGATCAAATGATAAAATCGGCTCCCGTGGAACTAGTCTTAGCGACCAGCCTTTGCCCGGGCAAGTTTATTGCCTTGGTGGCAGGCGAAGTAGGCGCGGTTAAAGAAGCGCTAAGGCGGGGTAGGGAAACTTTTTCGGACGGGGTAATAGATGAATTCCTGTTGCCCAATGTCCACCCGGCGGTTATCCCGGCCTTAACAGGGACTTCGGCACTGGATAAAAAGGGTCAATCCTTAGGCCTCATCGAAACTTTTACGGTGGCTGCTGCCATTCGGGCGGGAGATGCGGCGGTTAAAGGCGCTGAGGTATCTCTGGCCGAGATTCGCATTGCCCGTGGTATGGGGGGCAAATCCTTGGTTATTTTAATGGGAGAAGTTAGCGCCATTAAAACCGCAGTTCACTTTGGGGTCAGGGCTGTAGAAGAAGGACAATTGGTATCCGAGGCGGTAATTAGCCATGTTTCGCCGAAATTAATAGAAAAGCTGCTATAAAATAAGGGGCAGACGTCCATGCCGCCGGTGCGGCACCAGCAGAAAGATGAAAACAACGAGCCGGCATTTCTCCCTTGCGAGCGATTTGGTCCGAGCGGACCAGCAGCCTCCGAGAAGCCGAGGAGGGAGGGCTGGGCCGAGGACAGGAAGTCCGAGGCCGGCCTCTGAAGAGGGGATGCTGAATAGGCCGGGAACCCCGCCCGAGCCCGAGGCTGAGCCCTAGGCTGCCCCGCGAGGACCACTTAGCGAGCGAAAACAATGCCGGCCCGGTGAGACGCTATTTTTGGGATAGGTGGAAAAGGATGGACGTTACCGGCCTGACGGGTCTTTTGTTGGGAAAAGTCGGTGTC
>DOLC01000026.1 GCA_003509545.1 Peptococcaceae bacterium
GGCCGCAAGGATACATGCCCTCGGGCCCGCCTCCGCCTCTCACCAAGCTTAAGTTTGGCTGGCCGCGAAAGCTTGTTCGCTCGCTTCCAAGCCCAAGCAGGCCTGGCCTGCAAAAAGTGGGGATAACTCAGTGCTCATCCCCTCGGACCAAATCCCTCGCTCGGAACAAATGCCGGCTCGTCCTTTTCACCCTAATGATGGTGCCGCACCAGGGGCATGGGTGTCTTGCGCGTAGGCCAGGGCGGCGCCCACGAAATCCCGGAACAGGGGGTGGGGGCGGTTGGGCCGGGATTTAAACTCCGGGTGGAACTGGCAGGCCAGAAACCACGGGTGGTCCTCCAGTTCGATGATCTCCACCAGGCGGCCGTCCGGAGAAGTGCCGCTGATTACCATACCCCGGCCGGTCAAATGGGTCCGGAAGGCGTTGTTGAACTCATAGCGGTGCCGGTGGCGTTCGTACACCAGGTCTTCTCCGTAGGCGGCCCTGGCCCGGGTACCTTCCCGGAGGCGGCATGGATAGGAGCCCAGCCGCATGGTGCCGCCCATTTCGGCCACTTCTTTTTGCTCGGGGAGGATGTCGATCACGGGATAGGGGGTGTCGGGATCGAACTCGGCGCTGTTGGCCCCCTCCAGGCCGCAGACCTGGCGGGCGAACTCCACCACGGCCACCTGCATGCCCAGGCAGATCCCCAGATAGGGTATTTTCTTCCGCCGGGCCCAACTCGCCGCCAGGATCTTGCCTTCCACTCCCCGGTCGCCGAAGCCCCCCGGCACCAGGATGCCGGAGCAGCCCTCCAGGGCGGAGGCCAGGCCTGCCTCCGTCAATTCGCCGGAATAAATCCACCGGATCTCTACTGCCGCGCCGTGGGCCAGGCCGGCGTGGCGCAGGGCCTCCACCACGCTCAAATAAGCATCGGGCAAGGTGACGTACTTGCCCACCAGGGCTATAGTCACCCGCTTTTCGAGGTTCTTCATGCGCTCTACCATGGAGCGCCATTCTTCCATTTGGGCCGGCCCGCACCTTAATCCCAGTTTTTCCACTACGATGCGGTCCAGGCCCTCCTGTTCCATCATCAGGGGGATTTCGTAGATGGATTCGGCATCAACGGCCTGGATCACGGCTTCCCGCTCGATGTCGCAAAAGAGAGCTATCTTTTCCGCTATCTCGGGGGTAAGGGGCCGCTCCGAACGACAAACGATGATGTCCGGCTGGATCCCGATACTGCGGAGCTCCTTTACGCTGTGCTGGGTGGGCTTGGTCTTGGCCTCCCCCGAGGCCTTGAGGTAGGGCACCAGGGTCACATGGATGTACAGGACCCGCTCGCGGCCGATGTCGCTTTTGAGCTGCCGTATGGCCTCCAGAAAGGGCAGGGATTCGATATCCCCTACCGTGCCGCCTATTTCGGTGATCACCACATCGGGCTGGCTCTCCTGGGCCACCCGGTAGATCCGCTCTTTTATTTCATTAGTAATATGGGGGATGACCTGCACCGTACCCCCCAGGTAATCGCCGCGCCGCTCTTTGCTTATTACCGACCAGTAGATCTTGCCCGCCGTAACATTGCTGGCCCGGGTGAGGCTTATGTCTACGAAGCGTTCGTAATGCCCCAGGTCCAGATCCGTCTCGGCGCCGTCGTCGGTCACAAAAACTTCCCCGTGCTGGTAGGGGCTCATGGTACCGGCATCTACGTTAATGTAGGGGTCGAACTTCTGGAGGGCTACTTTAAGGCCCCGGCTCTTTAATAGCCTGCCCAAAGAAGCGGCGGTTATCCCCTTCCCCAGGGAAGAGACGACACCGCCGGTGACGAAAACAAACTTGGTCTGTGTGGCCATAATGGGTTACATCCTCTCGGGAGCGCTAACACCTAAGAGTCGCAGAACGTTGCGCAGCGTTATCCGGGTGGCGGTGGCCAAAATAAGGCGTGCACCGCGCAGATTCTCTTCGTCGGCCAGCACCCGGCAGTTGGTGTAAAAGTTGTGGAAGAGGGCGGCCAGCTCCTGGGCGTAGCGGGTAAGGCGATGGGGCTCCAGGCCGCGGGCCGCGCCGATAACGGTTTCGGGCAGTTCGGCGATCTTTTTAACCAATTCCAGCTCCGCCGGATGGCCTAGGCACCTTAAGTCCACTTCCTGGGGCGAGGGCACCTCTAAGCCCCGCTCCCGGGCCAGGCGCAGGATACTGCAGATGCGGGCATGGGCGTACTGGACGTAATAGACGGGATTTTCGGCCGTCTGGGAGCGGGCCAGGTCAAGGTCGAAGTCCAGGTGGCTGTCGGGCTTGATCATTACGAAGAAGTAGCGGGCGGCGTCCCGGCCAACCTCTTCCAGAAGCTCCTCCAGGGTCACATATTGACCGGTCCGCTTGGACATGCGCAGCAGCTCCCCGCCCTTGAAAAGGCGTACGAGCTGCATCAGGACGATTTCCAGCCGGTCGGCGTCGTACCCCAGGGCGGCCATGGCTCCCTTGAGCCGGGCCACATGGCCGTGGTGGTCCGCCCCCCAGATGTTAATAATACGGCTGAAGCCCCGCTCGAATTTGTTCCGGTGGTAGGCTATGTCGGCAGCGAAATAAGTGGGCAGGCCGTTCTGGCGCACTACCACCTCGTCCTTTTCTTCGCCCAGGAGGGTGGCTTTAAACCATAAGGCCCCATCCTTTTCGTAGAGGTAGCCCCTCTCCTTCAGGTCATTGAGGGTCCGGGCCACCTCTCCCCTGTCGTGGAGGCTCTGTTCGCTGAACCACACGTCGAAGTAGACGCCGAAATCCTCCAGGGTCTCCCGGATGGCGGTAAGCTTCTCCTCCAGGGCAAACCGCACCAGCATTTCCCGCCGGAGGGCCGGGTCAGCATCCAGGTACTTGTCCCCCACCTGGTCGATAAAACGGTGGACCGTGTCGATGAGGTCGTAACCGTGATACCCCTCCTCCGGCACCTGGGCTTCTATGCCCAAGGCTTGGAGATAGCGGGCTTCCAGGGACAGGGCGAAGTTCTCGATTTGGTTGCCGGCGTCGTTTATATAGAACTCCCTGGTTACTTCGAACCCCGTAGCGGCGAGTAAGTTGGCTATGGTGTCCCCCAGAGCCGCGCCCCGGGCATGTCCCATGTGCAAGAGGCCGGTGGGATTGGCGCTTACGAACTCCACCTGCACCTTTTCTCCCCGGCCTATGTCGGACCAGCCGTAATACTCATCCTCGGCCAGGACGGCCGGCAGCACGGGAAGGGCCCACTGGCCGTCCAGGGTAAAATTAATAAACCCCGGGCCGGCCACTTCCACCTTGGCCACCCCGGGTATGGGCCGCTCCAGGTAACGGAGGATGATTTCCGCCAGCTGCCGGGGGGACATGCGGGCCTCCTTGGCCAGCAGGAAGGCCAGGTTGGCCGCAAAATCTCCGCGATGTTTTTCCCTGGGCACCTCTAACACAAAAGTGGGCAGCTGGTCGTAAACTATCTCGCCGGCTGCCCTGGCACTGGCCGCAGCCTCCGTCAAGGCCCTGGCCAGCCTAGCCTTCATTTCTTGAACTAAATTCACGGTAACCTCCTAAATAGAACTTACTGTGATTTCCAGCTGGTTATAACTTACCCTCTCATAGCCTACTTGCAATTCATATTCTAGATTAATACTTCCACCTGCGTCTGTCAAGTGAACTTCTACTTTCGAGGGCAGGATGCTC
>DOLC01000025.1 GCA_003509545.1 Peptococcaceae bacterium
GCAACTGAGGCAGGAGGCTTAAATTCTACCGGGAAGCCTGCCGGAGCCTTGAGCCAAGCAAAAGTCCTGCCCGCGAGGGAGGCCTTTGCGAGCGGAAGCCAAGCAGGCCGGGATCAAAACTGGGGATACGTCAGGGGCACGCCTCCCTTGCGCCGCGGGGGCGCAATATGATAGAATTGTGCACGCTGAAGAAGGAGGAGGAGGAGGGGAGGGAGGACAATTGGCCGGGCATTCCAAGTGGGCTAACATTAAACACCGCAAGGCGAAAATGGATGAAAGGAAGGGCAAACTGTTCACCAAAATAGGCCGGGAGTTGATCATAGCCGCCAGGATGGGCGGGGGTGATCCGGAGGCCAATCCCCGCTTGAAGGCGGCTATCCAGAAGGCTAAGGAAGCCAATATGCCCAACGAAAACATCCAGCGGGCCATCATGCGCGGCACCGGGGAGATTGAGGGCGCGGCCTACGAAGAGCTGACCTACGAGGGCTACGGCCCGGGCGGGGTGGCCCTGCTGCTGAACATTGCCACTGACAACCGGAACCGGACAGCGGCGGAGATACGCTATATTTTTTCCCGCAACGGCGGCAACCTCGGGGAGAGCGGGTGCGTGTCGTGGATGTTCCGGCCCCGGGGCGTAATCACCGTGGCCCTTCCGGCCGGGGAGAAGCGGGAAGAAGTGGTCCTGCAGGCCATTGAGGCCGGGGCAGAGGATGTGGACGATAGCGATGTCGAAATCCTGGAAATTTATACCGAGCCGGGAGAACTGGAGAAGGTGCGCCAGGCCCTGGCCGCCAGTGGCGTAGAAATCGCCAGCGCCGAAGTGCAAATGGTACCGAACACCACGGTGATCATTGACGATCTGGAAACGGCGGCCAAAGTGTTGAAGCTGGTGGACCTCCTCGAGGACCACGACGACGTCCAGGCCGTTTACAGTAATTTTGATATCCCCCGGGATATAATGGAACGGATAGGCTGAGGGAAAAGGGTATACCAGGACGCCCAGCCGGTGATGCTAGATTCTGGTAGCAAGGAGGTTTGCTTTATGGAATCTGGCAACCGGCGTTTTTTGTTGTTCCCCTTCATCCTCCTGATCCTGGCCGCCGGAGGAGCGGCCGCGGTCTTAGGCCCGAAAACGGTGAACCGGGAAATGTCTGACAGTCCTGCCGGATCCCGGTCTGCAGGGCCGGTACCGGTAGTGGAGAGGATTTACAGGGACTGTGGTCACCGGGAGGGACTGCCCCTCCCCGCCGGCGTCGACTGGGGGAGGGCGGGCAAGGAGGAGCTCGAGGAGGCTTTTCCACCGGAAGAAGGGTGGACCCTCCGGCAGGAGGGTGGCGGAAGGATAGTCATCTCCCAGGAAGTCCCGGGACTTTGCCCGGCCGATGCAGGTAAGTTTCACCTGGCCGAACTGGACGGATGGGTGGCCGTGTACCGGGGACCCGCCGGGGCTTCCGGCCTCCTGGAAAAGGTTCTGGACGTGGAGATATCCCGGCTGCCCGTCTACTGGCAGGAGCGGATACGGGCCGGTACGGCCGAGTTTAGCTCGGAGGAAGAACTGGGGCAGGCCCTGGACAGCCTGGACGAATACTCCGGGGCCTACGGGCCGTAATACCTCCCTTAAGTTCTCCCGGTTTTCCTTTTAAGGAATTAATTAACTGGAGAAGGAACTGATGCTAGAGTTGGCGAATTACCACTGTAGCGGACTCCCAGGGGACGACGCCGGTTATCTCCCGTCCGGGAACCCGGTCGGAGGATAGGGGGTAGACGTCCATGCCGCCGGTGCGGGACCAGCAGAAGGATGAAAACACCAGGCCGGCATGGGAACAAAAACAATGCCGGCCCGGAGGGAATTTATTTTCGGGGTAGCCGCTCATGAGGGCTGGTGCCCTCTCCACGAACCATGAAAATTGAGAAGGCTATTTTCGGAGGAGACCGATTCCCCCGGAACGGGGCCGCCAATGAACCCGGTAGGCACCGGGAAGGGCCTACTGCGGGGGATAAAGGAGAATTGCTATGCGAATTATGGGGATAGATCCGGGCACGGCCGTCACCGGATACGGTGTAATCGAGGCCGGCCCGGGAGAAATGAAGTTGTACCGTTACGGCTGTCTGCACACCCGGGCCGGAGATCCCTTGCACCTCAGGCTGGCCTCCTTGTACGAGCAGTTGACCGTCCTCCTCCGGGAAACGGAGCCTTCCTCCCTGGCCGTAGAGGAATTGTTTTTTAACAAGAACGTGCGCACCGCCCTGTCCGTGGGTCAGGCCAGGGGGGTGGTGCTCCTGGCGGCGGCCCATGCCCGGATTTCGGTGGTGGAGTATTCGCCTCTACAGGTGAAGCAGGCCGTTACCGGCTACGGCCGGGCCCCCAAGGACCAGGTCCAGCGAATGGTGCAGGACATCCTTAAGCTGCCGGAGCCGCCCGCTCCCGACGACGCCGCCGACGCCCTGGCCGTGGCCGTGTGCCATGCGGCCTATCAAAGCTTCCGGGAACGGGTGGAGGGAGGAGGCTTCTTTTGTTAGCGTTTCTCAGGGGCGAGTTGCGGCAGGTGGGGCCGGAGGGGATTCTGGTGGAGGTTAACGGGCTGGGCTTTTTCGTCCGTACCCTCCCCGGCTCCGACTGGCCGCCGGTGGGAAGCGAAATAACCGTACATACCCATCTGGCCGTAAGGGAAGACGCTCTGGAATTATACGGATTTAAGACCTGGGAAGAGCTCAAGATGTTCCGGGTTCTGTTAGGAGTCAGCGGTATGGGTCCCAAAGGAGCCCTGGCTTTGCTAGCCGCCGCCTCCCCCTACCGCCTGGGCCAAGCCATTATCGAAGAGGACGAGGGTTTTCTCAGGGCCCTCCCGGGGGTGGGGCCCAAGAAGGCCAAGCGCCTGGTGGTGGAATTGAAGGACAGGCTGGTAAAGGCCGGCCTGCAGTTCGATGCTGGCGCAGCGGTTCCGCCGGCGGAAGACGAAGTTTTGGCGGCCCTGGTGGGGCTGGGTTACACTCCGGCGGAAGTACGGGGTCCCCTTAAGAAGGCCAGGGAGGAGATGGGCCCGGCAGCGGCTACCGGTGACATCCTCCGGGCCGTCCTCAGGGATCTGGGCTCCCTCAAGGGTATGTAAAAGGGCGAGCTCGCAGGGCCTTGAAGTCGTGAAAGACGGTCCAAGGGAGAGCCGGGTGGGGCGGTATTGGGGCAGGACACACTTCGCGGGTGCAGCACCCGTCCCACGGGGATCCTGCGGGCCCGGAAGGGAGCGGGGGCATGCCGACCCGACGAATCCGGCTTGGGGAGATTTTGGGAGAGGAGTTGCAGGTTGATGGAACGCCTGGTGGCCTCCACGGCGCATACCGGCGAGCAGGAGATAGAAGCGAGCCTGCGCCCTCAGTCTTTGGACGAGTATATCGGCCAGGAGCAGATCAAGGAAACCCTGCGCATTTTTATTGCCGCGGCCAAGGAGCGGGGCGAGGCCTTAGATCATGTACTTCTGTGCGGGCCGCCGGGGCTGGGCAAGACCACTTTGGCCGGCATCATCGCCCGGGAAATGGGTGGGCAGTTTAGAATCACTTCGGGACCGGCCATCGAGCGCCCGGGCGACCTGGCGGCCATCCTGACCAACTTGCAGACGGGGGACGTGCTCTTTATAGATGAGATCCACCGGTTGCCGCGCAGCGTGGAGGAAATCCTCTACCCGGCCATGGAAGATTTTGGCCTGGACATCGTGCTGGGCAAGGGCCCCGGCGCCAGGTCCCTGCGCCTGGCCCTGCCGCGGTTCACCCTCGTGGGAGCCACCACCCGGACGGGCCTTCTCACCTCTCCTTTACGGGAGCGATTCGGCATCATGGCCCGGCTGGAGTTTTACCGGGAAGAAGAGCTGGCCGCCGTGGTCCGGCGCTCGGCCGGCATCCTGCGGGTGGAGATAGAACCCGAGGGCGCCTGGGAGATCGCCCGACGGTCCCGGGGGACTCCGAGGATTGCCAATCGCCTCCTTAAAAGGGTGCGGGATTACGCCCAGGTGAAGGCGGGAGGAGTCATCACCTTACAGGTGGCCCGGGAAGCCCTCCAATTGCTGGAAGTGGATGAGGAGGGCCTGGATGCCCTGGACCGGCGCTTGCTGGCCACCATCATCGAAAAATTCGGCGGGGGGCCGGTGGGGCTGGACACCCTGGCCGCCAGTTTGAGCGAAGATGCGGAAACCCTGGAGGACGTATACGAACCCTATTTGCTCCAGAAGGGGTACCTGCAGCGCACGCCCCGGGGAAGGGTGGCTACCGAATTGGCCTATCGGCATTTGGGGTTAAAATATAACCGAGGAGATGGAGCCGTTCAGCTAACCATCCTGTAACGGGGAACCTAAGAAATTCTGGTTTGCCAGGGCGGGGAAAGGCGCGGCGCCAAGGGGCTCGAACCTTGGGGCAGGCCTGGCGCGGGCCCGGCCGACCGCCCGAGGGGCGAAGGACCGGGAGAAAGCCAAAGCCGAGGGTTCCTTCCCGCTCCAGGGCCGGCCTGCCGTGCCGATAGAGAGGGGTGGCATTCTATGGGGGATTTCGGAGCGTTCGGCAAAATGCTAATAGGCGTAGGGCTGTTCCTGGCTTTGCTGGGATTGATGATCTGGGGTATGGGTAAACTTACCTCCATGGGGCGTTTGCCGGGGGATATTTATATCCAGAAGGGAAATTTCACCTTTTATTTCCCCCTGGTTACTTCCCTTATTTTGAGCCTTCTCCTCACCTTGGTGTTAAATCTCCTTTGGCGACGCTAAAGGTGGCCGAGAGCCTCGGAAACGGACCTTAAGGCCCGAATTTTCTTGGGGGAGAGGTGAAGATGGTTGCAGCCGGAAGTAGACCCCAGCCGGCTCCTTTCTTTAGCTCGCCAAGGGGATGACCTGGCCCGGGAAGAGCTCATCCGCAGGTTTACCCCCTTTGTCTTGAAGATAGCCTCCCGGTTGAGCGGCCGTTTTATCCGTCTGGGCGAAGACGACGAGGCCAGCATCGGCCTTATGGCCTTTAACGAAGCCATTGACAATTTCGAACCCGAAAAAGGTCTTTCGTTCGTAACCCTGGCCGAGACGATTATCCGCCGCCGGTTGATCGATTACTTCCGTCGGGAGGGACGGCACCGCCAGAATGTCCCCCTCTCCGTCCTGGACGTAGCTCCCGGACAGGGAAGGGAGGTTATGACGGCCGGGATAGAGGATTATACCTTGGTGACCGAGCTGGAGGACCGGAAGCAGGAGGTCCTCCGCTACCGGCAGGACCTGGCCCGTTACGGAATCACCTTGGACGATCTGGTGAGGGGTTGTCCCCGGCACCGGGATGCCAGGGAGCGTGCGCTGGCCTGTGCCCGGGTTATTGCGGACAATCCTGTTTTCCGGTGCCATTTACAGGAAAGGCGCGAGCTCCCCTTAAAGGACCTTGTGAAGGAGCTGGACACCAGCCGCAAGACCTTAGAGCGCCACCGCAAGTACATCATTGCCGCCGCCCTGATAATGATGGGGCCTTATGAGTACCTGCAGGAGTACCTGGGATTAAAGGCGAGGAGGTGAAGGGTGTGGCCGGCAGCGAAAGGGGTCTGGTCCTGGAGATACGAGGGAGGCAGGCCGTAGTTGTTACGCCCGAAGGCCAGTTTCGCCGGGTAGCCCTGGACGGCCCTGTGCCCGAAGTAGGGGAAGAAATCATCCTGCCTCCCAGGGCGTCCCGTGGAATTCCGTGGTATAGGGTGGCGGTGGCCGCTGCGGCTTTATTGTTTATACTAGCCTTTATAGTTCCCGGGACGGCCGGCCTCTTCGGAGGCACCGGGGAAGTGGCCTATTACATCAGCGTCGATATTAATCCCAGTGTTGAGCTGGCCGCCGACCGGCGGGAGAGGGTGGTGGAGGCCCGGGCCCTCAACCCGGAGGGGGAGGCCCTCCTGGAGGGCCTGCGTTTGGAGAGAGTCCGGATCCAGGAGGCCGTGGCGGAATTGGCCCGGGAAGCCGGGAGAAAGGGCTATTTCCCGGCCCCAGGGGAAGGCCTGTTGCTGCTGGCAGTGGTACCCGCCGCCGACGCGGGGGGAGGGCTGGAGGCCGGGGCGAACCTGGCCGCGAGACTCAAAGCGGCGGCGGAGCAAGCGCTGGAAGAGAACGGGGTGGTACCGGTAGTGGAGGCGGCCGCTATGCAGCCCTCCTTGCGGGAGCATGCATCCCGGGCCGGCCTTTCCTCTGGCAAATACGCGGTGTTGCTGGAGTCCCTGGCCCAGGGGGTGCCCGTGAGGGGTGAAAGCCTTAAGGAGGAGGGGATCCCGGAGGTGCTGCGGAAGGCAGGGGCCGACTGGCGGGAGATCCTCCGGTCCCTGGGAGGAGGGAAGGATCTTGAGGAAAAGGAGAAAAGGATAAAGCCCATGCTGGAGCAGGCCCTGGGTGCAGCCGACGGCGAACCCTTGGCGGCCGGACGGGCCGGGGACGGAAGGGAGGAGGTCGGTGACGGGCGGCGCGGCCACCCCGTAAAGGCCCTGCCGGGTTCTCCGGCCCGCACCGGGGGCGGGGAAGGCGAGGAGAAAAGGCTGCGGGACGGGCCTGAGTACGGACAGGAGGAGGGGATAGGGGAGGCCGGGAAGGGCCAGCCCGGGGGTACGGGCCAAACCGGCGGAAATAAAGGCAGGGAGGCACCGGCGAACGGCCGCACTGGGGATCCGGAGGAAGGGGAAGCCGCCGGGGGCAGGGAAAGCCCGGCCTCCGGAGAGAGGTATGCCCCGGGGCCTACCGGGATAGAGTTTTCCCGCCGGGATGCCCAGGGCCGACCGGCGGCGGGATTTATTATGGATTAGCACATGAGGGGAAACGGGGGAAAGGGCATTGATTAGAAAGGCTTTAGGGGGAGGGGCCATCCTCTTCTTTCTGTTGACATTTATCTTCTTCCCTTCGGCGGCGGGGGCGGGGGACCCCGGCCTTCCTGCCGTCAGGGTGCTCCTGGACAAGGGTCTCTCCAGGGTGGGTTTTGAGGCGGTACAGGGAGGTTACCGGCTGGTGGACGCCCAGGGGAAGGAATTCGCCCGGCCGGGCCCGGGTGAAACCTGGGAGGTCAGGCTGGAGGAAGGCCAGTTGAAACTCTACAAGGAGGGGCAACCTTTACCCCCCATAAGGGCGGGAATGGTGGAGTTTAGGCCGGCGGACGATAAAGCCCTGAATGTCTTCAGGTATCAAGGGAAGCGCTATCGGGGAAGCCTCCGCGTACTGTACGACGAGGGGAGCCTTGCGGCCGTCAATACCCTGGATTTGGAAGAATACCTTTACGGAGTAGTGGGAGCCGAAATGGGAACCGACGCCGGCCAGGAAGCCCTCAAAGCCCAGGCCGTGGTTTCCCGGACTTACGCCTTGAGCCGGATAAGGCCGGAGGCTCCTTACGACGTGACCGATGACACCTCCACCCAGCTTTACCAGGGCTATGAGGCAGAACTGGTACCAGGGGCGGCTAAAGTAAAGGAAGCCGTAGATGCCACCCGCGGGCAAGTTATCTTTTATGAGGGCAAGCTCATAGAGGCCTACTTTCATTCCAATGCCGGCGGACATACCGAAGACAGCGAGAATGTGTGGTCGGCGGCCCTACCCTATCTACGAGGCGTCCCCTCTCCAGAGGACGAGTATGCCCTTCAGTACGGCGGCTGGCCTGCCGACACCTACAGGTGGACTCTCATCCTGACCAGGGAAGAGGTTCAGAGGAGGGTGGAAGCCTGGTTGCAGAGGACGGGCCAAAAAACGGATATAGGGCCGGTTAGGGATCTGATAGTGACCCGGCAACGGGCGGACGGCACGGGGCCTACGGTATCCGGACGGGCAACCCGGCTGGATATCGTAGGTGAGCGGGGTGAGGTCTCGGCCTTCCGTAACGCTATCCGGTCGGTCCTGGGCCTCAGGAGTACCCTGTTCACCCTGGAGGCGGATTCCACGGTGGCGGTGGTGGATGGGAGGGGGAACAGGCGACAGGTGAACTACGGCGGTGAACTGGTGGCCGTGGGGGCTGTAGCCGGCCCGGTGGCCGTGAACGGCGCGGCAGAGGAGTATGTGGTAGCCGGCCGGGACGGTAGCCGGACGGTGCCCAAGGTATTCCGCCAGGTAATTATCCAGGGCCGCGGCAACGGTCACGGCGTTGGCCTAAGCCAGTGGGGAGCCAGGGGCATGGCTGCGAAGGGGGATAGTTACCGGGAGATAATTGAACACTATTATAACCAGGGCCGCCGCGACGGAAAACTGGTAATTGCGCCCTTCACGGGGAGATAGGATGCGCGTCGAAGAATTCGATTATTACCTGCCCCCGGAATTGATAGCCCAGGAGCCCGTGGAGCCGCGGGATAGTTCGCGGCTTCTGGTGTTGCACCGCGCGGACGGCTGCCTGGAACACCGCCGTTTCTATGATCTGCCCCAATACCTGGAAAAGGGAGATGTTCTGGTGCTAAACGATACCCGGGTCATACCGGCTCGCCTCTTCGGCAGGAAAGCGGGCACGGGCGGCCGGGTTGAAGTGCTCCTTCTCAAGCCCTTGGGAGGAGACCGGTGGGAAACCCTGGTACGGCCCGGCCGCCGGGTACCGCCGGGTACCCGGCTTGTTTTCGGCACCGGAGAGCTCGAGGCCCGGGTATTGTCCGTTACCGAGGAAGGAGGGCGGGTACTGGAATTCGCCTATCAAGAAAGCTGGGAGGACCTCCTGGCCACGCTGGGGCGGGTGCCCCTTCCCCCTTACATCCGGCGGGAACTGGCAGATCCCGAGCGCTACCAGACGGTCTACGCCCGATATCCTGGTTCGGCGGCGTCTCCTACGGCCGGGCTCCACTTTACTCCCCGACTGCTAGAAGAGATAAAGGCAAAGGGCGTACAAGTGGTTTCGGTCTTACTACATGTGGGTCTGGGAACCTTCCGGCCGGTGAAGGAAGAAACCGTAGAAGAACACCGCATGCATGCCGAATACTTTGTTGTTTCCCCGAAGACGGCGGAGGTCGTCAACCGGGCCCGGGAAGGAAGTGGGCGGGTGGTGGCCGTGGGGACCACGGTGGTGCGGACCTTGGAAACAGTGGCTACTCCGGAGGGCAGGATATCCCCGGGCGAGGGATATACGGACCTTTTCATATATCCCGGTTACTCCTTTAAGGCCGTTGACTGCCTGATTACCAATTTCCATTTGCCACGGTCCACCCTCCTCATGCTGGTGAGCGCCTTTGCCGGCCGTGAAAAGATCCTCCAGGCCTACCGGGTGGCCGTTGAAGAGGGCTACCGGTTTTTCAGTTTCGGGGATGCAATGCTCATCCTTTAAGGAGTGAAGGGGGCGGTGGCTGCTGTTACCTTTGAGGTGTTAAAGGAGGAAAAGACCTTCGGGGCCCGGTTGGGCCGCCTCTTAACCCCCCATGGGGTGGTCCATACCCCGGTTTTTATGCCAGTGGGCACCCAGGCTACGGTTAAAACCATGACGCCGGAAGAAGTGGAGGAACTGGGCGCGGAAATCATTCTAAGTAATACATATCACCTCTACCTGCGGCCGGGGGCGGAAATCATCCGGGAGGCCGGGGGATTGCACAAGTTTATGAACTGGCACCGGCCCATCCTCACCGACAGCGGGGGTTTCCAGGTTTTCAGCCTCTCCCCTCTACGGGAGGTTCGGCCGGAGGGGGTGGTCTTCCGCTCCCATCTTGACGGCTCCACCCATTTTATGGGGCCGGAGGAATCCATAGCGGTGCAGGAAGCCCTGGGTTCGGATATAGCCATGGCCTTTGACGAATGCGTAGCCTATCCTGCCACTTACGAAGAGGTTGCGGCCGGAGTGGAACGCACCACCAGGTGGGCGGAGCGCTGCCTGACGGTCCACAGCCGGAAGGACCAGGCCCTTTTCGGGATCATCCAAGGGGGGACTTTTCCCGAACTCCGGCGGCGGAGCGCCCGGGAAATTACCTCCCTTGACTTCCCGGGCTATGGTATTGGAGGCTTGAGCGTGGGAGAACCTAAGGATGTGATGTATAGGATTCTGGAAGAACTGCGTGCCCTGTTGCCCGAGGACCGGCCGCGGTACCTGATGGGGGTGGGCTCGCCCGACTGCCTTATAGAAGGGGTTAAGAGGGGCATCGACATGTTCGATTGCGTTTTACCCACGCGCATCGCCCGCAACGGCACGGTGCTCACCAGCCGGGGCAAATTGGTGGTGCGCAACGCCGCCTATGCCCGGGACTTTAGACCCCTGGACCCCGAATGCGACTGCTACGCCTGCCGGAATTTTTCGCGGGCCTACATCCGCCACCTCCTCAAGGCCAACGAGGTCCTGGGCTTGAGGTTGACGACCATTCACAACCTGCACTTTTCCCTCCGCCTGATGGAGCGCATCCGTCGGGCCATAGCCGACAACTGCCTGGAGGAAATGGCCCGGGAATTCTATGCCCGCTACAACAGCCCGGGAGAAAATTTATAAGGGCGAAAGGTGTTATCCGTCTTTTGTCGAAAGGAATAAGGGGAGGTGATGTTATGGAGCAGGCCCAGGGATGGGGGCTGACCATTTTTTACCTGGTCTTCTTTTTTGCCATCTTTTACCTATTAATCATCCGGCCCCAGCAGAAACAACAGAAAAGGCGCCAGGAAATGATCAGCAAGTTAAAGGTGGACGACCGGGTAGTAACCATCGGCGGCCTCCACGGGCGTATTACCAAAATCAAGGATGATACGGTAATGCTGCGCATTGCCGACAAGGTTGAAGTGGAAGTAAATAAGAACGCCATCTCTTACGTGCCCGGCCAGGAGGCGAAGTAATCCTTGGCTCAGGTAACCCTGGAAGAGGTTAAGAAAGATCCGGAAGTAGAGGTTTTGATCCGGCAAGGCAACCGTCATCTGGAGGTTTTGGGTTACACCGAGCATGGCCACCGCCATTTGAGCCTGGTGGCCAGTATTAGTTATAACGTCCTCCACCGGCTGGGCTATCCGCAACGCATGGCCGAGTTAGCCTCTATTGCGGGCTACCTCCACGATATAGGTAATGTCGTCAGCAGGGAGAATCACGGCCAGGCAGGGGCCTTACTGGCGTACCGTATTCTGTCCCGGTTGGGCATGGTACCGGAGGAGACGGCCCTTATTATGGGGGCCATCGGCAACCACGAGGAGGCCTACGGCCAGGCGGTAAATGCAGTGGCGGCCGCCCTGATCCTGGCCGACAAATCCGACGTCCACCGTTCCAGGGTCCGGAATACAGAGCCGGCCACCTTCGACATCCACGACCGGGTAAACTACGCGGTAGAACACTCCTTCCTCCGGGTGGAGGAAAAGGAGAAAACCATCACCCTGGAACTCAAGATCGATTTGGGTATAAGCAACCCGGCGGAGTACTTCGAGATTTTCCTGACGCGCATGATGATGTGCCGCCGGGCGGCGGCCTTTCTGGGATGCCAGTTCGGCCTGGTAATTAATAACGCCCGCCTCCTTTAAATTGACATCAGCGTAGGGGAGAACTATAATTTTGTGGTTAGTTCGGCCGTGCAGCAGAGGGGGAAGGGAGTTTGACGGGAGGAAGTAAAAAAATCTTTAGGGCCATCGCGGTTTTTCTGGCCATTCTGGCCTTGGGGGTAGGTGTTCTACCCCCTTTACTCCGGTCTATGAACTTGGGGCTGGACTTAAGGGGCGGAGTGCACATCGTGGTGGAGGCCAAGGACACTCCCGACCACCAGGTGACGGACGAGGATATGGAAGCCCTGCGCCAGGTGATGAGGAGCCGGGTGGACGAATTGGGCCTCGCCGAGCCCCTGATCCAGCGGGAGGGCAGCCGCCGGCTCATCATCGAGCTGGCGGGGATCGGCGATCCTGAAGAGGCCGTTAAGGTGATCGGGAAGACCGCCCTCCTAGAGTTTAAGACCGCCGACGGCCGGGTGGTAGTAAGCGGTAAGGATTTAAGGGATGCCAAGGCCATTATCGACCAGCAGACCAACGAGCCCATGGTAACCCTGAGGTTCAATGACGAGGGGACCAGGAAGTTTGCCGAAGTTACGGCCGAACTGGTAAGGGAATACAGCCTGAACGATCCGCGGAGGCATATAGGGATTTATTTGGATGGTGAACTCCTAACCAATCCCGTGGTACGGGAGGCTATTCCCAGCGGCGAAGCGGTAATCAGCGGCGGGTTTGCCGATTACAAGGAGGCGGCCGAACTCGCAGCCCTCTTGCGGGGTGGGGCCCTGCCGGTGCCCGTTGAGATAGAGGAGCGCCGGGCCGTGGGTCCGACCCTGGGACAAGACTCCCTGGTTAAAAGCAAAAAGGCCATCGTCGTGGGACTGGTCGCCATCGCCCTTTTCATGCTCGTCGTATACCGTTTGCCCGGCCTGGTGGCCAATTTTTCTCTCATTGTTTACGCCGTAATCGTTCTGGCCGCTTTGTGGGCCCTCAAGGCCACCTTGACCCTGCCGGGCATCGTCGGTTTGCTTTTGTCCGTAGGCATGGCGGTGGATGCCAACATTATTATCTACGAGCGCCTGAAGGAAGAGTTGCGGAAGGGCAAGACCCTTCGTGCCGCGGTCGAGGCGGGCTTTACCAGGGCCTTTCGCACTATTTTCGACTCTAACACTACGACCGTATTGGCCGCTGTAGTTCTTTACTTCCTGGGGAGCGGGACCATTCGGGGTTTTGCCATTACCCTCACTTTGGGTATCGCGGCCAGCATGTTTACGGCTATTACCCTCACCAGGTTCTTATTGCGCCTCCTTGTGAATATTCCGGCCTTCCAGGACGTGCGGCTGTACGGAGTGAGCCGGGAACCTTCGTTTGAGGCAGAGGGGTGAAGGCTGTTGGACTTCGTAGGTAAACGCAAGCTCTGGTATCTCCTTTCTTTGCTAGTGATTATTCCGGGGATTATGGCCATGGCCACCCAGCGGCCTCCGTTAAACCTGGGCATCGACTTTACCGGCGGAAACCTGTTACAGGTAAGATTTGAGCAGCCGGTGGAGACGTCCCAGGTGCGGGAGGCTTTGAGGGAGTTTAACCTGGAGCAGGCCGCCCTTCAGCCGGTCGGCCCCAACGAGTTCTTGCTCCGGACCCCGGTGCTGACGGAAGAAGAAAGCACCGCGCTGCTGGAAAGAATGGAGGAAAAGTTCGGCAGCCTTGAGGTTCAGCGAAATGAGAAGGTGGGCGCGGTAATCGGCGCCGAACTAACCCGGAAGGGCCTTTACGCCCTGGCCCTGGCGGCGGTGTTAATGGTTATTTATATAGGGATCCGTTTTGAATTCCTCTTCGGTATTGCCGCTGTGGTGGCCCTACTCCACGATGTGCTGGTCACCGTAGGACTTTTCGCCCTCTTCCGGTGGGAGATCAACAGCGCCTTCGTGGCCGCCATCCTCACCATCATCGGGTATTCCCTCAACGATACCATTGTGGTCTTCGACCGGATCCGGGAGAACCTCCGGATGCGTAAGAAGGAGAGTTTGGAGGAGCTGGTGAACAAGAGTATTGCCCAGAGTCTGGTCCGGTGTATTAACACTATGGTGGCCGTGGCCCTGGCCCTGCTGTCCCTGCTTATCTTAGGGGGAGATACCACCAAGGGCTTTGCCCTGGCCCTTCTCATCGGCAGCCTGAGCGGCACCTACTCGTCAATCTTTACCGCCAGCCCCTTGTGGGTCGATTTGCGCAACCTAGTCCGTGAACGGAAGAGGGCCGCCCGCGCCAAAGTTCGCCGGGCGACGTCCCCTTAAGGAGGCGCCAAGGGTGCTCTTCCTGTGGGGGATATTCCTGAGCGCAGTTTTGGCCGCTGGCCTGTTCTATCCGCGGACAGGCCTGTTTGTCCTTCTGGCGGCCATTTTGACTTATAGCCTACATGCACCCCCTACGGGCCTGATGCTTATACTGTTACTGATAGGGGTGGTTTTGGCCGCGGGGTTGGCAGCGTTACCGCGGCTGTTAGGTCCCCGGCGTCTTTCGGACCCCGCCCGGGTCATGGCCGCGGGCCTGGCCGCCCTGCTGGTGGGCGGGGCCCTGGCGGGGCCCCGCTGGGGAGTGGCCCTGTCCGGCCTGGCCGGCGCACGGGAATTGCTGCTCCTCAAAGAACAGGGCCGGTGGAGGCAGTACCGGGGGCTGTTGGTGGCATGGTTGGCCCCTCGGCTGGGTTTTTTTATCCTGTGGGTCCTCCATCTGGTCCAGGTGGCCGGTTCCCGGCCGGGGTAAAGGTTGCGGTTCGGCGGTTTTCAGTGTTACAATGGGAACAAGGCGGTAGAAGGACAACGGCCGGGCAGGCAGGGATGGCCCTGTCGGGCCTAGGGGATAATCGACCCCAGGTCGGGACGGCGGGGGAGGCCCGGGCGGGCTGGGGAAAGTACCGGGGCCCTAGGACTTCATCGAGAGACGGATGAAGTCCAATTTTTTAGATGTCGAGGGGACGATTGGTGTGGACGAGCGGGCGAGGGCGGCCAGGATCTCGGTGGTGTCCAACGCCTTTCTGGTCCTTCTGAAGTTGGCCACCGGACTGGCCACCAATTCCTTAAGCGTCATTTCGGAAGCCATCCATTCGGGAATGGACTTATTGGCGGCGGTAATCGCCTATTTTTCCGTAAGGGCGGCCAGCAAGCCCGCCGATTTTGAGCACCGGTACGGTCATGGTAAAGTCGAAAATGTGGCCGGCACCGTTGAAGCCCTCCTCATTTTTGGAGCGGCCGTGGTCGTCATAGCGGAGGCAATAAAAAAGTTGCGGCTGGGGGCGGAAGTGGTCCAGCCGGGGATCGGCATGGCCGTCATGGGGTTATCGGCCCTAATAAACGTTTTTGTTTCCAATTATCTCTTCAAGGTGGCGAAGAAGACCCAGTCGGTAGCCCTGGAGGCCGATGCCTGGCACCTGCGTACGGACGTATATACTTCGGCAGGAGTAATGGTGGGGCTGGTAGCTATAGAGATCACGGGCCTCAACTGGCTGGACCCCTTGGCCGCCCTGGTGGTCGCCGCCCTCATTCTGGGGGCGGCTTACCGGCTGACGCGGGAGGCCTTTACCCCCTTAATGGATGTCTGCCTGCCGGAGGAGGAAGAGCGCTTGATTAAAGAGATTATAAGCTCTTATGCGGATCAGTATGTGGAGTTTCATAAGTTGCGCACCCGGAAGGCCGGACGGGAACGCCAGATCGACCTGCATTTGGTAGTCCCCGGCCGCCAGTCTGTGGCCCAGGCCCACCGCTTAAGTGACAGGATTACGGCGGCCATCAAGGACGCCTTACCCTACACCCAGGTTCTTATCCACCTGGAACCCTGCGGGGAAGATGAGGGATGCCGGGGATGTAGCACCTGCCCCAGGGAGGAGGCCTGAATGACGAGGGCGCGATGGAAAGTCCATGCCCCCGATTTTATCCTCCAGGGAATCCTGGCCCGCGCCCTAGACATATCGCCGGTCACCGCCCAGGTTTTAATAAACCGGGGTGTTAAGACGGTGGAAGAAGCCCGAACCTTCTTATCCGGGGGAGTGGAAGATCTGGGTTCCCCTTATGCCCTCCCGGGAATGGAGCAGGCCGTAGAGCGCATGGGCCGGGCCGCCCGGTCGGGCGAAAAAGTTCTGGTGTACGGAGACTACGATGTGGACGGGTTGACGTCGGCCGTCCTTTTGGGGGAAACCCTCGCAAAGTTAGGGGCAGGGGTGGAGTTTTACATTCCCCACCGCCTGGAGGAAGGTTACGGTCTGAAGACAGAAGGGCTCTCCTGGGGCCTGGGGCGAGGGTGTACCCTGGCCGTCACCGTCGACTGCGGTATTACCGCCGTGGCCGAGGCGGCCTGGGCCGTAGAGCACGGCTTGGACTTGATAATCACCGACCACCATCGGCCGTTGGAGGAACTTCCCGCCGCCGTGGCGTTGGTGAACCCCTGGCTCGCTCCGGGGCTGAGCACCCCACTGGCCGGGGCCGGGGTGGCCTTTAAGGTTGCCCAAGGACTGGCGGAGCTTTTTGGTCTGCGGGCCGAGGGGATACCTGCCGGGTGGGCCCTGGACCTGGCGGCTCTGGGGACCGTGGCCGATGCGGTGCCCCTTCTGGGGGAGAACAGGCTTCTGGTGCGGGCCGGGCTGGAGATCCTCAGGGAGGCCAGGAGGCCGGGGATAAGGGCCCTTCTGGAGGCGGCCGGCCTCAGGCCTGAGGAGTTAAGCGCCGAAAGGATAGCCTTCGTCCTGGCCCCGCGCCTCAATGCCGCCGGGCGGCTGGGCTCGGCCCGGCCCGCCCTGGATTTGCTCCTCGCCTCCTCGCCGCAACAAGCCTGGGAGCTGGCCCAGGCCCTGAACCGGGAAAACCAGACCCGGCAGCTCCTGGAAGAACAGGTGCTTAACGAAGCCCTGGCCCAGGCCCAGGTAGCCCTGGAGCGGGGGGAGCCTGGGGTGGTCCTGGCCTCTCCGGGGTGGCACCCGGGGGTGCTGGGGATTGTGGCGAGTAGGCTGGCGGAGCGGCTGGGCAGGCCAGCCGTCCTCATCGCCCTGGGACCGGAAGGCAGGGGCCGGGGTTCAGGCCGGAGTTCCCCGGGGATCGACCTTTTCAGCGTTGTCCAGGCTTGCAGCGAATATCTCTCCGCCTGTGGCGGCCACGGACAGGCCGTGGGGCTGGAAATAACCGCGGACCAGGTGGCTCCCTTTCGCGAAGCCTTCCTGGCCGCTCTGGAGGCCGCCTGTACGGGAGAGGCCCCCCAGCCCATGCTGGAGCTGGAGGCGGAGGTGCTGTTCAGCCAGATAGATAAGAGACTGGTAGAAGAGCTGGAGGCTCTAGCCCCCTTCGGGGAGGAAAACCCGCGTCCCCTCTTCCTGTACCGCGGAGCACAAGTCGGCTCCTTGCGGGCGGTGGGGAACGGGGGAGTACATATTAAATTCAGGCTCCTGGCCGAAGGAAAGGAGCTCCCGGCCATAGCCTTCAACATGGCCGTGCCTGAGGGTATAGGGGAGGGGAGCAGGATCGACGTGGCCTTTCGGCCGGTTATAGACCGCTATAACGGCCGCGAAGAAGTGGAATTGGTGCTGGCCGACCTGCGGCCGGCGGAGTCCCCTCCGATAGTAGTGGTCGGGGATAAGAGACCCTGGGCGAAGGAGGGACTGGCCGTTGCCGCCTGGCCCCAGGAAGTACCTGGAAGCCGGGAAGGAGAAGGCCAGGGGTCGTCCACCTGGGCCGCCGCCCTCCTTGAGGAGGTGGGCGAGTACTGGAAGCAGGGAAAAACGGCGGGATATTTGGTCTTCGCCTCGGGTCGGGGAGTCCTGGCCTGCTACCACGGGTTAAGGAGCCTGAGGGCCCTGCCGGAGGGGGAACTGCTGCCGCGGGGGCCGTGGTTAGCGGAGGAAAAACTGAGGTCGGAAGCCCCGCGGCGGGGGATTATCCTGCAACCGGTGGAGCTGCTAGAGGTGGAAGGCACGGACCAGGAGGGCTGGCAGCTGTGGTCCCCCGAGACAGGGGAGAACTTGCCGGGCGCGCGGCTTTGGAGTTCCGGCGGTGGGCCTGAAGCCGTCGCCGTTGAGGACCCCGTCCGGTGCGCCTGGGAGAAAGCCTCCAAGGGGGAGCGGACGGTTCTTTACGCGGCCGGTTTTCCCCAGGCCCGGAGGCTGGCCCGCTTTTTCCGGGAGCAGGGGTTGAAGGTGGTGCTGGATGAAGGCCTTACCCCCCACCAAGAAGGCCTGGTGCGCAGGGCATCCCTCGCCGGGGAGGTATGCCTCCTGGTGGGGGTGGGGTCCAGGCCGGCGTGGTTTTACCCGGCACGGACGGTAGTGTTCACCTACCTCCCGCAGGGGCGGGAGGAAATGGAGCTGAGCCTGCCGCCGCATCCGGAGCGGCCGGAGGTTTACGTGGGGGTTCAGTGTCTACGGGAGGAGCCGCCGGGGAGCGCGGCCTTGCCCCCCTTTCTCCGGCGGCTCTACCGGCGCTTGGCCTCCCTGGGCTCCGGGGAGGACGGGGTCTGCCTAGACAGGAAGGTCCTGGGCGGGTATCTGGTGCGGTGCGGTATAAATATACTGGAAGAATTGGGGCTGGTCCGCTTAACAGAAGGTAGCGGGGGGACGAGGGTGCGACTGACCCCCGGTGCCGGAGAAAAGAGGGACTTACATAACTCATGGCGCTACCGTCAACTCTGCCGGGATTATCAATTGGCCCTGGACCTGTGGCGGGAGCTCCGGGGTTTAAGGAGGTGAAGGGTGTGGACCTTCAGGGGTTGGAGAGGCAAATCCTCCTCTATTATCCCGAGGCCGACTTGCAGCTTATTCGCAGGGCTTACGAGTATGCCCGGAAGGCCCATGGGGATCAAAAAAGGTATTCCGGCGAACCTTATATCATTCATCCCCTGGCCGTGGCGGAAATCCTGGCCGAACTGCAGCTGGACATCGTTACCATCGCCGCCGGCTTGCTGCACGATGTGGTGGAGGACACCGCGGTGGGCGTGGACGATGTAAGGGAGAATTTCGGGGAAGAAGTGGCCTACCTTGTGGACGGGGTTACCAAACTGAGCCGCCTGGAATACAAGACCAAGGAGGAACAGCAGGCGGAAACCCTGCGCAAGATGTTCCTGGCCATGGCCAAGGATATACGGGTCATATTGATCAAGCTGGCCGACCGCCTGCACAACATGCGGACCTTGAGGCACTGTCCCCCGGAAAAACAGCGGGAGATAGCTCGGGAAACCCTGGAGATTTACGCTCCCCTGGCCCACCGCCTGGGAATTTTTCGCTTAAAATGGGAGCTGGAAGACCATGCCTTGCGCTACCTGGAGCCCGAGGTTTATTACGACCTGGTGAAGAGCATTTCCAAGAAGCGCCAGGAGAGGGAGGAGTATATCTACAAAGTAGCTTCCATTTTGAGGGAAAAATTGCAGGAGAGCGGGATTGAAGCGGATATCCAGGGGAGGCCGAAGCATTTTTACAGTATTTACAACAAGATGAAAAAGGACCAGAAGGAGCTAAGCGAAATATACGATCTTATCGCCCTGCGGGTCATCGTGGACACGGTTAAGGATTGTTACGCAGTGTTGGGGATCATCCATGCCCTGTGGAAGCCCATCCCGGGTCGCTTCAAGGATTATATTGCCATGCCCAAACCCAACATGTACCAGTCCCTCCATACCACCGTGTTGGGGCCGGAAGGGGAGCCCTTCGAAGTCCAGATCCGCACCTGGGAGATGCACCGCACGGCCGAGTACGGCATTGCGGCCCACTGGAGGTACAAAGAGGGGTATACTGCCTCGGACCATGAATTCGAACGGAAACTCACCTGGCTGCGCCAGATCCTCGACTGGCAGCGCGAGCTGCGGGATCCGAGGGAATTCATGGAGTCCCTAAAGATCGACCTTTTCTCGGACCGGGTGTACGTGTTTACGCCGAAGGGAGATGTGGTGGAGTTACCCGCTGGGTCGGTGCCCATTGATTTCGCCTACCGGGTGCATACGGATGTAGGGCACCAGTGCGTAGGGGCCCGGGTGAACGGCAAACTCGTCCCCTTAGACTACCACTTAAAAACTGGCGATATTGTAGAGATCCTGGTGCAGAAAGGGAGCGGCCCCAGCCGGGACTGGCTGAAGGTGGTCAAGACCTCCCAGGCCAAGAACCGCATCCGCCAGTGGTTCAGGAAAGAGGAGCGGGAGAAGAATTTGGCCCGGGGCAGGGAACTCCTGGAAAAGGAATGTCGCAAGCAGGGGCTGAACTCCGAAGAAGTTTTGAAATCTCCCCTGCTGCAGGAGGCGGCCCGCAGGTTCAACCTGGCCACGGCCGAAGACCTGGTGGCGGCCGTGGGAGACGGGGGGATTACCCCCGCCCAGGTGCTGGGGAGCCTAAGGGAGGAAATAAGGGAGGACAAAGAAGAAGAAACTCCCCGGATGGAGGCCTTGACCACCGGCAAACCCTGGAACGGATACAGCCGGCCTTCCCAGGGAGTCCGGGTGAAGGGCCTGGACGATATAGTGGTAAGGCTGGCCCACTGTTGCCATCCGTTGCCGGGGGATGCTATCATAGGGTATATCACCCGGGGGCGCGGTATTTCGGTGCACCGCAGCGACTGTCCCAATATTCTCCACCACCTTAACAACGAAGGCGAGCGCATTATCGAGGTGGCCTGGGACGGCGAGGCCGAGGCCACCTACGAGGTGCAGATAGAAGCGGTGGCCCTGGACCGTCCCCGCCTGGCCATGGACATAATGTCCGCGGTGGCCGATACCAAGACCATTATCAATTCCATCCATGCCCGGGCTACCCGCAACCACATGGCTACCGTAGACTTAAAAATCGAGATCAGGAGCCTGGAGCATTTGCAATATATTATGGACAAGATCAGGCGCATCAAAGATGTTATGGAAGTCAAGCGGGTGACTCCCTGACGTATCCCCACTCTTGATCCCGGCCTGCTTGGCTTTCGCTCGCAAAGGCCTCCCTCGCGGGCAGGACTTTTGCTTGGCTTAAAGGCTTAAGGCAGGCTTCCCGGCAGAATTTAAGCATCCTGCCTCAGTTGCCGGCCGCAAGGATACATGCCCTCGGGCCAAGCTTTAAGCCTTTCGCCAAGCTTAAAGCCTGGGCTAGCCGCGAAAGCTTGTTCGCTCGCTTCCAAGCCCAAGCAGGCCTGCTCTGCAA